>CAZLFE010000042.1:0-18269 GCA_964558725.1 uncultured Nitrospiraceae bacterium | reverse complement strand
TCTTCAAAGAAAGATTCCCGACAAGCGGGAATGACAGACCACCGTTGGAAATGCTATCGAAGGTATTTTTGAGATTGTATTATCCATTCAATAAAATATAAAATTATGTAGAGGTTTATTATGGCGCTGACTGTTACAGAAAAGAAAAAGTATACCTACGAAGATTACCTTAAAACCCCTGAGGATGAGAGATATGAACTCATTGAAGGAGAATTGCTTATGACACCTTCAACAGTTACAAAGCATCAAAGAATATCGAGAAATCTGGCATTCTCACTATTGACTTTTGTAAACGAACATGATCTCGGGGAAGTCTTTTATGCACCGTTTGATGTTTATCTGGATAACGAAAATGTTGTTCAACCTGATATTCTCTTTGTCTTAAAAGAGCGGCTGAATATTATCAGTGAAAAGAATATCCAAGGGCCACCAGACCTTGTTATAGAGATAATATCAGAGAACACTGCGTACAGGGATCTTGTGCAAAAGAAAAAATTATATGCAAGATTCGGTGTAAAGGAATACTGGATAGTAATCCCAGGGGAAGAATTGATAGAGGTTTATATCCTTAAGGATAATACCTACATGCTTCATAAAACCTACGGTAAGGATGACGCCCTTGAATCACCTTATCTGAGGGACTTAAAAGTAGAATTAAAAGGTATTTTCTAAACCCATCTTGAAATTTGCTATTCCCTATAGTAAGGCGACATTCTTATCACTTTCTGTCATTGCGGCTTGTCCGCAATCCTTCTGGTTTTTTCAGAAAGATTCCCGACTAGCGGGAATGACATCAATGTAGCTTTACTTATAGCCGTCTTAGTAACAGTACTCCGTAACCTACAAGAAAGAAATAACGGGTGCGAAAGAGGTGTCATGAGGAAGATGCCGGACTTCGACGTGAGCTCAGTCGAACGTCAAGCCGGCATGATAGAATCGAGGATTCCGGACGATCCTCGACGAGGCGAGGACAAGAGATAGAATGACATTTTCGGGACAATTACTGGGAAATGGCATATACATAAAGGCGACAAAAGTGGTTCTGTATGGATAAATCTTATAGGATGAGTTTTCAGGAGGTTCCATGGATCTTTTAAAGAAAATCAAAAATCGTAGCGCAGTAGTTGGTGTTATTGGCCTTGGCTATGTTGGACTCCCTATGATTATAGAATTTGGAAAGGCAAAGTTTGAGGTAATCGGTTTTGATCTGGACGAAAAGAAGGTTAAGAAACTGAATGAGGGCAGATCATATATAAAACATATTCCATCTGAAGAGGTTAAGTTATTGAAGAAAAATGGGAACTTTAAGGCGACAGCAGATTTTTCTCTCCTTAAAGATGTGGACTGTATTATTGTATGTGTCCCAACCCCGCTTACCAGACACATGGAGCCTGATCTCTCTTATGTTTTAAACACTACTGAGACTATTGCAAAACATCTTAAGAAAGGTAAACTTATCGTGCTTGTCTCAACAACATACCCTGGAACCACTGATGAAGATATGAGGTCAATTCTCGAGGCAACAGGCATGAAAGCAGGTCAGGATTTCTACCTTGCTTACTCGCCCGAGAGAGAGGACCCCAATAATAAATATTTCTCTACAAAGATGATCCCCAAGGTAGTTGGAGGGTATTCCCAGAAGTGCCTAATGGTTGCCGATGCTCTCTTCGGTGCCATTATAGAAAAAACCGTGCCTGTATCCTCAACAAAGGTTGCAGAAACAGCGAAACTTCTTGAGAATATATACAGGGCTGTAAATATTGCCCTTGTTAATGAGTTAAAGATTCTCTTCCAGAGGATGGGGATAGACATATGGGAGGTTATAGAGGCAGCAAAGACAAAACCTTTTGGTTTCCAGGCATTCTATCCAGGGCCAGGCCTTGGTGGTCACTGTATTCCCATAGACCCTTTCTACCTTACCTGGAAAGCCAGAGAGTACGACTTCCATACGAAGTTCATAGAACTGGCAGGAGAAATTAACACTTCTATGCCTTATTATGTGGTAGAAAAAGTTATCGAGGCCTTGAATGAAAGAAACAAGAACATCAAATCATCTAAGATCCTTGTCTTAGGGCTTGCCTATAAAAAGGATGTAGATGATGTAAGAGAATCGCCATCATTAAAGCTGATAGAGTTACTCAAACAGAAAGGAGCCCGTGTTGATTACAATGATCCCTATATTGCGAAAACTCACAAGATGCGAATGTATGACCTGAAGATGGTTTCAGTTCCTGTTACCGAGGAAAACTTGAAGGAATATGACTGTGTTGTGATTGCCACTGAACATTCCTGCTATGATTATGAATTCGTGGCAAAAAATGCTCAACTAATAGTGGACACGCGTAATGCCACGAAAGGGATCAAGAACAAAGATAACATAGTTAAGGCATAGGGATTATATTATTGATTTCCTCCAAGATTTCCAGCACGCACTGGTAAGATATAGTATTTGTTTGACCTTATGTTTGCTACCTTCTTCCCGTTAGACATCTTTACTAACCATGCAAAGGAAGGATTCACTTGGTGTGTTGTAGCGGACCAGTAGTAAAAGTCATTTACACCTGCGAAGCCCTCAGAATTAAGCCATGCTGCTGAGTCTGAAGCCCCATAATGGGTAAGGCTTTCCAGCTCATTAACATTGGGAAGACGCCAGTCAGAATAATTGGCAGTATACTCCAGACAATTGTAGTTTGCTGGATTACTATTAAAGTCTGCAACTGCATTCAGTGAATCTTTCCATTTCTTCTTCTTTATACACCTGCCATCCTTAAGCCACATAAATCCTGTAAGATTATCCGTCAGTGTGCCGTTACCATTGTCTGTAAACCTCGGATTAGGCCACTCACTACCTGCCTGAATGTAACCGTCGTCCCCTTGGGCATAGCTTGCTGTTTGGCCCGTCTTCGGTACCTCGTAAGGATTACCAGAGGTCTCAGTACGTACAGGTAATACACGGTATTTGTGTGACTTTTGTTCAGGTTGCTTTTTGCCACTTATCATCTTAACAGACCATGAATACGAAGGATTAACTTGATAGATTGTAGAGGACCAGTAGTAGGAGGCATTCACGTCAATAAAGCCCTCAGAATTAAGCCATGCTGCTGAGTCTGAAGCCCCATAATGGGTAAGGCTTTCCAGCTCATTAACATTGGGAAGACGCCAGTCAGAATAATTGGCAGTATACTCCAGACAATTGTAGTTTGCTGGATTACTATTAAAGTCTGCAACTGCATTCAGTGAATCTTTCCATTTCTTCTTCTTTATACACCTGCCATCCTTAAGCCACATAAATCCTGTAAGATTATCCGTCAGTGTGCCGTTACCATTGTCTGTAAACCTCGGATTAGGCCACTCACTACCTGCCTGAATGTAACCGTCGTCCCCTTGAGCATGGCTTTCTGTCTGCCCTGTCTTTGGAATGTTTCCACCAGTAACATGGACAAACTTTACCGCATCAGCGCAGGTACTCGAAGGTCCAGCTTGCGCTGTAATGGTTACCTTGTAACTTGCCCCAGATTCAAAGGGATATCTACCAATCATATTCCATTTCCCGCCATTATGTTGTTGGTTGATATATACCCTCTTTGTTCCACCAGAGTATTCAATATCAACGGGTATATTTGTGCTTCGCGACTGCCAATATGTCCACCACATGTATATCCTGTAAAGACCAGATTGTGGGGAGGTAAATGTCCAGGTATATGTTGCTCCATCACGGCTCCAGAGAGAATCCGTGCCATAAGGATCAGTGCCCCCAGATATGTCCCAGGTTCCTGTGGAGGAAGTATCAGAGTCACCATTGTCTATGATAGTTTCTTGAGGGGAGGCATCAGGTGTAAAAGTTGCCTCTATCGTATGATTAGTTATTACATTCGAAAATGTATATGAGGTTATTGCTCCTACAGAGCTTCCGTCAACCATCACATCTGATATGTGATAGGCATTGTTAACCGTTATGGTAAATGTTTGGCTTGCTCCGTAATTTACTGAGACAGAGCCAGATGGTGAAATATTTCCACCCGTTCCTGCTGAAGCTGTTATCGTATATGTTTTGAGATTAAAAGTCGCTGTGACTGTCTTTGTAGCATTCATTGTCACAGTGCATGCACCGGTGCCTGAACACGCACCAGACCATCCAGCAAATATCGAGTTCGTATTCGGTGAAGCTGTAAGGGTTACTACTGTGCCGGCGTCGTGTGTTTCTGAGCAATCAGAACCACAATTTACTCCTGCCGGAGACGATGTTACTGTCCCTGTACCTGTGCCCCCTTTGTTTATAGTAAGGGTGTATTGCTGAGAAGCTTGTATTGTTTTGCTGACCTCATTAGAAGGCGCACTTTCGTTTCCCGTAGCGTCATATGCAGTAGTTGCAAAATAATAGGAAAACCCCTCAGGCAGATTGTCAAGCGTATAGGTCGATACGTTACCTACATTGATGTTCTGGGAATAATTACCCGAGGAAGTGCCATAGTGAATTCTATATCCAGCAAGGTCAGTAAGAGGAGTCCCGTCAGCATTGGTGGTAGGAGCATCCCAGGAGAGTATGGCAAAACCTGAAAAGGCAACGGAAGCATTTAAAGAAACAATTATAATGAATAAAATATAAAGACAAAGAATATTACGCTTTTTCATTCTCGCCCTCCTGCTTTTTAATTTTTCAGTGAAATAACTGGATGGCTTGGGTGGTCTATAGCCAGAATTTTTTTATTCTGTTTTACTTACCTCCGTGCCCCCTCTTTCCGCAAATAAAAAAGCCGTCAGAGGATTTGCCCTCTGGCGGCTCGGCGGACATTGGACATCGCAGTCCGTTAGTCCCGTTGCTCTGCGCCCCAGGGTTTCCCCTGGTTTGCTCTGAGCAGAGGTGCGAGCGGAAACAAGTTCAACGTTTCCGCTCGGGCTATATTACTTTTGAATTCAGATTAAATTTAAAAGAAAAGTTAATTATGAGGCAGTGAGGAGAATCACACTGTGATTGGTGTCACAAAAGATAAGTTCTTCTGGAATCGTGTAGGCAAGTTATGGGGGGATGTCATAAGGGACTATTCAATAAGGCAATTCGACAGCTTGAAGAGCATTCAAAAGAACCGATATAATTGCTCTGTTCTCAGTCATTCTCCGGCCCCGATCGTAGTCGAGGGCATGCTTGACCGGGGAGTCCATGTCCTTATGGAAAAGAGATTCTATGTCTACATATTGGCGAGCAGGCAAAATGGTAATCTGTATGTTGGAGTGACCTCTGATTTGCTAAAGCGTGTATAGCAGCATAAAAAGAAATTAGCAGAAGGATTCACTGCTAAATATGGCATTGACAAACTTGTCTATTATGAACAGTTTCGAGATGTAGAGTATGCCTTTAAAAGAGAAAAGATTGAAAAAAATATAATCGCAAATGGAAATTAGATTTATTGAAAAGTATAATCCGACTTGGAAAGATTTATATGAGGAGTTAATATCTGGATTCCCCGATCAAGTCGGGGAATGACACTGTTTGTTATAGGTAGCAACCCACTCAATTACGCGAGGAACCAAAAAACTATTAACGAGGAGAAGATAAAAAAGTTGTAAGGAATCGTTTTACAGGACTAATTTAAATTTTATTGCATCGGCACATGTGCTGGTTGGATATGGTTGTGCTTTTATTGTTACAGCGTAAGTTGAACCCTTGTTAAAACGATACTTTCCAATGAAGTTCCACAGTCCTCCGTTTTTCTGTTGGTTGACGTAAACTCTCTTTTTCCCGTCTGCGTGTTCAATATCAACCGGTACATTCGTGCTCCTGTTTGAGTATATAGTCCACCACAGTGAAACTCTGTAAAAACCGGATTTACTCGGAGTAAAATACCATGTGAAGGTTGCCCCGTCACGACTGTATACTGAGTCAGGTCCATAAGGATCCGGTCCTGATGAGACTTCCCAGGTTCCTGTTTTTAATGTTATTGAGTCACGGTTGTCTAAGATTATTTTCGTTGGGGTTGATACAGCAGCAAAGTTGGCTGTCACAGTTTTCGTTGTATTTATTGTAAATGAACATGTCCCTGCGCCTGAACAACTACCTCCATCCCATCCTGTAAATGTTGAACCTGCATTAGGTGTAGCTGTGAGTGTAACAACATTGCCGGCTTTGTATGCCTCCGAGCAATCAGAGCCACAATTTATTCCTGCAGGGGAAGAGGTTACAGTCCCTGTACCCGTCCCCCCTTTGTTAACTGTAAGAGTATACTTTACGATACTGACCTCATTGGAAAGTTTACTTTCGTTTCCCAATTTATCATATGCAGTAACTGCGAAATAGTAAGTAACGCCATTTACAAGGTTGGTGTCCGTATATGTTGTTACATTACCTACCTTAATTTTATAGCCATAGTTATGTGACTGGGTGCCATAGTAGACTATGTAACCAGCAAGGTCAGTGAGAGGTGTTCCATCAGCATTTTTGGTCGGGGCGCTCCATGAGAGGGTGATAGAATAAGCAAGAGCAATAGAGGTATTCAAAGAGATGAGGATGAAAAATAAAATATATAGAAAAGGAATAATTCGTTTTGTCAGGTCTGACTCCCAAAATTTATTTTTAAAAAATCAGATATGATAAAAGCTGATGCAATAGCAATAATTATAGTAATAACAATAAAAATGAAACTACCCTCCCATATTGAAAATAACACCGAGACATAGTAGCAAATTAAATACCAGAAGATCAAATTTAGATAAATAGCTGATATTAAAGGGAAATTAAGAAAATGGATTGTTAAAGAGGTTAAAAATTGTATGGAATTCTATACATTAATATTGGCATATTAAGCATTGGCGGTGATAGGGCATGTATGATTTTTCATACATGCCCTATGGAAAAATAAACACATTTTAAATATATCTATTAAATCTATTTAAAATTTTCGGGCTTGATATTATATTTTTTTAGGAGATTATAAAAATCTGCTCTGTATTTACCAGCTAATGTAGCTGCTTTGCTGACGTTGCCCCTGGAAAGTTCTAACAGGCGAATAACATATCCTTTTTCAAAGGTATCTCTTGCCTCCTTGAGGGACATTAATGATTCTTGTGGAATACTTTCTGAATGAAGAACAAGATCTTCGGAAATTACCTCCTGACGGGTCATTGCCACAGCATACTCGATTATATTTTTTAATTCTCTCACATTACCTGGCCAGTCGTAGAGCATAAGTTTTTGCATTGCTGTGGGTGCTATGCCTTTTACTTCTTTTTTCATCTCATGACCGAACATTTTTAGGAAATGTTCGACTAAGAGAGGGATATCTTCCTTCCGTTCCCTTAAAGGAGGCAGATGGATTGGTATTACGTGAATCCTGTAAAAGAGGTCTTCTCTGAAACGGCCTTCCTTCATCTCTGTTTCCAGATCCTTATTTGTAGCCACAATTACCCTTACATCAACTTCCACGGGCTTTTCACTACCGATGGGATAGAATTGTTTCTCTTGGAGTACTCTTAAAAGTTTTGCCTGAACCGAAAGAGGCATATCACTGATTTCATCTAAAAAGATGGTGCCTTCATGAGCCTGAGTAAAAAGACCCTTCGAATCTCGGACTGCACCGGTAAATGCCCCTTTTTCATGTCCGAACAGTTCATTTTCAAGCAGCGTTTCAGGAATAGCCGCACAGTTTATACCAACAAAGGGTTTATCTTTCCTTCTACTAGCGAGATGAATTGCCTTAGCAATAAGCTCTTTGCCGGTGCCACTTTCTCCATAGATAAAAATAGTTGAGTCGGTTTTGGCGACATGAGACACTTGTCCCAATATGTTCTGTATTTTTTTATTCTTTGACACAATATTTCTAAAATCATATCGCTCTTCTAAAAGTCCTTTAAGTCTTTTTATCTCATAAGTAAGTTTCCGTTTCTCGATAGCGCTTTCAATTTGGAAGAGAAGTTCTCTTGGATCAAATGGTTTTGTAAGATAATTGTAGGCCCCTCTTTTCATGGCTTCGACTGCACTCTCAATACTTCCATAGGCAGTAAGGATGATAACAGGCATTTCAGGATTCATGAGATGCAACTTTTCCATCAGCGATATGCCATCTATATTGAGCAGTTGTAAATCAATGATTGAAAGATCAAAAACCTGATTTTTCATTTCCTTTACCGCATCTTCTTCTCTCCACACAGCTACTGCCTCATAATTTTCCGATTCAAGCCTCATCTTCAGTAATTCAAGGAGATTTTTATCATCATCCACTACCAGGATTTTCGGTGAAGGCATTTTCCCTCCTATTTAGAGAGTTCTTTCTTCATTTCTTCAATTTCTATATCCACTTGTTTCGACTTTTCAATTACCTGCAGCACTTCTACCCAGATTTTTGCCTGCTCAATCAGGGGGCTTTTGGGGCATCCCTCTACTATTTTTTGAAAGAAAGAGATAGACTTTCTATAGTCTTTTTTTGGATTTCCATAATGGGCATAG
The DNA here is from genome assembly GCA_964558725.1 of uncultured Nitrospiraceae bacterium. GTDB lineage: Bacteria > Nitrospirota > Thermodesulfovibrionia > Thermodesulfovibrionales > SM23-35 > DASPRG01. Next base: position 9,832 of record CAZLFE010000042.1, on the reverse strand, counting down.
ATATACCCCATATTAAAAAGGGCCTCGTCTCCTGGAGGAGTGTTCGCATACTTGGATAAAACCTTCTGGTTTTCTTCAAGAGCGCCTTCAAAATCCCCTTTAGCGAGGAGCCTCTGGCTGCGAAGAAGATACTCATGAACTGATCTCTGTCCCTCTATTTTTATTTTTGACTCTTCGATAACATTGAGAATTCCTGTCCAGATCTTTGCCTCCTCAAACCGGGGACTTTGGGGGAAGTCATTTATGAGTTTCCAAAATGAATTAAAGGCTTTTTTATAATCTTTTTTTGGATTTCCATAATGGGCATAAATAAGTCCCATATTAAAGAGGGCCTCATCCCCTGGTGATCTGTTAGCATACTTGGATAAAACCTTCTGGTTTTCTTCAAGAGCGCCTTCAAAATTCCCTTTGGCGAGGAGCCTCTGGCTGCGAAGAAGATGTTCATTATCGGTTAAGTGTGCACAGCTCAATACAAAGAGAAAAAGAGACGTTAAGCTGGCAACGTAAAGGTAAATATATTTCCCTGACCAGGCACGCTTTCTGCCCATACCTTGCCTCCGTGGGCTGTTATGATTTTTTTAACAATAGCCAGACCCAGCCCGGTTCCCTTGTGACTATTGGAGCTTTTAAACTTATCAAAGATTGTGGTTAAATCTTCTCTTGGTATGCCAAGTCCTCTGTCTGCAACAGAAACCTCCAGGCTCCCGTTGACATATCGTGCGGAAATCTTAACCTGGCCGCCTTCAGACGTAAATTTCACTGCATTCCCTATGAGATTCCTCAAGACCTGAAGTATCTTTTCGGTATCCATATTCGTCACCGGCAGCCCTTTGCTCATGATATCTAATTCAGTTTTAATATTCTTTGCCCTTGCAAGAGGTTCTATCTCAACGGCAGCCTTATTTATTAAAGGAGTAATATCTGCCAGAACAAAGTTATAGGTCATCATACCTGCTTCCATCTTCGAAAGGTCTAAAATAGAATTTACCAGATCAATTAACCGATTGCTTTCTTCTGCTATGATGCGCAGAAGCCTTTTTTGTTTATCGTTGGTCTCTCCCCCTACACCCTCAAGAAGGAGGGTTGTCCCTTCTTTAATAGAAGTGAGAGGGGTGCGAAGTTCATGTGACATGAATGAGAAAAAATCAGACTTCATCCTGTCCATTTCTTTCAGCTTATTACACATGAAGTTAAAATCCTGCGCCAACTCGCCTATTTCAGGAGGAGAGGAAAGATTTAAGTTACTCTCATAATTACCTTTAGCTATCTCTCTGGTCTTTTTTCTCATAACAGCAATAGGCTTTGTAATGCTCCTTGTAATAAAGACTGAAATCGTGATTCCGAAAATGAGACACAATACGGTCATCACTATAGCTACGTAGCGTGCATTGGCACCAGCCTCCCCCAGCTTTTTAATTTTCTCATAGGTATTATTCTCACTACGAGTCCTTAATTCTTTCATGTCCTCAATTATTTCATTTATCGCTTTTTCTTTTTCCTGTGTATAAAAGTCTTTGGGGTAGCGTTGATTGGCCCTTAAAGATTCCACCTCCTTATAAAATAGATTTTGGTAGTACTGATGAGACTGCTCTACCTTATCCAGCAAACTCTTGGCCTGAGGGGAGTCTGAAATGGATATCAGTTCTCTAAAATACTGGTCAAAATCATTCTCAGCCGCAACAAAACGATCATAAAAGTCATTGTCCTTTATAATGAGGAATTTCTTCTCATATTGTACCTGCGTTAGTAAAGCGTCTGTGAGCTTTTTATTGCAATTTAACATGCGATTATCGATATTGAGGATTGAATCAGTTGAATCTTCTAATTTCTGAAACTGCACAGCAACAAAAATGCTCACGATGATTACCAAAATGAATATCGCAAGATAACCAGTAACCAATTTGGAAAATATGGTAAATTTCATTTTCAAAACGTACATCTCAAAAATTATTTTAATGACGGTATTTACACGAGGGCCAGCTTTAAGTCACATATATAAAATAACTATAAGCTGTCAATCAAAATGGCCATGTTCAATACTTACTCTTTCATAAAATCAATAGAGAGGTTTAAACCCCTCTGTGAGAAAGTTAGCACTCAGGTGTATAAATTTATTCTTAAGGACATTTATTCCTCCTTCTCTCTGCCATCTGTCAATAACCCTCGTTACCGTCTCACGCGTCATTCCTGTCATTTCTGCTATCTCTTGGTGGGTGAGTTTCATATTTATTGTTATCCCCTCTGGAGTCTTTTCGCCGTACTTGTCAGAGAGCATAAGGAATAATATTTTAAGCCTGTGTGAGGCATTTTTGTAATTGAGCATCTGAATCTTTTCCCAGGACTCGCGGTGTCGAGAACACAATATCAACAATAAATTGTCGAGTACCTTTCTCTGAGTTTCTATTAATGAATAAAAATCCTTTTTGGAAATAATCGCTGCAGTAGAATTTTCTGTTGCCATGACTGTAGCAGGAGATGTTTTGCCATCAATCAAGGACATTTCTCCGAAAAAATCACCTGACTGGTGGATGGCAAGAAGTATCTCTTTCCCATCTTCTGTTGCCTGGATGACTTTCACCTTTCCGTTCAGGATAATATACATATACTCACTTGTGTCTTCTTCCTGGAGAATGATTTCGTTTTTCTGAAACCGCTTAACGACTAACTTATTGCCGACATAGTGTAATTCTTCATCTGTTAACGAAGCAAAAAGCGGTATCGTTCTTATTGATTCAATCTCGTATTTTGCCATTCTTTCAGAATCCTGTTTTACCTTAACCTCAGAGCACAAGATATAGAGTTATTATAATCCCTCGCAATCATTATTGAAAGCAAAGCGTGGCACAATTGTCTTCACGCCAAGGCTTCCTGAAATACTTTCGCAAATGCCTGGACAACTTCCGGATCATAGATTGAGCCTGAACCTGCTTTAATCTCCAATAATGCCTCATCCTTTGTAATAGCCTTTCTATATGGTTTCTCTGTAATCATTGCACAATAGGAATCCACTACAGAGAGGACCCTTGAGGTGAGAGGGATTTCTGTCCCCTTTAATCCTTCTGGATACCCTTTACCATCATATCTTTCATGATGGTGTAGGATTGCCTTCTTGAGATCCTCTGAAAATTCAAAGGTTCTGAGCAATCCGATTGTGTTATAAGGATGAGTCTTGAGAGCTTGAAGTTCAGATGGGAGGAGTGCCTTTTTCTGCAAGATGCTTTCATGGATAAGCACAAGACCGAGGTCGTATATCATCGAGGCATAAAGAGCATTCTTCTTCTCCTCTTCTTCTGTCCCGAGTTTATCCATGATCCTTAATACCAATTCAGGAAAGATGCTTTTCTTCTTGTGATAACTTTTTACAGCATCCAAGAGATTGTCAAATGAGGTAAGGATCTGGTTTATGTCCTCCTCCTTGTAGTTCCCCGAGTAGAGTTTTTCAAGAAAATATGAGATTCTTTCGCCAAAAACTAAGGCTATATAAAGGTCTCTCTTCGTGAAAGGGTCTGCATTTTTTTTGTTGTTCAGGTTTAAAACCCCTACCACCTTGTCTTGTATCTTCAAAGGTAGAGAAAGGAGAGATTTTGTATTATATTGAGAGATGCTTCTCCTTTTAAAGGGAGGGGCAGTTTCTATGTCCTCTATTAAAAGAGGGCTACCATCAACTGCTACATAGCCTGCTATTTGGTCGCCAACCTTAATCCTTGTCCGTCTTACTATGTCATCACTCAGTCCCCTTGCACTTTTTATGGTGAGCTCACCAGTAAGCTCATTACTGAGCATTAAGGAGCATGTATTAAGATCCATTAATTCAGATATAAACTCTACAAATATGTCCATCGTTATGCCGACGGCTGCTTCTAACCTCTCTTTTGCGCTTTTTGGAATGATGAGAGAAACAAGAAAGTTATTATTCACATTTTTTGCATCAAAGCCCCAGCCGTGAGTCTCGGCAACCTTCTTTGCAAGGTAGAGTTTTATTTTTTCATCGGACTGCTCCACATGAAAGATGTATTTTGAATCAAAGAAAAATGACAAAACTCCCTCTGGGATCTTTTTGGAAGCAGTTAAGTCTACCTTTATAACATCATCTTCTGTAACGTTAATCTCTATGGCATCGCCACTATCAAGGTAGTATGATAATCCTTCTATAAGATTAATAAATAATTGTGAAACCCTTATCTTATCGCCCACAATGTTAAATGTACCTTTTTGGATATTTATTTTAAGCAGCAGGTTCTTTTTTGTGAGTATGGAATTTAGTCCTTTTGATTTTGCTACCTCCTTGAGGATGCTTTCGAGATTGATCAAAGATTTTTTAATGACTATCGCTTCATTTTCAAGTCTGAGAAAATCAAGAAGATTATTAACGATGGAAGTGAGACCTGTCGTCTCTGTTAAGATAATATCATAGAACTCTTTTTGTTTATTTCTTTTAAGCTTCTCTGACTGTTGCAGGTAATAGATGGCTCCTTTGATTGAATTGAGGGGAGAACGAAGTTCGTGGGAAATCTGAGTGATGAATTCGGTCTTATCCACATCGGTTTCTATGAGTTTTCTGTTTATTTCCTCTAGCTCAGCAGCCTTTTCCCGTAATTGATTCATGAGAAAGGCATTTTCGAGGGCGATAGCAGCCTGATCTGCGATGACTTTTAAAAGGTTAAACTCATCCTCTCTAAAAGGTGTGCCATCTTTCTTGTCATTAATATTGATTACACCAAGTGTCCTATCTCTGCTTATAAGAGGGCATGAAATAAAGGACTTCGTCTTATAACGATCTCTCTTTTTCTGTTTAAACCGTTCGTCACCGTCGATATCCTCAACAAGAAATGGGGTGCGATTTTGGGCAACTATACCCGCGATTCCCTCACCTAGCTTGATCCTGTAAGTCTCAATGAATTGCATGTCGAAACCCCTGGCAGCAAGAATATATAATTCACCCCTTTCATTGATTAACATCAGAGAGCCCTTTTCAGCATTGGTGTAATCTATTGCACGATCGAGTAAAAAATTTGCTAAGGCATTGATATCGGTTGTTGCTGTAATGAGATGGGAAATTTCTTGGAGGATCAAAAATTTCTTTTCAAGGAGCTGAGGGTCCATTTAGAAAATCCTCCTTAATAAGGACCTAAAAATCATGATTGCTATTATAACTATTCCTTACTGAAAAATTAAGCTTTATATTGCTACATTAAAAGGCCAGATTAGCACTGCAAGTCTTTAGGCAACCTCCCTGATAAAAAGGGTTTAGAAATAGAAGATGAATTTTGAGGTATACTATTTTCAACTATTAGGGTTAAAAAGGAAGTTCCTGGTAGGGATGCCATACGAGAGCTATTTTCGGTCCTTACCGAACTAGAAGCATAAGCGGGTGTAAAGATCTGGAAAAATCTGCTGGGAAAGAGATGAAATCAAAGCTCTTCTTTGTTATCCATGAGCACCATGCAAAGAGGCTCCATTTTGATCTTCGACTCGAGATGGAGGGGGTATTGAAATCATGGGCTATTCCAAAAGGACCATCCATGAACCCAAAAGACAAACGTCTCGCCATTATGGTTGAAGACCATCCTCTTGAGTATGGAAACTTTGAAGGGGTAATACCCAAGGGCATGTACGGTGCAGGAACAGTGGTGATATGGGATAAAGGAATGTTTGAGATAAAAGAGGGGAATCTTGAAAGGGAGAGGTTTACCATCATATTTTATGGTAAAAAACTCAAGGGAGCTTTCGCCCTTGCGAAGATGTCGGGTAGAGATAAGGAATGGCTTTTGATAAAGAAGGCAGATGAATATGCGGACTACGGGTTTAAATTGAAGACGGTACTCAAATGAGGTGAGAAAGTGTGAACAACAAGTTACGGATAGCAAGGAAGCAAAGAGTAAAAAGCAGAGAACAAAGAGCAGAAATGCACCAAACTAAAGTTGGTGCTCAATACTGGCTCCATATTCTGAAAATATCGATAGTTCTTATTGTCTTTTTGTCATTCTCCTGTGCAATTAATCCTGTTACAGGTGAAAAGGAATTCATGCTCGTGAGTGAAGAGCAGGAGTTTGCCCTTGGCAGGGAAGAAGCTCCCAACCTGAACTGGGCATATGGCGGTAAATACAGGGATGCCGAACTCGAAAGTTATCTCAACAATCTTGTTAAAAGGGTATGGGATGTTTCAGAAAGGCCTAATATTCCCCTGAAGTTTGCAGTACAGAATACCTCTCTTCCAAATGCCTTTGCCATACCTGGTTATATTGCTATCACGAGAGGACTCCTCATAGAACTCCAGAATGAGGCCCAGTTTGTTTCTGTTTTGGGGCATGAGGCAGGGCATGTCATGGCACGGCATACGGCAAAGAGGCTTTCTCTCAGCCAGGTTCAGAGTGCAGGAATCCTTACTGGATCGATCTTCCTTCAGGGGCAGAAGAGCAGCGATGCCCTCTTATCTCTCGGTGCCTTAGGGAGCAGCCTCCTTCTCCTTAAGTATGACAGAAACCAGGAACTTCAGGCAGACAGACTCGGTGTGAAGTATATGGCAAGACTCGGATATGATCCGAGAGAGGCGTTGAATGCCCACAGACAGCTTGATATTGCTATCAATGAGTTTATGAAAAGATTGGGAAAGGAAAGGCAGGAAGAAACGTTCCTCGATGAGATACTCTCAACCCATCCGAGGTCTGAGGTAAGAAAGGAAGAGATTGAGGAGATGATCAGGGAGCTTCCGCCTTATATTATTGTTGGTGATGGAAAAGGGACGGAGACATTCAAATTGAGGCTTGAAGGAATAAGGGAGGTAAACAAGGCTTATATCTTTTATGATGAAGCAGTAAGGGCATTCAAAAAGAATAAGATTGATGAGGCGAAAGAGAAACTCAACAGGGCTATGGAACTGCACAACAGGCAGGCTCCCTTTTTCAATCTAGGGGGAAATATAAAAGTTAAAGAGAAAAAATATTCAGAAGCAGAAGAGATGTTTAACAGAGCACTTGCTATCGACAATGAATATCAACCTTCTCTGTATGGGCTTGGAATGGTTTATTTTCTCAGGGAGGACTTTGGAAAGGCCATACATTATATGAGTGTGAGTCTTGAGCTTTTTCCAGGACATTACGGCTCCCATTTTATTCTTGGAAGGAGTTATATGGGAGAGAAAAGATTCAGGGATGCGGTCAAACACCTGACCATTGTTGCTGAGGCCATACCTAAACACCCGGAAGTTCATGGGTATCTCGGAATATGTTATGAAAATGTAAATGACCTCAGGTCTTCTTACAGGGAATACTCTCTTCAGGTGAAGATAGCTCCAGACAACGAGATAGGCAGATATTCTCAGGAAAGGCTTTCTATGCGGAGGTTTTAAAGAGTGTCCCTCCTTGATATAAGGGATCTCAATATTTCTTTTAAGTCACCGACAGGCTCAATAAAGGTTGTCTGCGGTCTCAGTTTCGAGATTAGGGAGGCCGAAGTCTTTGGTCTTGTTGGAGAGAGCGGATGCGGAAAGTCCTTGACTGCTTTATCTATTATGGGAATTCTTCCGCAGAACGCCTTTGCAGTAGGTGAAATTATCTTTAAAGGTAGCAATCTCTTAACCCTTGACAAGGAATCAATGAGGAAGCTGAGAGGAAAAGAACTTTCGATGGTATTCCAGGAGCCGATGACATCACTTAATCCGGTGCTTACTGTCGGTTATCAGGTTGCAGAGGTTCTTACAACCCATTTGGGAGCTACAAAAAAGGAGGCAATGGCTCGTACTATTGAACTCTTTAAGGCTGTTAAAATCCCGTCTCCTGAGATAAGGATTAAGGAATATCCGCACCAGATGTCAGGGGGGATGAGGCAGAGGGTCATGATAGCTATGGCAATAGCATGCAAACCATTTTTGCTTATCGCAGATGAGCCTACAACAGCCCTCGATGTCACGATACAGGCTCAAATACTTGATCTCCTCCAGAGACTCAGGGAAGAGATGAAGATGGCAGTTCTTCTTATAACCCATGACCTCGGCACTATTGCAGAGAATGCTCAGAGAGTAGCCATCATGTATGCCGGGAGATTGATGGAACTTGTGGATGTGAAGGAGTTGTTTCATAACCCGAGACACCCGTATACTATCGGACTGCTGGAATCTCTCCCAAAAGAAAAAGGCATTCCCTTGATGCCCATCCCAGGCTTTGTACCAGAACCATATAAACTTCCACCAGGGTGTAAGTTTTCAGACAGGTGCAGGTTTGCAATACCTGAATGCAGTGAAAGAGAACCAGAGTTAAGACCAATACAATCACCCTCCTTTAATTCCCTCCTTAGTAAGGGGGGATACAGGGGGGTTAAAGGGGAGAGTGGGGGTATTACTAACTCATCACTTCATTTGGTCAGATGTATCAGGGCAGAGGAGATAAGGTGGCAATCCTGAAGGTTAACGCTCTCAGGAAATATTTCTCTGTTAAAAAGGGGTTAATGACGAAACCTTTACTTGTCAAAGCTGTAGATGGCGTTAACTTTTCTCTCGGTGAGGATAAGATCCTCGCCCTTGTTGGTGAGAGCGGTTGTGGTAAGTCAACGGTTGCAAGGCTTGTATTGGGGCTCATACCACCCACTTCTGGTGAGGTCCTTTTCCAGGGGATGAATATCTTCGGGCTTAATGGTGGCACTATGAAGGCATTCCGGAAATCAGTTCAGATCATATTTCAGGACCCCTTTGCATCACTGAATCCCAGGAAGAGAATAATGGACACAATCTCAGAACCTCTCAAGATTCACAGGGTTGTCGAGAGAAATAGGTTAAAAGATAAGGTGGTTGATCTCCTTAACAAAGTGAATCTTGGTACTGATATACTGTATCGTTATCCCCATGAATTAAGCGGAGGGCAGAGGCAGAGAGTATGTATAGCAAGGGCTCTTGCTGTTTCTCCGAGGGTAATCGTTGCTGACGAACCCCTTTCAGCCCTTGATGTCTCGATACAGGCCCAGATATTGAATCTCCTCCAGGAATTAAAAAGAGAATATAAACTCTCCTTTCTCTTTATAAGCCACGACCTTAAGGTAGTTCATTATTTTAGTGATAACATAGGGGTTATGTATCTTGGAAAGATTGTGGAGTATGCGAGTACAGAGGATCTCTTCAGGGAGCCTTTTCATCCTTATACAGAGATGCTTCTCTCATCAGCCCCTGTTATTCCCACATCAGACTATATGCATCATGCAACACGCATTACGCACTATGCATCACGCATAATACAGGGTGAGGTACCGAGTCCAATGGATATTCCTCCTGGTTGCCCTTTTCATCCGAGGTGTCCCAAGAGGTTTGATCCTTGTGATAAAATTGTACCGCAATTAAGAGAGGCAAAAGGGAGGCTTGTATCATGTCATCTATTCTGAAAAAGCGATTATTAGAACTCATCCTCGAGAAGGCCTTTAAATATAGTGAAGAACCTATTTTTAAGCTCGTATCAGGGAAGATGAGCAACTATTATTTCAACTGCAAGACCGTGGCCCTTCATCCTGAAGGAATGTACCTCATAGGAAATCTTCTCTTTGAACGGATAAAAGATCTGGGCATAAAGGGTATTGGAGGACTTACCCTCGGTGCTGACCCGATAGCTTATGCAGTAGCATATACATCCCATCTGAAAGAGAAGCCTGTAGAGGCATTCGTAGTCCGAAAGACACCTAAGTCTCATGGCACAATGCAATGGATTGAGGGAAATGTTAAGAAAGGCGACAGGGTAGTAATTGTTGATGATGTGATAACAACAGGCAAATCAACCATCGAGGCAATTAAGAGGGCATTAGAAGGAGGTCTCGAGATAGTAAAGGTATTCACCCTGATTGATAGGCAAGAAGG
>CAZLFE010000041.1:0-18497 GCA_964558725.1 uncultured Nitrospiraceae bacterium | reverse complement strand
ATATCCTTCCACCGTGTCGGTTAAGGATACGCTGCACTATGGCGAGCCCAATGCCCGTTCCCTCAAACTCCTCCGTATGCAATCGTTGAAAAACACCGAACAATTTATTTGCATACTGCATATCAAACCCCACTCCGTTGTCTTTAACATAGTAAACACTCGTTGAATCCTCAGTGTATCCGCCGACTTCAACCACTGCTGTCTCTTTGGGTGTTGTAAACTTTATGGCATTGAGCAGGAGATTAGCAAAGACCTGATGAATCATTCCCAGATCACCACGAGCAGGGGGAAGTGGCTTAATGTTAAAGTGTACCTTTCTCTTCTGGCTATCTAGCCCGAGTTCATCGAACAGCCCCTTTACTAGTTCATCCGCATCAATATCCAATACCTCAATCTCTTTGCGACCTAACCGCGAGAGGGCAAGAAGATCATCAATCAGTTTCCCCATTTTCTGCGTGTTGCTCCGAATAATATTCAGAAGGCGTTTACCCTCTGCATCATATTTATCGCCATACTCTTCCAGCAGGATGCGGGAGAATCCGTCAATTGCCCGCAGAGGTGCACGTAGGTCATGGGAAACAGAATAGCTGAAGGCTTCAAGCTCCTTGTTGGCAGCTTCAAGCTGTGCGGTGCGCTGAAGAACACGTTGCTCAAGTTCTTCGTTAAGCTTGCGGATTTCTTCCTCTACCTGCTTGCGCTCGGTAATATCCCTCCATGTTCCGATGACCTCTTTCGGATTGCCTTGCTCATCTCTGATGAGAACTGCCTGGTCACGGAACCAGCGATACGTACCATCAGCGCACTGCCAGAGATATTCGATGGCGATTGTGCCTGTGGAGTAAATTGTTTTATATTCTTCCAATACCCGCTCACTGTCCTCAGGAAGGAGTCTCGATACCCAGAAATGCTGATCTTCGACAAATTGATTAGCTGAAAAGCCTGAGATACGATCAATCTGTTCGCTGACCCATATCCGACCGAAATTGTCAAAGGTCTGTGCAGTATAGAACGCCATCGGAAGAGAGTGGAGGATAAGTTCTTCTCGCTCTACTTTTTCTCGTAACACCTCCGCCGCCTTCTTACGTTCGGTGATTTCTCTGGATACACTTTCTATCATATGGTTCGTCACTTTCCCTAATGCTTTCAAAAGCTCATCTTGAGAGCTTTCAGAGATTCGGGCACTGAGCTCACCTTTCGAAACCCTGTGCAATACATCAAAATGTTCAGCAAGACCGATAGCAAATTCATGAGACTGATTCACGACAGCCTCGATTCCTTCCGCTGTTTTATTAACGGTTTGTTTTAGCTTTGCAATCAGCTCACTCCCAGAGACTTCTGATATCCTCGCTCGAGGGTCTCCAAAGGCAACTTTATTTAATGCCTCAAAGACCTCGGATAGCCCAAGTGCCAGTTCCATGCTGGTGCTTTCCAGCTCTTCATCTCTCTCTGTAATTGCCTCCCTAAAATCCTTGAATTGCCTGTTTACGATATTGAGAGTATCTTTCATTGTGATAACATCCATATTCGCTTCAAAGACTACACAATCAAGGCACATCTCCATCTTCTCTATGAACTTTCCCTGTATCTCCTGCCGGCAATGAGTTCCAGAGATTATCCAGCACTTGAGTACCTTTAACTCATATACTGGGCATTCTTTTTCGTTACAGGTAAAAATCTCCCAGCATTTTACATTCTTTTTCATCTTGCCTCCTCAATGAGAACAGAAATTTGACCTCTTTTAAAACTGTATCTGTATCCTCTTTTTATAGCCACCTTCGTTCTTTATGGAAAGGAGAACTTTATTGAGTCGTTCACACCATACGCGAACATCCCTCTCAAAGGTCGGACAATCGCCTAGTATCTCCAGGATATCTCCCAGTTTCATGTCTGCAGCCTTAACTGCTATCTTAAGAATCGGCTGAGGACACTTAAGACCGGTGGTGTCTAAAAATTCTGCTGCCATATCAATTCCTCCTTATTGTTTTAGTGTCATATAATTCCATTTCTTAAAAACACAGAAACATTTTGCAGTTTTTATGCCAATAACCGTCATTCGCAACCTATTGATTTTAAAAATAAAATTAAATTTTGGGGAGGATAAAAAGAGACATAATGACAAATATTGTCACTATAAAACAAGAAGTGGAAAATTATTTCCCCCTGAATTGTTCTTTACAACTGTCCTGTCAATCTGAAGAGCAAGGTATATTCCTCGAAAGGATATGGGTAGCGCAGGCAAGGCATGGGTCATATGCCCTGAATGCGATTTCTATCATATTGAGTAAACCCTCAGAGACGTTACCATTCTTAATAACCAACCGGGCAGCCTTCTCAATTGATAGAGAGATAGCTGCAGCATTGTTCTGTGTAGCGACAAGCAGGTTTATCTGTTGTAATATTCCTTTCTTATCGGTTTTATAATGATGCAGAAGCATCCCTCTCGGAGCCTCACAAACACCGATACCTTCTTCCTTGATATCGTTAGGAATATTCCTTACCCGAGGTTTGGTAAGCTCAGGATCATTGGCAAGCTCATTCATCCTCTCTGCTGCATATAAGACCTCAATGAGTCTTGCCCAATGATAGGCTAATGTGTTGTGAACAGGTTTGCCCCCTAAGATGCTGAACATTTTTTCATACGCGGCCTGTGCTAAAGGGGTAGCCATCCCCTCAGAGGCATTCAAGCGGGCAAGGGGGCCTACTCTATAGACTCCGCTGTCTATTCCGTCAACAAATCCTTTCCACCCGATATTTTTTAAATAGAGTATTTTCATATAGCTCCACGGCTCAACCCGTTCCTGGAGATATTGTAAATAGTCCTTCGCTCCAAATTTTATGAGCTCCCTCCCATCCGGGTCAACAACTCTGATCTTCCCATCGTAATAATTCACCTTATTTTTTTCATCTACCATGCCCATATAATAGGTCCTGTGATAGTAGATATCACTCATCATTAAATCAAAAATCTCTTTATTTTTAAGAAAGAAATCATCAAATACCTTTAAAGTAAACTCCGCAAAAGTTAAAAAATCTTTTGTCAATTCCTTTATATGAGTCCTGTCTTCTTCTGTTAAAGCTTTTGAAATACCTCCTGGAAGGCCGCAAACAGGATACAGGGGACTCCCGCTGACCATGGCATTCAATTCCCGTGCCTTCTTTCTTATATCAATAACCTTCTTTACAATCTCAACTCCTAATGTATCTCTTACGCCGAAGACGTTCCTTTTTTCCTTAGGTGCATCCAGCCCAACAATAAAGTCTGGTCCGCCCAAAAAATAAAAATGGAGGAGATGGTCTTCAAACATGAATGCGTTATACATCAGTTCTCTAACCTTTTTTGCTGCTTCTGGTGGTTCTGCATCGAAGAGGTCATCCAGCGCTTTACTTGATGCTGTATGATGTGCAGTTGGACATACACCACAAATTTTCTGTGTAATTGCAGGCATCTCTTCAGCAAGTCTTCCCTCACAGAATTTTTCAAAAGCTTTAAATTCAGGCACACTCAGATATGCTCTGCAGACTTCACCATTGTCATCCAGGAAAATGTCTATCTTACCATGGCCTTCAAGCCTTGTTATTGGATCTATGGTTATCTTTTTATTCATATAAAACCTTGCCTGTGAAGGCTCATATTAACTTATCCTGTCCTTTCCCATGAGTTTCAAGAAGGTCTTCAGTTCCTCAATGCGCTGCAATACATAAACGTTATTGGGCTCCGTAGAGATGAGTCTACTGTATACATCCATCGCCTCTCCATACTTACCCAGAGATATAAAGAGGTCAGCATCCTCTAAGCTCAACATTTTTATTTTCTTTTCTAATAACGAAGAGGGCAGACAGTATCTGTAAAAAAATCCTCCCATATCTAAAATGGAGTCTGCTATTTTCTCAATTTCCCTCTCATCCTTTGAATCAATTATTGATGCTAAAGAAGATAAAAACTTTCCACCTTGGTCAATGACATTTTCTGTTGATCCGTAGCAGCCCCGGCATGGCATGTTTGCCTTTATACATCTTTCTTCACAGCCTCCTCTTGTTGCAGGCCCAAGACATATCATATCCTGCGCCAAAAAACACTTCCCTGGATCCCACTGCCATTCATGAAGTCTCTTAATCTCTTTAATAACCGCTTTCTCTGGTTTTGTGTCTCTTCTTGAACAGGTGGCACAAAGGGCCTTTTGATCTGCAAAAACACTTTCTTTAGATAGAGTTCTATTTTGTAAAACTGACAGTATAGCCTCAAAAATATATTCGGGGTTGGGAGGGCATCCAGGGATATAATAATCTACTTCAATTACATGATTTAATGGTTTTACTAAATCATGAAATTCTGACAGCCCTATTTCACATTCACCATCCTTTGATTGAGCCTGAGGCAGTATTCCTTCAGGATTTTTCACGCTGGGAACCTCTTTATAAGCTCTATTTAAACACTCTTCTCTCTTATAAAAATTAGATAGTCCGTATATCCCACCAATACATGCACAGGAGCCATGGGCGATAACTATCTTCGACTTCCTTCTTAGCAGTTTTGCCATATACTCATGTTCATCCATCCTGATTGACCCATTTATCAGACATGCAGCAATTTCGCCATCTTGCATCCCTTCGACCTCTTTATATTTAATGTCTAAAGCCACAGGCCAAAAAACTATATCAGCTAATTCTATTATTCTTAATATATTCTCGGACATATCCAGGACTGATTCTTCACAGCCTCCACAGCTTGAACACCAGTAGAGTGCAATCTTAGGTCTTTCCATTTATCTCTCTGTCTCTTAATGATAAAGGACCGAGTTCCCTCAAATCCCTGACCATTTCCGAAACAATATTAACAAACTTATCACCTTCACTCGCAGAAACCCAATGTAACCTCAATCTTTCTCCCTCGATGCCAAATTGCGCAAGCATCTTCTTTAAGAGGATATATCTTCTAAGGGCTTGATAATTCCCTTCTTTGTAATGACACTCACCAGGATGGCAGCCTAAAATCATCACTCCCTCAGCATCCTCCTTGAAAGCCTTAATCATAAACTGAGGATCAACTCTCCCGCTGCACATAACTCGGACAATCCTCAGGTTTGAGGGATACTCCTTTTGTGCCCTACCCACAGAGTCTGCACATTCATAAGAACACCAGTTACAAAGAAAGGCTATGATTTTTGGTTCAAAACGATTCATTCTCGATAATCTGGAGACGCAAAATAAGCTACATGGAAAAAGTGAGAAGGCTGGGGAAGAATTTTTATACGACTCCCTATAAAAGTTACGAGTTTAGAGTCATGAGTTATTAATAAGTGCATAAGTAAAGCATCATTATTAAAAAATCTCCCCACGCCCCTCTTTGCCAAAGAGGGGTATATTCCCTCCCTTTGGCAAAGGGAGGATAGGAGGGATTTTACAATCAATGTCTTCATACTTATGACCTTATTAGTAAGAGTTTAAAATGACATATTTTTTCACTTTTAACTTTCAACTTTTAACCTCAAGCTGGTTATCTATTATAATCCGCCTTTGGCGGAGTGAGATAGCCTTTCCCTGTTTATGGTTGTACTTAGTTTATGGGTTGCGCTTATTTGTCTTGTAACAACCCATTTATCTCAGCCACAATCTGTTTATCAGTAAAATTCCTGGCCTTAATTGCTGCGCTTGGACAGGCAGCCACACAAATACCACAACCTCTACATAAGACTTCATTAATTTTAGCTACCTTCACCTTTTCATCTAAAAATCCCCCCCGCCCCCCTTTTCTAAAGGGGGGTGAGGGGGGATTATAGGTTATAGCTTTGTAAGGACACAGACTGATGCATGTCTTACACCCTGAGCAGAGATCTTCATCAGCCTCGGCAGTTAAGGGCTCAAGCGAGAACTTCTCCCCGGGTATAAGTATGGAAAGTATTTTGCCTGCTGCAGCATGACCTTCTGCTACTGCACCTTGAATATCTTTTGGTCCATGTGCACATCCAGCAATAAATATTCCTCCTACGGAAGTCGAGACGGGTGCTACATTTGTATGTTCCTCAAGAAAAAATCCGTCTTTACCTAGTGAGATACCAAAAATCTCGGCTACTTCTCCGGCATCCCTTGCTGCCTCAAGAGCAACAGATAAAATTACTAAATCGAAAGAGGGTTCTTTTATCTTGCCATTAATATCTTCATATTTAATCAAAATCGTGCCGTTCTTTTGGCTTAGCTCTATTGAATCAATATTTTTTACTTGAACAAAATCCACTCCTTTTTTATCTGCCAGCTTATTAAAGAAACTTTGAGATTCTCTGCCGGGAAGGCAAAAATCAGAGTAGAACTCGGTGATCGAACTATCGGATAATTGTTCCTTGACCAGAGAGGAAAACTTCAACGAATACATACAGCATACCGAAGAACAGTATTCATTATACTTCCTGGTCCTGGAACCTACACAATGAATGAGGGCAATCCTTTTTGGAGGCTGGCCGTTTTTTAATAAAATCTTTCCTTCAGTTGGACCCGTTGAATTTAATAATCTTTCAAATTCAAGACTGGTATATACATCTTCGATTTTACCGTATCCATATTGGGATACTTTTTTAGGATCGAATACATCAAATCCTGTAGCTAAAACGATTGCACCAACTTTCAATTCCTGGATTTGATCAGTCTCTTCATAATGAATAGAACCAAATGGACAGGCATCCTGGCATGCATTACACTCTTTTCCCCGCAGATGTAAACAATGCTCCTTATCTATAACCGCTACATGAGGGAGAGCACCGGGATAAGGGATATAAATGGCCTTCCGATCATCAAGCCCCTCATTATATTCATTTTTAACCATAACAGGGCAGACCTCAAAACATGCCCCACAGCCAAGACAGGTGCTGCTGTTTATAAATCGAGCTTTCTCTTTGACCTTAACGATAAAATTACCGTAAAATCCAAGTACTTCTTCTACTTCGCTGAATGTTATCAGTTCTATATGCTCATTATGTAAAACCTCATCTAAAAGAGGATCAAGCACACACGAGGCACACTCCAAATGTGGAAAAATCTTTTCATATCTTGCCGCCTTGCCCCCAATACATGGCAGTTTTTCGACAAGATAAACCTTCCTATTTTTCTGTGCAAGGGAGAGAGCTGCACTAATTCCAGCCACACCCGCACCAACGACAAGAACATCCGACTGACATTGTATCTCCTTAATTTCAAGAGGTTCATGAAACGCAACCCTTTTTACTGCCGCAGCAATCATTGACCTGGCTTTCTGAGTTGCCAAAGCCTTATCTTTAACTACCCAGGCACATTGTTCTCTTATATTTGCAATCTGCAACAGAAATGGGTTGATGCCTGCATTACGGAGAACTTTTCGAAAAGTAATCTCATGTTCCTTGGGTGAACAAGTGGCAAGAACTACATTCGTTAAATGGTATTTCTTAATATCCTCTTCAATAAGTGTTTTGCCTTCTTCTGAACATAAGAGAGGAAAAAGCTTGGTCAAAACTACATTCTCAAGACCCTGGGAAAACTCTGCTATCTCGTTGACGTCTAGAGCCTCTTTAATATTAGGACCGCATTCACATATATAAACGCCTATCCTTATTTTCCCATCTTTCATCTTTTCTTAGATTAGTTTTGGTGGTAGAAATTTTATCTTACTTTCTGAATTATTTGCAAAGGGAAAGTGCACTCAGGAGTTACGGTATTGGCAAACTTCTCAACAAGTTGAGGGTCAAACTGCGTCCCTGCATTGTTTTTAAGTTCTTCTATTGCATGGCCAAATTCACAGACAGAAGGCATTACATCATCATTAATCACCTTTCCAACATATTTATATGAATCTTTGCTA
Source organism: uncultured Nitrospiraceae bacterium (assembly GCA_964558725.1). Taxonomy (GTDB): domain Bacteria; phylum Nitrospirota; class Thermodesulfovibrionia; order Thermodesulfovibrionales; family SM23-35; genus DASPRG01. The sequence goes on along the minus strand of CAZLFE010000041.1, from coordinate 10,675 downwards.
ACCATAGCATCAAATGCCTCTGCAATAGCAATTATCCTCGACTCCAGTGGAATGTCTTCGCCCTTCAGCCCTGAGGGGTATCCTTTGCCATCATATCGCTCATGGTGGTGTAAAACAATCGGGGCAATATCAGCATAAAAATGTATCTGCCGTAACATTTCATAAGCAAGCTGGGGATGCATTTTAAACTCTTCTCTGGATATTACATCTTGTATGCGTATCTTCAAAAACCCAATATCATGGAGCAGAGAGGCATAATATAATCTCCTCTTTTTATCTTCACTCATATTTATTGCGTAAGCTATTAAAAGGCTGTATTCTGCAATCCTCTTTGAATGTCCACGTTTCTCAGAAATACCACTGTCCATGGCATCGAGCAGAACGCGTGTGAGATGAATTTCATAGTTTTTTTCTTCAGCTTCACGTAATGCCCGATTTATTGCCCGCACAAGGCGTGATAGCCGATCTTTAAGAACATAGTCTGTTGCACCCTTCTTAATTGTTTCAATTGCAAAGTCTTCTCCGATTGCCCCGGAGACAAAGATGAAGGGTACAGCTGGACACTGTTCCTTTGCTATCTCCAATGCGGAAAGGCCATCGAAGGAAGGTAGTTTGTAGTCTGCAAGAATGATATCAGGTAAAAAGTACTTAAGTTCTTTCATGAAGTCTTCTTTTGTCTGCACACGTCTCGAGGAGAATGCTATCCCTCCCTTGCGCAGTTCATACTCTATCAACTCGGCATCGGTGGGCACGTCTTCCAGAATGAGAATGCGAAGATGTTTTTCCCCCATTCTTCTACCGCCGTTGTTTATTCAGCAACAGCCAGTAGAAACTGAGTCCTGAAACCGCATCAATAAATTTATCAAACTCTACCGGTTTGACGATGTAACTATTCACATCGAGCTTATAACTTTCTACTCTGTCTCTCTCTGATTTTGAAGACGTCAATACAACAACAGGAATTGCCTTTGTTCTTTCATCTGCCTTAATTCTCCGGAGAACCTCTAAGCCATCCACCTTGGGAAGTTTCAAATCAAGGAGTATCAGCTTTGGTTTGCCATTGGTGACCCTTCCCGCATAGGTGCCAGTGCCGAAAAGATACTCCAATGCTTCTGACCCATCAGTCACGACATGCACCTTGTTAGCAAGGTTGTATTTACCCAGCGCCCTAAGTGTGAGCTCAATATCATTCGGATTGTCCTCAACCAAAAGGATTTCAACTTCCTTTAAATCCTCCACATCTTTCCTCCCTTATTCATTAATTCATCAATCAGCTTGCATTTTCTATATCCGTGACTGTTTTATATAAAACAATTGCTGGTTATTTGTCTGTCAGGAGAGTTTGACTATGATGAAAGTGGTTTTTACTCTGGCCTGGTCAAACCATGCTGGATGGCAAACTTGACAAGACTGGGAATGTCTTTGATGTCCAGCTTTTGCATCAACCGACTGCGATAGGTTTCAACAGTTTTGGAGGAAAGGTAGAGGATATCAGCAATCTCTGCACTCGATTTACCCTCTACGACAAGCTGTAACACTTCACGTTCGCGAGGGCTGAGACTCTCAAGGGGACTCTTTGCCCCAGTAATCTGACGCTGGTGTATATAACTGTCGATCTTAACATCGTCAATTTTATGGCACAGGTAGCGGTGTCCAGTATATACAGCACGGACAGCATTAACTACTTCTACTGCAGCCGATTCCTTTAGCAGGTAGCCAAGTGCTCCAGCTTGCAAAGCATGAAAAATATGTTCTGAAGTTGCGTACATGGAGAGGATGACAACTTGTGATGAGGGACAGAACTGTCGAATCTGGCGTGTGGCCTCGATGCCATTCAGTCCGGGCATGGCAACATCCATGACAACAACATCAGGGCACAGCTTTCGCACCTGATAAACTGCCTGTCGTCCATCTGCAACATCTCCAACCACTGTCATATCGGCTTGTGCTTCGAGGAGGAATCGTAGACAGTCGCGGACTACAGCGTGATCATCGGCAATGAATACCCTTATGGACATTGGATTATCTTGGCACTTTAACGATAACCTGAGTCCCTTTACCAGGAGCAGATTCTACACATAGATATCCACCCAGCGCTTTCGCTCGCTCCCCTATAGTAATCAGCCCCCATCCTGGCTTTTCTTTTAATCGCCTGCCTGTAGAATCAAAACCAACGCCGTCATCGGAAATGGTAAGTTGTACCATCCTGTTTACCTCCCTCAGAGTTACGTTCACCTGACTTGCCCGAGCATGCTTAGCCACGTTCGTTAATGCTTCCTGAAAAATGCGAAAGAGGGCCATCTCAACAGCAGGTGGCAGACGCGAAATAGATTCTTCTCCTTGAAGAATAATGGATATCCTGGCACGCTCGGAGAATCGCTCGCTATACCAGCGGAGAGCAACTAACAATCCATAGTCATCAAGCACTGGTGGGCGTAGTTCAACCAACATATTGCGAATGCTTTCTATCGTCTCTTCCACTATTTTCATTGAGTCCTCCAGACGGGCTGTTGTTTTCTGATCCAACTGTTCTAAAAATTGACTGTGCATGATGTTCAGGTTTATCCCTAGCGCAGTCAGGTTCTGGCCGATCTGGTCATGTAGCTCACGGGCGAGGTCACAACGTTCAGCATCTTGCACCTCCAGTAGTCGGCGTGAAAGACTTTGCAGTTGTTCTTGACTTTCACGCACCTGCTCGAGGAGTCGTTTCCTCTCATCTTCAGCACGCTTCCGCTCGGTGATGTCTTCTTGAAAACCAACAAAGGCTATAAAATTCCCATCCTTGTCTAATACAGGATAAACCGAAGCATGCATATAAAATAGATCACCATTTTTCTTTTTATTCAGTAATTCCCCCCTCCAAATCCTTCCCTGCCTGACCGCATCTTTAATTCCCTTCTGGATTTCGTCTGCGTTATGTTCAGCGTTTAACATGCCCGGATCTTTCCCTATCAGCTCTTCTGCTTTATAACCGTATAATTTCTCTGCAGCCTGGTTGCAATACGTTACTCTTGCATTGACATCTGTGGCAATGACAGAAATTGGAGAGGTTTTCGAGATTTCCGCCAAGAAATCAATCCTCTCCTCCTTCCTCCTGAGCATTTCCTGAGTTTTGACAATATTGTCTCTCCTTAATAAAATCACCGAAGATATAGCTCCAAAGGTTTCAAGGCTTACTTCAGAAAAAGGCTGTTTTGATATCGGATCCTCAATCCTGTTCCCGACAAACAAAACTATCGTGTCATCTTCTTCATCTGCAATGGGATGCCAGACAAAATAAGGGAATTTAAAACTGTTTATGACAAATGTATGAAATGAGTGAAGAGTCGACTTACTATTTGCAAATGTCGGCTTTAGTATTTCTTGTTTTGAAATATTTTCATCCAGTTTAAGACATTTAAGCTTTTCTGGAAATCCTGCCGAAGCTAATAAAGAAATTTTCCTGGGTTTAAAATTGATCCTTAACAGAACAGAAGAATCCATAAACAGGTCGCTGGTTAAGGCTTTTACAACATTAAAGTACAGGTCATCTACGGAAAAGGCTTTCTCAATTTTCTCCAGCATGATTTTGATAAATTTTAAAGCGGCAACTGTTTGCCTCTTTTGCTGGGTCAAAGTTAAATTTAACAAGTCAAGCCTTGCCAACTCTTTAGTGGCTTCTTCTAACTGGACAGAGAGGTATGCCTGTTCCTTTCGGAGTTCTGAGATTGTATCTTCTTCTTTAATCTTTATTTACTCCTTTATTAAGCTTACGCCGCTGCTCGTTTACCCGCTTCAAAGGAATTTTGATTATCAGCAAAGGCGACTCCTGCTTTATCCCTACCTATTTTATTTGCCTCCTCTTTTTCGAGAATAAGGTGTTATACCTTATCAGGTAATCCTTCCAATTTCCAAATTTACCATTTCAGAATTAATGATACCATAGTTCTCTGAAGGACACTTCTCTGAAAAAAACATAAAAGTCCCATCCTTCCTTGTATCCATGTATAGCGTTTATCTTTTCATTTTCCTAAATTTTAAGTATATTTATCTTGGTGAAAAAAACACGAAAAAAGAAGAAACCAAAGCCCCGGCTTCCTATCGAGGCAGTCTTAAAACTCCGTAGCCACCCTGTTATAACTGAAAAGGGCAAAAAAGGATACGAGAGAAAAAGCATTAAGCAGCGGACCAGAGAAATCATAGAAGAGGAAAAAGGCTCTTAAAAATTGTGAGGAGGATTACAGAAAGGGGAGAACATTTTTAAAGAAAATGAAGTATATTTGCGTTACTAAGTACCAAATGAAATCACTAAAGAAAAAAATTGAATTCTCCTTCTTTATCTGGTATACTTGGGCGGCCTTTATGGAAGACAGAGAAAAGAGATCAGTCCTGGAGGTTCTCCTTTTTCTTTCAGGGGAACCAATAACCCTTTCTACCATAAGGGATGTTATTGACCTCCCTGAGCTCGAAATAAAAAGGCTTATGGACGAACTCATTCTGCAGTACAGGGAACAAAACGGGGGGTTATTCATAGCTGAGATAGCGAACGGTTACCAGATGGTAACAAATCCTGAGTATTCTGAGTGGGTAAAGAAATTCAAAAGTACTCAGCTATCAAGCAAACTTTCAATGCCTGCTCTTGAAACCCTCTCCATAATTGCATACAAACAACCCATAATTAAGGCCGAGATTGAGCAGTTGAGAGGTGTCAATTCAGACAGTGCCATCAGGACCCTCCTCGAAAAGAGATTGATAAAGGTAATTGGTCGTAAAGAGGCGCCTGGCAGGCCCTTTCTCTATGGGACGACGAGAGAATTTCTGCAATATTTTGGTTTAAAAGACCTTACAGAGCTGCCGACCCTTAAAGACCTCATAAGGGAAGAAGCAGCCTGATTTTAGGAGGTTATTATGAGGAGATTTTATATTTTTATCTTGCTCTTGCTATTTTCTCTTTTCCTTCCAGCTTATACTTTTGCAGACACAACATATGTCGTTAAAAAAGGGGACAGTCTATACAAGATTTCGAAAAAATTCAAGGTTACAATCAATGATATAAAGAACAAAAACAAATTTGTATCACCTCGTATTAAACCAGGGACAGAAATAGTTATTCCGACAGAAGACAAAAAACAAGACACAACTCACCACACATCAAACGTTAAGCGTAATCCGTCAAAGCCAGATACCGGAGATAAGGCACAAGTTCATAAATCTAAAGATGAGCCTTATCGTTATACCGTAAAAAAAGGTGACACTCTGTTAGCTCTATCGAAAAAGTTTTCAATCCCTGTCACTGAAATCAGAGACATCAATGCTCTCAAATCAACAAAACTAAAACCCGGACAGCAACTCCTTGTCAAACGGATAGGACAGAGGACTTATACTGTACAAAAAGGCGATAACATACATAAGATTGCAAAAAAATTTGAGATTGATATGGATGAACTGAAAGACATCAATGGTCTTGAAACAGACCTTTTAAAGCCAGGTCAGAAACTCTTTCTTGATCCCCAGGAAGAGCAGGATGAAATAACAAACTATGAGGCAATACTTTCACAGGCACAGATAGAGAAGGAAATAAAGGAGGTCTCCGAATCTGAGGAACTCGGGCTGCAGGATAAGCTCACCCTTTTTGCAAAAAAGTTAATCAACATCCCTTACCGATTTGGTGGCAACAGTCTCCTCGGCATTGACTGCTCAGCATTTGTCCAGAAGGTTTATGGTACGATCGGAATCAACCTACCACGCTCAGCAAGAGAGCAATTCCATGAAGGCAAGCCTGTTGACAGTGGAGAGCTATCCATCGGCGACCTTGTATTCTTCAGGACATATGCCCCTTTTCCTTCCCATGTAGGGATCTACCTCGGAGATAACCTTTTTATTCATGCATCTTCACGAGAAAAGAAGGTTACGATCAATAACCTCATGGAACCTTTCTATATCAAGAGATTCATAGGAGCAAAGAGAGTTATCGGAGAAGATACCATAGAAGGAGGATAAAGGCTTTAATCCATCGCATACATCGCTTTCCCCATGTCTGATATATCATATCCCCCAAGCCTTACCACCATCCCTTTGAATTCTTCATCTTCCCTTATAATCTTCATGAGATACTGGAGCATCTCGGTCTGGATGAACTCATGAGGTATGGCAAGGTCATATCGTTCTTTTGCAACAGGGATAAAATCAAGCCCTAGTGCCACAGCAGATGCAAGAATCGCAAGGCCTGTGTCTGCAACCCCGGTGAGCACTGCAGATGCTACACCCATATGGGTATACTCCTCCCTCTCATACCCATTGACTTCTTTTGGGTTTATACCAAGCTCCTGTAAGCATTTGTCTGTAAGAAGCCTCGTTCCTGCGCCTGCCTGTCTATTCACAAAAATGACATCATCTCTTGTTAAATCTTCGAACCCCTTTATGTTTTTTGGATTGCCTTTGAGCACAAGTAGGCCTTGCTCCCTATAGACAAGATTTATGAGAATAATCTTTTTATCAGGAAGGAGTCTTTTGATAAATGGCACATTGTACTCCCCTGTCTCCTCATCAAGGAGATGCGTTCCTGCGAGATGTGCTTCACCCCTCTTTAATGCCATCAGGCCACCCATTGAGCCCACATGGGCTGAAGAAAGGGACAATCTCGGATACCTCTTCTTCAAGACATTGGCAAGCAGATCCAGAGCATTATCATGACTCCCGATGCAGACAATCGTATTTTCAATATCAGCTTGAGTTCTTATGAGTTCTACATCCACCTCTGTTCCTGCTCCGATACCCTCAGACATGGCAGGTATCCTGACAAAGCCATCAGCGCGCACCAGAGACATAAGCACTCCCGCACCGCGGCTAACAGGGGTTGCTATGAAATTATTTCCCACTTTTCCTAATTTTACTCTCAGGAATTCTTCATGACCGAGAGTAGATGCAACCTGTCTCGAAATCTTTGCCCTGATCATTGCAGGTTCTTCAACCTCAAGACCTTGCCATCTGTAGATAAGAGGCTTCGCAAACAACTGAAATGTTAGGTACGCAGATACAGGATAACCAGGGATTCCAAGCACAGGCTTACCCTTTACCCATCCGAGGATGACAGGTTTGCCAGGTTTAATATTAACCCCGTGAAGTATTACTTCTCCAAGCTCTCTTATAGCTTTTGCAGTAAAGTCCTCGGAGCCTGCAGATGCACCGGCATTGACAACAACCAAATCTCCCATATCGAGGGCATTGAGTATTGACTCCTTGATTTCATCAAACCTGTCAGGTACTATCCTGAACCTTACTGGTTCTCCGCCCCATTCAGAGACAAGGCCACTCAGAATTCTCGAGTTGTATTCGATAATATCACCCTTCTTCAGTTCAGTACCTGGCTCTACAATCTCTGTTCCCGTAGGTATAATGACTACCCTTGGCTTCCTTCTCACCACCACCTCTGTATGCCCACCGGCAAGCATTGCACCGATATCAACAGGTCTTATCCTGTAATTTTCAGGGAGTATTAACTCTGTTGCCACGATGTCCTCACCAATTACCCTCACATTCTGCCAAGGTGTCGCAGGCGCAATGATCTCTATATACTCAGTAAGACTGCTGCTTGCTGATTGCTGATTGCTGATTATATTTACATCTTCTATCATTATCACTGCATTGAACCCATCAGGCATGGGATCACCTGTATCAACATAGATCGCCTGTTTACCTATGCTGAGTCTTTTGGGACTTGTCTCTGAAGCACCAAAGGTATCGGCAAACCTGACGGCATAACCATCCATTGCCGATGAGTGGTAGAAGGGAGAAGAGATTTTTGCGATAACTGCCTCTGCTGTAATCCTTCCGAGAGAATCCTTAACCTGAATCGTCTCGCCTGAAAAAGGTCTTCCAACTCCCTCAGCTTCAAGCTTTCTCAGCCACTTTGCCAGTGCTTCATCTAAAGGTGTGCCTTCAAGATAGATCTCTCGGGACATTATTCTTAGCTGAGCAACCTTTTTATCATGGACTTCAGTTCAGCGAGGTCTGAGGACTTGACAATGTAAGCCTCTGATGCCCATACAGAAAAATCATCCCTGTAATCATAAGCCGTGGACATAATAATGGGCAACTTCGGTCTCTTCTCCTTCATCTGTCTCAGGAGATGGATACCATCTACATCAGGCAATCGGATATCGAGCGTTACAAGGTCAGGATTTTCGTTCTCAAACATCTCCATTGCCTCAGATCCATTAGCTGCAACAACAACTTCATAACCCTCCTCAATGAGCTCTTCCTTATAAAGCCTCTGGATATGCAAGTCATCATCAACAACAAGTATCTTCATTTGCTCCCCCATTTCACTCCTCACTTTTTAAGGGCAGGAAGACCCTGAAGGTGCTTCCCACGTTAAGTTTACTTTCTACCTCGATCCTTCCATTATGTTTTTCTATAATCTTGTGTGTGATCGTAAGTCCAAGACCGGTATTCCCAGAACCCTTCGTAGTAAAAAATGGGTCAAAGATAAACGGCAGGATTTCATTTGATATGCCACAACCTGTGTCTTTTATTTCTATAACAGCATAGTCTTTCTCAATATATGTTTTAACAGAAATTGTGCCATTGCTTTCAATAGCATGAATAGCGTTTGATAGGATATTGAGCAGGGCCTCTCTGACATTGCTTGGGTCTGCATATACCTCAAAGGATGCGTTCATATCCCTTACAAGAACTATCTGCTTTTCATCAAACTCGGACTTCATCACAGCAATAACTTCTTCTACAAGAGAGTTAATATTGACTACACGCTTTTCAAGACTTACCCCTCTCACATAGGCAAGAATCTCACCGAGAATCTTCTCGAGCCCTGCGACTTCTTTTGCAATTATCTCTGCATACTCCTTGAGATTTCCTTCTAAATTCTTTTCGAGTCTCTTTGCAAATCCACCAATCGAGACAAGAGGGTTTCTGATATCATGTGCTACCCGTGCTGCGACCTCTCCGAGTGCTGCCATCCTCTGTGCCATTACAAGTTGTTGCTGCAGTTTCTTAATTTCTGTTATATCTCTCGCTATATGGACTGTACCAATAAATTCTCCGGAGCTATCAAATATCGGAGAGCTTGAAGTAAGGAATGTCCCTCCGAGGTAAGGTTCGTCGAGTTCTCCGACATACGGTTTTAATGTCTTGACTGTTTTATGATGAGGGCATTTTCGCCGTGGTTTATCTCTCCCATGAAGTACCTCATAGCATTTCTTCCCGATAATTTCTTCAGGCGGTTTACCCAACTTTTCACTAACAGCCTTATTGATCTTTGTGACTACATAATCCTTCGTAGCAGAAAAGACCATGTCGGATATCGAGTCAAATAAATTTTTCAGCTCCTGTTCTGCGAGGGCAACCTGCTCGAAGAGCCTTGCGCTCTCTACAACGCTCGAGACATGGTTTGAAAAGGCACTCAAAAACCTCATATCCTCCTCGATGATGGGCCTCCTGTTGAAATGGTTGTCAACCCAGATAACACCGATAACCTTATCTCTTGAGATTAAGGGTGCAACAGCATAAGCCTGAGTGCCTAATTGCTGGATAAGAACAAAATCAGAGAACAGCTCTCCTTTTACATCCTGAACATTAAAGGATCTCCTCTCTTCAACAGTCTTTACAAGGATCGTTTCAGCAGATAGAGGTATTTCAATACTGAGGCTGAGCTTGTCAAGGAAAGAATCCTTCCGCAATGGCCCGGTTTCGATATCCCGGATTATGTCTGATAGAGTCTTTTTCTCCAGGTAAAGCCTACTCCATATCTGAAATGCCTCCTCATGGCTTGCAGGTCCAACTCCCATAGCCCCTTTCAATAAACCTTTATTGTCGTCAACGAGAAAGAGAATCGCACGGTTAAAGCCAAGACCGTCGCTCATGGTTACGGCAGTAAGAATCATCCTCAAAAGCCTGTCGAGTTCAAGCGTACCTCTCATCGCTGAACTGATAAAGAAGAGTCTTGAGAGCTCCTGGTTTCTTTTTACCAGCTCCTTCTCAATGCGCTTTTTCTCAGAAATATCCATCGAGATGCAAATAGCTCCTATAATCCTTCCTTCTGTATCTTTTATCGGCGAAATGGTAAGACTGGCATCCAGGACCGATCCATCCTTCCTCTGTCTGACTGTTTCGAAATCCTTCAGGACCTCTCCATTGCTTATTCTCTTGATTATTTCCTTTTCAGCCTCAATAAGGAATCCAGGGACAAAAGGCAAAAATCTGCCTATTGCCTCTTCCTTTGAAAAGCCATACATCTTCTCTGCACCTCTATTCCATGATGTAACAATACCGTCCAGACCAAAAGTAACGATGGCATCTGGGAAGTCTTCAATTATGCTTTCGAGATTCTCTCTTATCTCCGTAACGCGTTGATCATCCATCTCAAATCCTTTCTAACCTGTGTCACCTTCTCTTTATTGGCAGGATAATCGTAGAGATCGATGTATCTTCTGCCGACTTCTTCCATGACAATCTCTTTTCGTGGAATTTATTATTATCTCCCACATCTTTCCACTGTCGGTAGAAACATAGGGACCTTTTCACTGCATCCTGTAATCAGAAAAACGTATAGTGAGAGAATTATATTTAGTTATTAATCATTCAAGCTTAATCCACATATTACAACATTTCACCAAGAACCTCACTTTATTTTCAACGGTATAAACACCTTAAATGTGCTTCCCATGCCAGGTTTACT
>CAZLFE010000040.1:0-18561 GCA_964558725.1 uncultured Nitrospiraceae bacterium | reverse complement strand
CCTTATCTCTTGATATCAGAGGTACAACAGCATAGGCATATGTGCCTAATTGCTGTATGAGCACTGTATCTGAAAGTGTTTCTTTTTTTACATCCTGAATATTGAAGGGCTTCTTTTCCTTCACAGTCTTTATAAGGATTGTATTATCAGTTAAAGATATTTTCATACCGAGGCTTAGTCTATCAAAAAAGGAATCCTTTCTTAACGGGCCGGTTTCTATATCACGCATTATGTCAGACAATGTCTTCTTCTCTATGTAGAGCCTGGTCCATATCTGCCATGCCTCTTCATGATTTTTAGGTCCTACCCCCATAACTCCTTTCAATACACCCTTGTCTTCATCAACAAGAAAGAGGATTGCACGGTTAAAGCCAAGTCCATCACCCATTGTGACAGCAGTAAGAGCCATTCTTAAGAGCCTGTCAAGTTCGAGTGTTCCCCTCATTGCTGAACTGATAAAAGAAAGTCTTGAGAGTTGCTCTTTTTCAACACGTTTCTTCTCTGATATATCCCTCGATATATTGCAGATTCCTATAACTCTTCCTGCCGCATCCTTAATCGGAGAGAGCGTAAGGTTGACTGTTATGATCATATCATTTTTCTTCTTCCTGAGGGTCTCAATATCTTTTAATACCTCTCCATTTCTTATCCTCTGGTTGTTTTCCCATTCAGAGTTAATAAGGGATTCAGGGACAAAAGGTAAAAATTTCCCTACAGCCTCCTCCTTTGTGAACCCATAGATCTTTTCTGCCCCCTTATTCCAGGATATAATAATACCATCCAGATCAGATGTAACTATTGCATCTGCCGAATTCTCTATAATGCTCTCGAGATACTCTTTTGTCCGGGCAATCTCGTTATTAAACTCGATCTTCTTATACATATAACACATCTTATTATAATACCAATGGGTATGTTATTAAAAGTTCTTACAAGTTTATGTCCTGTCATTGGTTCAACCTAATCTAAATTCATAAAATCTACCCGCATCTGCATGAAAGGAGTTCTAAGCCCAAGGAATCTGTATATGTTAAAATAAAAAATGAGAAACAAGTTAAACATTCTTTTTGTGGCATCTGAGGCTACGCCCTTTGCAAAGGAGGGCGGCCTCGGTGACGTGGTAGGTGCCCTTTCAACGACCCTCTGGAGGATGGGGCATAATGTCAGGGTGGTGATTCCGCGATATTCTATAATCGATAAGGCTCGACTCGGACTTAAACAATTACGGAGGTCTCTGGGAGTTCCCATGGGGATAATGGGAACATTGTGGCGTGCTGTTCTTGAAGGGAGGATGCCGGGCTCTGGAGTACCAATATATTTTATAGAGCATGAGAAATTTTTCGAAAGGAACGGAAGTCTATACAATGAGCCCAGTGGGAATGCCTATGGAGACAATGATATACGGTATATATTCTTATCAAGGGCTGCGTTGGAGTTGTGTACGATGATAAACTTCAGACCCGATGTGATCCATGTCCATGACTGGCACACAGCCGTAATCTCTGTGTTTTTAAATACTACAGCTTATAAAGATGACCCTTTACTTGGAAATTCTGCTACCCTTTTGACCATCCACAACATGCAACATCAGGGCAACTTCCATAAAAGACTCATGGAGGTTTTAGGGATTGGATGGGAACACTTTAATTACTCTGAGCTGGAATTTTATGACAGGGTAAATTTATTAAAAGGTGGCATTTATCATTCTACTCTCATAAACACAGTGAGTCCCACCTATGCAAAAGAGATAAAGACTTCTGAGTATGGCTGGGGATTGGATGGTGTAATAAGGGACAGGGCTAAAGACTTCTATGGCATCCTTAACGGAGCGGATTACGATGAGTGGAATCCAGAGAGTGATCCCTACATTGCGGCAAATTATACAGAAGATGACCTATCTGGGAAGTTCATTTGCAAAAAGGATTTACAGAAGACATTTGAATTACCCATTAACGGCAGTGTCCCAATAATCGGAATGGTCTGCCGTTTGGTTTATCAGAAAGGCATCGATGTCCTTGCAGATGCAATACACCGAATCCTCTCATATAATATTCAATTTGTCTTGCTCGGCTCCGGGGAAAGCTGGGCACATCTTTATTTTAGAGACTTAGCAAAAAGGTATCCCAAAAAATTTGCATGTTACATAGGTTACGACAATGCCCTTTCCCATAAGATTAAGGCAGGTGCTGATTTCTTCTTTATGCCATCCCGCTTTGAACCATGCGGTCTAAGCCAGATGTATAGCATGAGGTATGGCACCTTACCCATAGTAAGAGCTACAGGTGGTCTGAATGATACCATAGAAGACTTTAATGAAAGAACCCTTAGAGGCACGGGATTTAAGTTTAATGATTTAATCACTGACACAATTTGCAATCGAATTGAATCGGCAATATATACCTATCACACCAATAAAGAAGCCATAAAAACTCTCATCAGAAGAGCCATGCAGAAAAGATTCAGATGGGAAGACTCCGCAAAGAGGTACGAGGAACTCTATTATCTCGCCATCAAAAAACGCATGAATGATAATAGATTCAGAAAAGACTCAAAATATATAGCGGTGGCAAATGAGTTTAAAATGGAGATAGGTTACCTGTGCCGAAATTCAATTATAGGATAGGCGTTCATAGAGGAGGTTTTTACAGGGAGATATTAAATAGCGATTCTGAGCTATATTGGAGAGGATATCTCGGAAATGCCGGCGGTGTTTATGCTGACATGGTGCCTTTCCACGGGAGGGAATATTCATTGAATCTTACCCTGCCTCCCCTGTCTGTTTTAATATTTAAGCTTCTATAGGTTTATTTTATATGTATATCGTCATGATTGCATCAGAGATTGCGCCTGTAGCGAAGGTGGGAGGCCTTGCCGATGTGGTATATGGGCTTAGCCGTGAAATGGCAATCAGGGGAAATACTGTAGAAATCATTCTACCAAAATATGACTGCATGCGTTATGACTATATCTGGGGTCTTCAAAGGGTATACGATGATCTCTGGGTCCCCTGGTATGACCAGCGGGTTCATTGTTCTGTTTTTTTTGGGTTTGTTCATGGCAGGAGGTGTTTTTTCATAGAACCCCATTTTTATAAGAATTATTTTAACCGGGGCATTTTCTACGGTCACAATGATGACGATGGAAGGTTCGCATTCTTCTGCAGGGCCGCCCTCGAGTTCATGCTAAAGACAAATAAGCATCCTGACATAATCCACTGCCATGACTGGCAGACAGGTCTTGTTCCCGTGCTACTGTTTGATATATATAAATACCTCGGTATGACTCACCCCCGTGTCTGTTATACCCTCCATAATCTCAAGCATCAGGGTGTAACAGGAGAGTATATACTCCGTGAAGTTGGTTTACACAGGACAGACTATTACTTTCACTACGACCGCCTGAGGGATAATTTTGATCCCTACCGCTTAAATCTGATGAAGGGGGGCATTGTATATTCAAACTTCGTAAACACGGTATCTCCCACATATGCATGGGAGATACAGAATGCAGACCTGAGTTGTGGTCTTGGTAACACCCTTCATATACACCGCCAGAAGTTCGGAGGGATCTTGAACGGTATTGATTACGATGTATGGAACCCTGAGATTGACAGATACATCCCCTACCATTACGGGATAAATAACATCGATGCCAAGTACGGCAATAAAGAGGCACTCCGCCATAGATTCTGGCTGCGTCAGGGATTTAAACCAATTGTTGCATATGTGGGGCGATTAGACCACCAGAAAGGGGTCCACCTTATAAGGCATGCAATCTTTTATGCTTTGCAAAATGGTTGCCAGTTCGTGCTTCTGGGTTCCGCTCCCGACCCTAAAACCAATGACGAATTCTGGAATCTTAAAAGATATCTAAATGATAACCCGGATTGCCATCTCGAGATAGGCTACAATGAGGAGCTTTCACACCTTCTATTTGCAGGTGCTGACATGATAATCCAGCCCAGCCTTTTTGAACCATGTGGACTTACCCAGATGATCGCCATGAAATATGGGACTGTTCCCATTGTAAGAAATACCGGTGGGTTAAAGGATACGGTCTTTGATGCCAATAATGCACACAAGCCATACCATGAGCGTAATGGATATGTTTTTAATGACTTCAATTATCAGGGGCTGGAATCAGCTATTCACAGGGCAATCGGAATGTGGTATTCATATCAACAATACTTTAGGGAGCTAATAATAAATGGCATGAAATACGACTATTCATGGAACCATTCGGGGCAGAATTATCTAAACATCTACGAATATATTAGAGAAAAGTAATGTCAAACCCTTTCGGTAACAAGCACAATCCCCTGTCCTGGACGAAGATCATAGTGAAAGAGAGTTGGTAAATATTCAAGATGATATTCCGGCGATATATCAACTAACGGGGACTTTGACTGGATAAATCTATAAAGGTTGTCGTAAAAGAGTTGTTTGTTATGAATATCCTTGTTCAGGATAACTAACGATTCTTCTTTTGTGTATGTAGATGCCTTCCACATGACAAGAATATTAGGGTTTCTGTAGTTTAATATTTGTGTAGGGGCCTCTTCTTGAAAAATTTTGTATTTCCCTTTAATCTCATTAACCTTCTTTATAAACTCAGTGAGGTCAATGGCTGTTTCCTCCCAATCTTCTGGTCTTGTTCTTACCACATGGGGCTTTTTTCGGAAACCGAACTCAAATCCTATCGGCATCATAACTCCTGCTGAAAACATGGCAGAGAACAGGTAGCGTTGCTTTATTCCATCAATATTTCCATGGAGTTCTTCAAAAAGTCTTTTTGTATCATGGCTTTCCGGAAAACCTATAGAAGGTACTATATCACGGGTGAGATTATACTGCTCCAACAACCATGGACTGTAAAAATTCCACCACTTAACACTATTAAAAATATAATCAAAACCAGCCCTTGCCGTTTCCCTTGTCTGGTCTGCAGTACATCCAAGGGTCTCTGCAAAAAAGAGGACCTCAGGATACATATACATTCTCTTAGTTTCGCCAATAAGTCTTCTCCATAAGCCTGCGGGGAACTGATAAGCTGCATCACAGCGAAATCCTCTAAAGCCTAATTCTACCAAAAACTTAACTATCCTGAAAAAGAATTGGAAAAGTCCCTCTGGATCCTTTGTATGCCTGTGGTTAAAACTTGCCAGGTCTCCCCATACAACTTTCTTTTTGTTTTCATAACAGAATGGGTGAGCAACTTGCTTTCCCTCCCACTTAAACCATTCAGGATGTTCCCTGATCAGATCAGAATCTACTGCACAGTGGTTAATCACCAGATCGATCATCATATTGAGGCCGAGTCTTTCTGCTGTCCGGCAGACTTCCTTCACTTGCTCCTCAGGGCTTTTTTTGCTTTTATCATCTACCAAAAGGGGGTTGAAACTAAAATAATCCTTTATGGAGTAGATGCTGCCCGAAAAGCCTGGATACTGGATGGGATTGACAAATATCCAGTTAAAACCCATCTCAGATGCACGTATTAGGTGTTTTTCCCAGTCACTAAATTTTCCGGCCAGTAGGGGAAATAAATTATAGATGACCATTTTTTCCGGTTTTCTCACGTCTTCCCCTCTTTCCTCTTGTATTGATCTTATTCTCTGCCTATAATCTGGAATAGTCTATCGCGGGCCTGATTGAGTAATGTACGGGGCTCTGGCCACTGCTCAAGGATTATGGAGCCTGAAAAATTCTTTTTCTTCAATCGCCTTATGAGTTCCCGTATACCTGCATCGTCTTCTCCAGAGGGTCCGGTGAAGATCGTTAGGTGGCTATCCCGGTCACCGTAATTTTCATGAAGGTGGACATGAATAATGGGAATCCCCGGGTCAAGATGATCGATAAATTTTAGGTAATCATTACGGGTCGAATCATTTAGATTGGCATGTCCAACATCCAGGCACATCCCTACGTGTCCGGCATTGATGTCCTTTACATTTGAAAGGAGCGCAAACATTTCATTGAAATCTTCCGGTCCCGTCAAGGGTGTATTTTCTATAGAAAGCCTGATGCCTATTTCTGCCGAATACTTTATGAAAGACGTGAGCGCCTTCACATAAGGTTCTATCCCCTCTTCGTTAAAAAGATGAACATTGAGTAGTGTTGCACCTATGTCCCTGGCAAATATAAAGTGATTGATTAGTAATTCATGGATTTCGGTTCTCAAAGGGTTGGCCCACCACGGTGCATGGACCGAAAGGGCAATGTCCCTTTCGGCGGCAATATTCTTTATGGATTTGCGCCCCTCATGGTCTATAAAGCTTATATCCCAACCATCTGATTCATTCCTATCGGGAAACCACTCAAAGGCATGGAATCCGTTTTTAATAGCATAGCCGAAAGGCTCCAATAGAGTTGGAGCAGAGGAGGCTGACTGATTCCCGATCCCGAATCTTTTATCCACTTTTAATTCCAACCTGGGGACGGGTTTGAACAACATAGTATTTACCTTTTGTATAGGTACCTTCGATATCCTGAGAGGAACCGAGGGCATTTTCTATGGTGAGGCCAATAATAGAAATAGCGGTCATCATGCCTTTTCTGAAGTTCTCATCCCTTATCAATGGTTCATCTGCATAGTCCAGCAACACCTCTTTTGGTGGTTTAAACATCACACTGTCATAAAGGCCAGCTCCAGCATACTCAGCAAGATCCTCACCATTGGAATCCGAACGAAAGATCAGACCGCCTCCATAAAGACCTATGCTTTTACTGGGGTAAGCCAGGATTTGTGTTTCCATTGATACCTTATGAGAGGTAAAGCTGAAGGCCCTACCAGGATAGTTACCAACCAACGTCTCTCCAAGACCTGACACCACCTCGGCATAGAGTTCGTTCATCTCCCCGGTGCTGGGATTTACAGTATGTATAACAAAAGCGTAATCTGCATCCACAACCTCCTGAATAAGGACAGCCATGAAGATGTCATCATGGAGGATTCCCCTTGCCTCTCGGCTGAAATATGCCCTTTCATTCCACTTGGATGCCCAGACCCGTTTGATACATAGCCAAGCATCATCCCATCTTTCTGGCAAGACAAGACCCTCATCAGACATAACCTTCTGAAGTGTTGGTATCAGCTCATCTGGTGGCTCAAGGTGCAACAAAATCTCACGAATTCTGGCAAGTATCTCTCCTGGCTTATTATCCAGTCGATTGATGAGTTCATTATAATGCCTCGCTATCTCCTTATTACGTTCTTCAGCGAGCACCATTTCGAAAACCCCAAAGGGCAGTGCTACCGAAGCAGGAATGTGTATCCAGTCAGGTAGATTGCCTTTCAGGCGAACCAGGTTATTCGATTTTCCACCCACCAACCTCTCATTGAAATCCTTCGAGGATATGGCATAGGAGAAAAAGTCAGGTTTCACTATTTTTGTGTATGAAAGTCTTGGCGGTGGTATGGTATCTGTTTTTGTTTTTTCTTCATTTTCCTCAAATATCACATCACCAGATACATCCACCCAGAGATTAAGCCAGCGACCCTTGCATGACTTGAGATGATCTAAAATCACTTTGTCATAACATGTGGCAAATAAAAGATGCAGGTTTCTTGCACGGACCGCCACATGGGATACAATATCTGTTATATCCTTTGTAATGATACCAGTCACGCCCTGAGGTGGTTCCTCATCGCCCTTGATCTTATCGGCAATGATTATTGTGGGGTTATCAAAGCGTTTGCCCTGAATGGACCCCAAGACGTCAATTACCTCCACCCATCCTGCTCCTTTGCTAGGGCTGATCACCTGCCAGTTTCCGAGATTGGCTTCTTCGCGCAGCAGGGGTTCTAAATGGCGTAAAAGCATGGAGAGAACAAATTCAAGGCGGCCGCGAATGACTTCTTCACTGAAGATAGTAATAGTCCACGTATCAGCATGGAATGCCTTTCCAAAGAATTCAGCCTTTGGTTGAAATATCTGGTAGTAGTAATCAATATAGGACCTCATTATACGCATAAGACGATCGATAACGGACTTGGCCTGAAGGGCCCGCTCTCGGCCAGAATGATTTGCCCTTTTGAGCTTTTTCCATTGACGTGAAGACAATCTAAGCTCTCCATCATCGCCCAAAAGAAAATTCTCCAATACCATGCCTGTTAATTCAACCATCCGGTCACTGCCCAAATGGAGGTGAATATTACGCTCTACCATAATGCGTAAAGACTCCTCCAGTGCAAGATCGAGAAAGAGGAGGTCGCGTATCCCTCTGTTTTCTGTCTCTTTTTCTAAAAATTTATCTACTCTCCGGCGTACCTCGGAAATCCTGTCAATAAGATCCTCTACAAATATCCCTTTATCATTTTGATGTTGCCATATAAAGTCGAGCAGATTATTTGTTTCGCTATCTAATATATACCTCGATGAATTGACAGCACTCTCAAGATCAGTGCCTGAATGAACTGACTTCAGTACGCTCAGATAGTTCTCGAAATCTCGAATTAATACCTCCTTTAGGTAAGGGACAAAGTCAGGGTCAGTCACTATGGGTCGATCAAAGCTTTTAAGCCTCTCTCTGGTAACTCCTCTATCCATAAGTGCTCTGTAAAATACACCAAGATCACCATCGCTCTTTAAGAAATCCAGGTAAGCCTCACAGATTACCATGTCATCAGGTGTAGTATTGTTATGGAGTTTCTGATGCCACTCCTCTATAAAGGAACCTAAGACCTCTTTAATCTTATGTCGGTGCATGATACTGAGTATTTCGTCACGAATTCTTTGTCCTTCGCCTCCACGCCCCACTGTTGTTAATATGAGGCGGATTAAGTTCTTAAAGGCAGGTTCACTTTCTCTGTAGATATCAGCCAACTTTAAGGTCAGTCGATCCATGGCATGGCTGAGCTCCCTGGGTTTTGTATTATAGTTTCGCTGCCAGTCCAGCTGCCTGATTGCAGAAAAACGTAACCATACAAAAATTAGGGCCAATCCCTCTATACTGTCTTTGACCCTGTCCAGTAAATCATGGCATAAATTAAATCGGTGCATAAGGGTCCAGGAGTGGCGACCAACTTCCGCCTCGATGATCTCATCAGCAATACCATAACATCTAGGGCTGAAAGGAGGCCTTTTTTCCCGTGAAAGACTCACAACCGGAATGTAGAAGTTATGTCCGTGGTCTTTTAACCAGCGGGCGGTATCGGGCTGTTTCAGCACGAAGGGGATACCTATCGGCACATCTTCCTTGTTAAATTCCAGCCTCAGTCGGTTCAGGCCGTCACAGGAAACAAAAGGTGTCTGTGCAGCACTTTTTTCAAATACCACAGTTCCAGCAGGCTGTATGGGATCAGAAGGTAAAAGCCATTCATGAGGAGTTTGTCTTGAAACTCCCCAGTGAAAGACCAAGGGGCCAGATATGTTAGCAATCAAAATAACCTGATAGCGGTCGCCATCCTTTATAACAGCAACAGCCAGCTGGCCATCTCTCTCAAGGTCGAAAATATCTTCACATAGGACTTCTCTGCCCTTTATTTCCTCCCTAAGAAACCTGGCAGCTAACGATATTTCAGTATCTTGTGGTTTTGTACGGTTGTTTTTAGTTAAAACCATTTTAAACCTTACTATATAATTTTAACTTAAATTTATAAAAAATAGTGATTTCAGTGATAAAAAGAGACGTTGAATGGTATATCCTGCTAGCATCTGGCTTTTTTGGTTTTTGCTTTCTCTCTTAATGACAGTTAAAATAATATTTAAGAAAGTAAATGCTCCATCCAGATGAACTTCTTGGAGAAAAACAAATGAAACTTTCTCAAGAGCAGCTCAGAGAGATTGCCTGGGAGGTTGGCCACCGGTATCCGATCTCTCTTATGGCTGTTTATATCGCCCTTTCTATGGTCCATCCCCGTCTCGGCCATGTACACTGGTATATCCCGGAGAAATGTGTCGAAGAAATGAGGGCACAACAGGGCGAAGCATTTCAGGGCGCATCGTTAGTTGTACGAGTCTATGACGTCACCGATATCATCTTTGATGGATTTAACGCCCATATGTTCTTTGACCTTAAAGTCAGCAGACTTTCAGGAAATCATTATTTTGGGATTAACCGGTTGGCAAGGTACTATCTTGCCGAGATCGGCTTTAGAAGGAGAGACGGTTACTTTCATTATCTTGCACGCTCCAACACTACATACTTTGACATAGATCGCCCAACCGGGAATTATCAAATTGCCGGCCTTTTTGTAGGAGGCGCATTGAACAGGGTCTTTTCGGTTGAGAATATATTTGACGCCCCGGTCTATGAAAAAATGAACCTGGAACTTGCGCGGAAAAAGAAGAAGGAAGCGCTTTCAATAGCTGTAGTATTGCTTGGTATTAATCATGAAGCAGGCATAAACAGCCCTTTGGGTTCTTTTATCAAAAATTTTTCCCAGAGATTCAGAAAGTTCGGAGGAGACGTACATTTTTTTGCACCAGCAACAAGAACGGCAAGCAATATAATGAACGAATCTTCTATGAACAGAATTCAGGCCCTTTCTGAAACAATCTGTAAACAGATGATTACCGCCTATAAGAAAAGACCGTTTCACATAATCCACTGTCACGATTGGTATTCCTCAGCGGCCGGGATCTGCATGGCAAAATATTTGAATCTTCCATTTGTGCTTTCCCTCCATTCTACAGAACACGAACGGGCACAGGGAGAAACGATGGACCATATTTCTTCATTGATCTGTACCTGGGAAAAGACAGGAGTTCAAGGGGCAGATTTAGTCATTGTTCCTCATTCATCGATTCGCCAGCAGGTGATTAATATCTATAGTGTTACACCTGAAAAGGTTGTTATCATACCTGATGTTTTAATAGAAAAACAACCTGTTGGATCTCATTATCCATCCGAGGTAAAACGCTGGTTTGGACTGAATCAGGATGCCCCAGTTGTGCTTTTTGCCGGTGAAATTTCTCACGCAGCGGGTGCGGATCTTCTGGTGGATGCCCTGCCGACAGTCTGCCGCAATCACAGCACTGCGCAATTTTTATTTGCCGGAGATGGTCCCCTTAGGAAGGAAATGGAAGCCCGCGTCTGGCATGCTGGTATCGGCCATCGATGTCGATTCCTGGGCGATGTCTCTAGGGAAACCTTTGAGGCCCTTCTCAGGGCTTCGGACTTCGTGGCTATCCCTGCTCGCACATGGCAGGGCGAAGGGCTGGCTCAGATGGCGATAGCATGGGGTAAGCCTGTGCTCACCACGCATCAGTCAGGTATTAACTGCGTTGTGCACGGGGTAAACGGGCTGATAGCCTTTGACAATCCGGGATCTATTGTATGGGGGATTCAGGAACTGCTCTTTAATCCATTGAAGGAAAGCATGCTCCGCTTCGCTGCAAAAAAGGGTGCAAGAGAGACTCCTTCGTTGGAAAACATTGCAATCCAGCACTATATGTATTACGAAATGCTCATTAAAAGCACACAAGGGGTAAAAGTTGGTTAAGGGTTATCTCGCATTTGTTCTGCATGCCCATCTGCCATATGTACGTCATCCAGAATATGACACGTTCCTGGAAGAGCGGTGGTTCTTCGAAGCGGTTAACGAAACCTATATCCCTATTATCAAGTTTCTTAACAAACTGATTGAGGAACATGTCCCCTTCAAGCTCACCATCTCTATCTCTCCGAGCCTGCTGGCAATGATGGAAGACCATCTACTTCAGGAGCGTTATGGTGTGCATCTTACAAAATTGATCGAGCTGAGTGAGAAAGAGATGGAACGCACCCGGCATGAGCCCCATTTCCATTATCTGGCGGGAATGTACCGCAAACTTTTTATGGAAGCGCAGGACGTTTTCGTCAAACAGTATAACTCGAGACTTTCCTCTGCATTTAAAAGATTTTACGAATGTGGTGCCATCGAGCTGATTACTACCTCTGCAACACATGCACTCCTCCCTCTTTTGGCTCCACAATCTAAAGCGGTTGTTTCGCAGATCGCCACCGGTCTAAACTACTTCGAGAGTGTCTTTGGATTTCGTCCTCAAGGGATCTGGCTTCCTGAATGCGGCTTTTATCCCGGTCTGGATGAAATGTTGTTTAAAGAAGGGATAAGGTTTTTCATCCTTGAGTCGCACGGCCTGGAACATGCCAGCACGACTCCCTTTTACAGCGTGTATGCTCCCCTCTATACCCCTTCCGGCGTAGCTGCGTTCGGTCGTGATCGGAACAGTACAAAACAGATATGGTCAGCACGGGAAGGGTTTCCGGGTAATCCCGCCTACCGGGAATTTTATCGAGATATCGGTTACGATCTCGATTACGACTACATTCACCCTTATATTGCAGAAAATAATCGAGTCGATACCGGCATAAAATACTTTCGAGTTACCGGTCCGACATCGTGGAAGGAACCATATTACCCAGAGGTCGCACGAGAGAGGGCTGCGCAACACGCGGGTGACTTCTTACACCAGAGGATCACCCATGTCGAATACCTTGCCTCTGTGATGGAGACAGTGCCTATAGTTGTTGCGCCCTTTGACGCTGAGTTGTTCGGCCACTGGTGGTTCGAAGGCCCTCAGTGGCTCGATTTTGTCATACGCAAGACCGCTTTCGACCAGATCACCTTAGAACTGACTACCCTTTCAGGATACCTAAACCGTCATCCGGTTCATCAGAAAGGTATGCCCTGTACCTCTACCTGGGGGCATAAAGGATATTTCGAGGCGTGGCTTAATGGCAAGACCGATTGGATTTACCCACAGCTTCATGAATGCGCTCACCGCATGGAAACACTGACTGCCCGGTACAGTAGAAAAAATGTTCCGGCTCTTATGCGAAGGGCCCTTAACCAGTGCATCAGGGAATTGCTCCTGGCACAGAGTTCGGACTGGTCATTTATCATTAACACTGGTAGCTCTGCTGAATATGCCATTCGCCGTATAAAAGACCATGTGGCCCGGTTCCATTACCTTGCCGGTTCTATTGAAAATAACTCCATCAGCGAAGAATATCTCTCCGCCATAGAACAAATGGACAACATTTTTCCGAATGTGGATTATAAACTTTTTAGATAGAGTATTTTGACGCTGAAATTATAAAAAGAGTCATGAAATTTTCGCTTGGTTCCTTTGCATGAGCCTGACTCATTGAAACTTTAATACATTTACTCCAATTAAAGTTACTAAACTTTATTCTGATCGATTTTAACCGAAATAAAAATAGAATTTATTTCTTTTTATCTCGGAGTTGGGCCATTGCCGTGTCAAGGAGGAAGTATGCTTGCTCCAGGTCATCAAAGGAACGATGTACCCACCGGCTTCCCCAATAAAAGTTACAGCTCGTCTCGGCCGTCAAAATGTGATCATACGCTTTCGTAATAAGATAACGGATTTCCTCCGGATTGTCCGCTGTATAATACCGTTCTTCAAAGATCCGTTTTACTTTCTGGTAATAAGCACTGGCATTATGCACTTCATCCCAACCTCTCTTTTGAAGGAGTGATCCGGTCCACTGAGTAAAGTCGCCACCCCAATGATGTCCTGTATTCCAGGCTCCCCGATAGACCTCTACCACTTCAGTAGGGGGAAATCTCTCTAAGTATTCGCTGATGTGAATAGGGGTAAAACCAAGGGTTCCCTCCCGGTATCTATTCAGGATAGGATGGTAGAAGCAACCCCAGAAACCGCTTTCCACATGTGTGGTTCGGAACCAACCTCCGTTTTCTCCATCGGTCCATGTGGTCACTAAGGCCGGAAAGTCACACCATTTTGTTCTTTCGTAAACCTCATGCTGAAACCAGCCCGGGTCAAGACCCGATTCCTGGGCATCCGATAGCTCCCGGTCGCGCGGAACCACGATAATCTCTTCTTCTTCGTAGCGAGCAATATATGGCCGATAGCGCAACTCTTCCCAGCGCATCTGGCGCTTCGGTTTGATATACCAGTAGTCAACGAGCACATACTTGTAACCGTGACGTTTCAGCATGGGGATCATCTCCATGCAAAAGCCCAGTTCGGGAGGCCAAAACCCCTGAAATCGTGTACGTCCTAAGAGATGTTTGCCCAAGCCGATCCACCATGCTGACTGGGCGTCCCAATCAGACATCGGGATTAATGGATAAACAGGATGATATAGACCGGTTCCTACAAATTCGATATTGGACCGCTTATAACGATTGAGAAAATCTTCTATATCAACCACATCATGAAAGGTCTCTCTCACGCTAGGATCTTCCAGTTGTTTCAGGAGAGTGCCAGAAAAGCTCATGTGAAGTCTTGCAACGTCCCCATACCCCTCTAACATGCGGGTAGGCCGATCATAACACCACAGGATCTGTTTGACTTCCCACCTTTCATTTGAATTATGTAAAGCCAAAAGATTTCCGAGAGGCTGATGCATATTAAGTCCTAGTGCGTGGTAAACTTCAGCCATGGGTGATTCCCTTCATGAATGTTAAACCTGAATCCTGCGTGAAAATAGCCGAGGCATCTTGCCTCGGATTAAGTCAGGCAAGATGCCTGACCTATTTTCGCTGTGTCTCAAAAACCTAATTAAAAAGTAGATTTCTTTGAAAGGCATATTAAGTCGACTTTATTAGATTTATTCAAAATTTGTGTTACCATAATTACATAATCACGCAGGATTCAGGTTAAAATTTATTCGATTTTATCTCAGATAAAATGATTAAGTGATGAAAATTTGTTTTTTTGCAATCAGAATCTTCATATCTTTGCCTCTCTCATAAACCTGGCTGCCTCTTCAGGCGCAGTGGGATTAATATAAAATCCGGAGCCCCACTCAAAACCTGCAATCTTTGTGAGTTTTGGAAGAAGTTCCAGATGCCAGTGATAGTACTCATTCATCCCATCGTGGAGAATGGATGTATGGATTAAAAAATTATAAGGAGGTACATCGAGTATCCTGTCCATCTGCTTCAATACTGTCTGGAGTATTTCTGCAAGACCTGTAAATTTCTCTTTCGGTGGATAGAAATGAGGTTCATGCGCCTTGGGGAGAATCCATGTCTCAAAGGGCGACCTCGATGCATAGGGAGCAAGGGCAACATAACTGTCATTTTGATAGATAATCCTTCTACTATCTCCAAGTTCCTGGCTTATGAGATCACAGAATATGCATCTCTCTTTAAATTCATAATACTTACTTGCTGATTCTATTTCCTCCCTGACCAGTTTTGGGATAACAGGAAGTGCTATCAATTGGGAATGTGTATGTTCAAGGGATGCGCCTGCTACTTCTCCTTCATTCTTGAATATCATCACATACTTGAACCTTCCATCTTTTTTAAGGTCCATGAGCCTGAGATAATAAGTCCATAATACATCCTCAACAGCTTTCAAGGGCATTGTTGCGAGAGATAGAAAGTGTTCTGGTGTCTCCACAATTACCTCATGGGCACCTATACCACTCATCAAATCGAAAATTCCTACACCTGTCCTATTCAAGTTCCCGTGTATCTGTAGAACAGGGAATTTATTAGGCATGACCCTCAACCTCCATCCTGGCGAATTCGGTTTTGTATTTGGAAGTCTGATGGCCATTATCTCTGGTGGCGTTGTGTATTCATTACCAGGGCAGAATGGGCAAAAACCGCCTTTTTTTCTCTGGGAAGAAGGAGAAATAAAATCTGTTGGTCTCTTGCCTCTTTCCACAGAGATGATGACCCATCGGCCAGTTATAGGGTCCCTTCTGAGTTCAGACAATCATCCTCCTCTTAATAGGTTTTACACAGTTCCTTTGGTTTACATGGTTTCTTGGGTTATAAAACTCAAGAAACTCAATGAACTCAATAAACCCGATAAACTTTTTAGGTGAAGCTTCAAAACCCTCGCCATAACTGTTTATACTCTATGATAATTTTAGACTTATTATATCACAAAAAATATAAGATATAATAACACTTATGAAACCTACATTTATTCACAGGCTGATAAATGGCCCTTTTGAAGACCCTACTCTCTTTATCAGGATAATAAGGGAACGTAGGGCGTTCCTTTTTGACTTAGGAAATATAGACAGGCTCAAACCAGGCGACTTGCAGAAGATAACAGATGTATTTGTAACACATACTCACATAGACCATTTTGTTGGATTCGATATACTTCTCAGGGCACTCCTCAGGAGGGAAAGACCCCTGAGGATATATGGCCCCTTAAACATAACGGAGTGTATAGAAGGTAAGCTAAGAGGCTACACCTGGAATCTCATTAAAGAATACCCTCTGAAGATAAAGGTCCTATGCGTAAAAGGAGACAAAGTAATCACCTCAAGCTTTCATGCTGAAAACTGCTTTGAAAGGATAGAAGATGGTATGTCAAACTTCGACGGCACTATTTTACAGGAGCCTCTCTTCAGGGTAAAGACCATCCAGCTAGATCATCAGATAACATGTCTTTCCTTCTCCCTTGAAGAAGAATTTCACATTAATATTAATAAAGCTGCTTTAAAGGAAAGGGCACTTCCTGTTGGACCATGGCTTTCAGATCTGAAAAATGCCATGAGAGAAGAAAAACCAGGGGATACAGAGTTTATCATCTCGAACAGGAAATATTATCTCGAAGAGTTGAAAGAAATCACAAATATAACAAAAGGTCAGAAGGTCTCATATGTTACTGATACATCTTTAAGTGATGAAAATATCAAAAAGATTATTGACCTTGTGCGTGACTCTGATACTCTTTACTGTGAGGCTTATTTCCTGGAAAAAGATAGAGATAGGGCATTGGAGAGGTTTCATCTTACAGCAAAGACTGCTGGAAGGATTGCAAAGGAAGCAAAGGTCAAGAATCTTGTCGTCATGCATTTTTCACCCAAATACAGAAAGCAGATAGAAACCCCGGAAGAAGAGGCAATGAGGGAGTTTAAGGATTCAGGACATTAATATATTATCTACGTCCTGCAGCCTCCTGAAAACCAGCACTGCATTTACTCCGCCAAACCCAAAAGAATTAGAGAGAGCAGCCCTGACCTCGGCCTTTCTTGTTTCCTTCACATAATCGAGGTCACATTCAGGGTCAGCCTCTTTCAGATTAATTGTCGGGAGGATAATTCCTTCATTCATACCCATGAGGGTAAAGGCAGCCTCAAGGGCTCCTGATGCAGCAAGCATGTGACCTGTCATGGATTTCACAGAGCTTACAGGAATTTCCTTAGCCCTTTTACCAAAGACAATTTTTATTGTCTCAGTCTCTGTCTTATCACCGAGGGGTGTGGATGTACCATGGGCATTAATATAGTCAATATCATCAGTTCTCAACCCTGCCTCATCTATTGCAAGCCTCATCGCTTTTGCCTCACCCTCGGGAAGAGGTATTGTTTGATGAAAAGCATCTGTTGTATTTCCATACCCGATGATCTCTCCATAAATCTTTGAGCCTCTTTTTAATGCAGCCTCATAATCTTCTACGACTAGTATACATGCGCCCTCTGCGATAACAAAACCATCTCTTGTCCTGTCAAATGGCCTGCTCGCAGAGGAATCATGAACCTTAGAGAGAGCACCCGATACTCCATACCCTTCGACACATATTCTGCATATTGGTGCTTCAGCCCCACCACAAAGCAGAGGACCTTGATAACCTGACCTGATTAATCTAAATGCCTCTCCTATTGCATTTGTACCTGATGCACAGGCGTTAGATATCCCGAGACAGTAGCCTTTTATCCCCAGTTTCTGAGCAACATAGGATGATGCCATGCTGATTGTTGTCGACGGCATGAGGTAAGCCGAAACGCGTGATGCGTGATGAGTAACGAGTGACGAGTATTTCCTTTGAAACTCTTTTTCTATCGTACTGATCCCACCACGGCTTGATCCAATAATGACCCCACCTGAATCAAGTGACGAGTGACGAGTAACGAGTAACGAGTTTAAAGAAATCAACCCGGCATCTTCTGCAGCCATCATTGATGCAGCAACAGCATACTGCACGAAGGGGTCGAGGCGGTTTATCTCTTTCTGAGAAAGGTATTTTGTTGCATCAAATCCTTTTAATTCACCTGCCACTTTCCATTTTATTTCAGAGGTGTCAAACCTTGTTATCAGACCTATGCCTGAGAGCCCGGCCTTTGCAGCCTCCCAGGATTCATGGAATGAATTACCGAGGGGAGTAATAGCCCCAATCCCTGTCACAACAACCCTTTTCATGCCAAATATAGTAACACAAGAAAAGGGTTCAAGGATTCGAGGATTCAAGGATTCGAGTGTTTGATTCCTCATGTATTTCACTTGAATCCTTGACCACTTGAACCCTTGAACCCTTTCTTTCTATTGACCGTAATTCAAAGGTCTATTAAACTTACTCTATGGAACAGGATAAGGACAAAAGGCGGTTTACAAGATATAAGCTGAAATCAGAAACAACAGTTTCTATTGGGGGAGACTTTTTCAGGGCTCATATCAGTGAGTTTTCCTTAGGCGGTCTCAGCTTTTATATCAATAAGAGGCCATTAACTACGGGTGCTATCATTGACCTCAAGGTAGAAGACCTCAACTTGGATATTCAGGGAAGGGTTGTCTGGACCAAGGAGGAAGATTCCTCCCTGATGGTAGGAATAGAGAGGTTGTCCATTTTTGGCAATTTAAAACACTACCCCC
>CAZLFE010000039.1:0-18667 GCA_964558725.1 uncultured Nitrospiraceae bacterium | reverse complement strand
CCCTTTATTAGTTATTAGTCCCTAGTAGTTTTTATAAATTTAGTGCTTGACAAAAGCACTGTTTATAGGAGGTTTTAATGAAGAGCAGGAGAACATTTATTTCAATAATAGGATTGATTATTCTGTTTCTGGTATTTGTCAGTGTATTAATTAATGTTTACACTGATTGGCTTTTTTTTCAAGAACTGCAGTATAAAAGTGTTTTTATAAAAGTTCTCTCTTCCAAACTGTTTCTCGGTCTGATATACGGTATTCTTTCCATCGCCTTTATCATGTTAAACATGATAATTGCAAATAGGACTCATTTTGCTCCGATTGAACTTTTCTTTAATGGACAAACAAAAGTGTCTTTGAATATTACATTGCTGACAAAGTGGATAAAACCTTTAACAGCCATTCTGGGAATTGCGGCAAGTTTTTATGCTGGTGTTGTGGGAAGCTCTCTCTGGAATGAATTTCTGCTCTTTCAAAATCGCATGAATGTGGGTTTTAATGATCCTGTTTTCGGGAAAGATATCGGGTTTTATCTTTTTAATGTTCCCTGGTTTGAATCCATTAAGAATTTCATCAGCCTCATTATCTTCATAATAACCTTTCTCGTTTCATTCAATTATATTCTCAGGGGAGGCATAATTTTACAGGAGAAAAATATCTCTATCGACAAACGGGTTAAAATACATATTGGATTCCTTGCCGGATTGTTCATCATCAACATAGCCTTTGGTTTCTACCTCGATCAGTTTCAGCTCCTCTTCTCCCCGCATAGCATCATATTTGGCGCCGGATACACTGATATACATGCAAGACTCTATATCTTGCGTGTCCTCATTGCCCTGACGATTCTGAGTGGTGGTCTTTTTATTATTGGCATATTCAAGGGTTCCTGGAAAGTAATGTTTGCCCCGTTAGGGCTTACAACGCTTGTATATGTAGTGGCCTTTTTGATATATCCTGCCTTGTTTCAAAAACTCAAGGTTACGCCGAATGAACTTGATCTCGAGAAGCCATTTATAGAACATCATATTAAATTCACCAGGTTCGGTTATGATCTCGAGGGAATAAAGGTCAGTCCCTTTGATGTTTCGTATAATCTGACAGCACAAGATATTGATCGAAATAATGCGACGATTAAGAATATCAGACTGTGGGATGATACTCCTATCCTGAGAACATACAGTCAGCTCCAGCAGATCAGAACATATTACAGTTTTAAAGATGTAGATAATGACCGATACACTCTCAATGGTGAGTACATGCAGGTAATGATATCTCCAAGGGAACTCTCTTACGATAATCTTCCCAGCAGGTCATGGATTAACGAAAAGATCGTGTTTACTCATGGTTTCGGCATATCTATGGGTCCTGTCAGCAGGATCTCAAGAGAGGGTCTGCCTGAATTTATTATCAAAGATATCCCCCCGGTTTCTTCTTCTGATTTAACGATAACAAGGCCAGAGATATATTTTGGTGAACTCTCCAGCGATTATGGTGTTGTAAAGACAAAAGTTCCTGAATTCAATTATCCGACATCGGAAGGAAGCGTTTCCACTTCTTACGAAGGCAAAGGCGGCGTAGAATTGTCATCTGCCCTTAAGAAGGCAGTTTTCGCAATGAGATTTAAGACAGAGAAAATCCTTCTTTCATCTGATATTATCCCTAAAAGCAGGATTTTATATTACAGAAATATCATTGAAAGGGCACGTAAGATCGCCCCTTTTCTTATGTATGATCCAGACCCATATATTGTGGTCTCTAAAGACGGTAGGTTATTCTGGATTATTGATGCATATACCATATCAAACAGGGTTCCTTACTCGAATCCGCTCAATAAAAAAATTAATTATATAAGAAATTCCGTTAAAGTTGTAGTTGATGCTTATAACGGTACTGTTGATTTCTATATCAGCGATCCCGATGACGTAATCATGAAAGTATATGGTACTATTTTTCCGAAGCTTTTTCTGCCTCTTTCAGAAATGGACGATGACTTGAGGAAGCATATCAGATATCCAAAAGGTTTTCTTAAGATTCAGGCAACGATGTTCTCTACATATCATATGACTGACACGAAGGTTTTTTATAACAAGGAGGATTTGTGGGAAATCCCTACTTATGGCGAAGAGGCTATTGAGCCCTATTACACTATCATGAAACTTCCGGCAGAGAAAAAAGAAGAATATATCCTGCTGTTGCCGTATACGCCTTCCAAAAGAGACAATCTGGCAGCCTGGATTGCAGGAAGATGTGATGAGCCGAATTACGGAAATCTGATTGTGTATACGTTTCCCAGAGACAGGCTCATATTCGGACCCAGACAGATCGATGCCCGCATTGATCAGGATTCATACATATCACAGCAGCTGACCCTATGGGGGCAACGTGGTTCGCAAGTCATACGGGGAAGTCTCCTCATAATCCCTATCGAAAGTTCTCTTTTATACGTTCAACCTCTTTATCTGGCTGCAGAGGATAAGGGTGGATTACCAGAACTCAGGAGAGTTATTCTCGCCTTTGAAAATAACGTAGTTATGGAAGAAAATCTTGAGCTTGGTCTCAAGCGATTATTCGGTGGAAGGATTAGCCCGGCTTCCAGAGGCAGGGAGTCAACAGATGATAGGGCTTCTCTTAATGACCTTGCAAAAGAGGCTGTGCAGGCATATGAAAGGCTCAACGAAATGCTAAGGCAGGGAAATTGGGCAGGCTATGGAGAAGAAATGAAACAACTCGGACAGATTCTCAAAAAAATGTCTAGATGAGCACAATGAGCTTACTGGAGAAGATTTTTTAATGGATAAAAATATTCGAGGGGGGGAGATATGTCCAGTTTTAAAGACCGTATTATCCGGGCTGCGAAATTAGATGTACATCTCTATGAAGAAGTTGAAGCTGATGCAGGAGCCTTCAGGCAGGCGATGCTTATTGTTATCCTTTCCAGCCTGGCAGCAGGGATCGGAACATTTCAACACGGGGGACTGAACGGCGTGCTGATTGGGACAATCGGAGCCCTTTTCGGGTGGTATATCTGGGCATATTTAACCTACTTTATAGGCACAAAAATTCTTCCAGAGCAACAGACCAGTTCGACTCCCGGTGAGTTGTTGCGTACCACAGGTTTTTCAAGCTCGCCAGGAATAATTCGAGTGTTAGGCATTATCCCTGGATTGCAAATGTTATTATGTTTGGCGCATCTGTATGGATGGATGCTTGTGGCCATGGTCATTGCGGTTAAACAGGCTCTGGATTATAAAAGTACATTTCGTGCTGTAGGAGTTTGCATAATCGGTTGGATAATCCAGATACTCTTCCTTACAGTATTCTTCTTTCTTTTTGGAAAAGGGATAAGGTCTTTGTAGCTATTTCCCCTCGTTTTTAAATAGGGTGTTGTTTGTATAATGTTTACGGATTACAGGAAGTTTTTCAGACATTGTCTGATGGTGCTTCGAAGAGACTCTCTTTGTTTTTGAGAACCTTTGAGACTGTTGCCTTCTGATACTCTGTGCCGAAGTGCATAGCCTGTCCAAGACCTGTCTCTATAATCTGTCTGCCTGAAATGGCTGACTGGTTAAGGAAGTCTTCAATGTGTTTTGCATGCTGGGTTCTGCCACGCCTCATTCCCGCTTGTTCTGTCATTAGGGCTTGTCCGCAATCCTTCTGTCTTTTCTGTCATTCCGACTTGTTCGGAATCTTTCTTCAAAGAAGATTCCCGGCAAGCGAGAATGAAAAAATGGGAAAAGATTCTAGACAGATCCCTGACAAAGTGGGGACAAGAGCTGGGATGACAAAATGGATGAAGGATTCTGGAACGATCCTTGAGGAGGCGAGGACAAGAGCCAGAATGACATTTTCTGGACAAATAAAATTATAATGATAAGGAGTTCATTATATGCCTAAAATAGACACCAACCCTGAAAATGAAAAAGTATGCAAGAGTTTCTGTGGATCCTGTCCTACATATCCAGATACAGAGGAGTTTTTATTCTGTGCCCGCAGCAAAAGCAGAGCACCAAAGAAAGAAATGGGTTGCAACTGTGGTCTATGTGGTGTCTGGAATAAGTACGGGATAAATGATTTTTATTATTGTAGGAAAGGGTCTGCTGGATAATAGGTTTCCCAATATTCAAAATGGAAATAAAAGAATTCGAAACGAAGGTCATTGATATTATCCAGAGGACTCATGACATAAAGAGTTTCAGGTTTGCTGTCCCTGAAGAGGACACATTCAAACCTGGCCAGTTCTTTGTTTTAACGATAAAAATAAAAGGTCAGGAGGCTATAAAGCATTTCTCTTTTTCGAACTCGCCTACAGAAAAGGGATATGTAGAATTTACAAAGAGGATAACCAGCAGTGAATTCTCCCAGGCTTTGGACAAACTCAGGGTAGGAGATTGGGCAAGGCTCAAGATGCCCTATGGTTTCTTCACCTTTGAAGGTGAGTATGAGAAGGTTGCCTTTATTGTTGGCGGAATAGGCATAACTGCTGTAAGGAGTATGTGTAAATTCTCATGCGACAAAAAACTTCCTACTGACATAATTCTCATCTATGCTAACAGGACAGACAAGGACATAGCCTTCCATGATGATTTTCTCCAGATGGAGGCAGAAAACAAAAAGCTCAGGGTTGTTTATACATTAGACAACCCTATAGACAGAACTGTTTGGAAAGGCAGGGTCGGGTTCATTCACAGTGAGATGGTAAAGGAAGAAATATCAGATTATACTGAGAGGATATTCTATATATGCGGTCCTCCAAAAATGGTAGATTATTTACGATCCCTTTTGTCTGATGAATTGAAACTTAATAAGAAAAGCATTAAATGGGAGCATTTCTTAGGCTATGATTAATCATCATCGATCAGTATTCCTTCAGAAAGATGATTCTCCTTGAGGAGCTTAAGATGAGAAATCTGTCAACAAGTCGGCAGGATATTGAATGGTTGATAGTGGAAAAATCGAGAAATTAGAGAACTTAGGCAAATTAATCCGTTATTTTATTCTTGCTTCAACGACAGAGGCTGGTTCTGGTCATCCCACTTCTTCTCTGTCGGCAACGGATTTGATGACCGGTCTTTTGTTTGGTGGAATATTTCGATTCGATGTAGAAAACACGGGCCACCCTAACAATGATCGCTTGATCTTCTCTAAGGGGCATGCATCCCCTCTTCTGTATGCCCTATGGGCTGCTGCAGGAAAATTGACTGAAAAGGAACTCTTGACCCTGAGAAAATTTGGCAGTCCTTTAGAAGGCCATCCAACTATTGCCTTTTCTTATGTTGAGGCATCTACTGGTTCCTTGGGACAGGGCCTCTCTATTGGCTTGGGGATGGCGTTGAATGCCAAATACCTTGATAAGCTACCCTACAGAACCTATGTCCTTCTTGGGGATAGTGAAATGTCAGAGGGTTCACAATGGGAAGCTATACAGATTGCTGCATATTATAAATTGGATAATCTTGTCGGTATCCTTGATGTGAATCGCCTTGGCCAGCGTGGAGAAACAATGTATGGTCATGATCTCAATAAATACGAAAGGAGAATTTCCTCTTTTGGGTGGGAAACAATTCTAATTGATGGTCATTCATTTCCAGAAATTCTCAATGCTTTCGAAAAGGCACTTTTCGTTTGTGGTAAACCAGTTATGGTTATTGCCAAGACTCTTAAAGGGAAGGGGGGTTCTTTTCTCGAAGACAGGGACAGCTGGCACGGTAAAGCTCTTAAAAAAGAAGAATTAACAATTGTGTTGAAGGAACTCGGTACTGTTGATACTTCAATCAGGGGAGAAATATCAAAGTTAGAAGACAAGAGACCAGAAGAAAGAATCTCTCAGAAGATGAAAGGAATTTCTTATCAGGCAGATAAACCTGTTGCTACACGCAGGGCTTACGGGAATGCCCTTGTAAGAATCTATCCTCAATTTCCCAACATGGTGGTTTTAGATGCCGAAGTGAGTAATTCAACATGTGCTGAAATATTTAAAGAGGCATACCCAGAGCAATTTTTTGAAATGTATATTGCAGAGCAAAATATGGTTGGGACTGCACTTGGTCTTTCTCGCAGGGGAAAAATTCCTTTTGTTTCTACCTTTGCAGCATTTTTAACCCGGGCATTTGATCAAATCAGGATGAGTCAGTATTCAAATCCTAATATTAAGTTTGTCGGTTCCCATGCAGGGGTATCTGTTGGGGAAGATGGACCATCCCAGATGGGTCTTGAAGACATAGCCATGTTCAGAACGGTTTTAAATAGCGTCGTTCTGTATCCATCTGATGCGGTATCAACGGAAAGGTTAGTCGAGGAAGCTGCTCAATATCATGGCATCGTATATATACGCACTACGAGAAAAGACACTCCTATTCTTTATCGTGAAGACGAAGAGTTTGTCATTGGGGGAAGCAAGGTATTAAGGAAGAGTATCAAAGATATTATTACCATCATTGCAGCAGGGGTGACACTCCATGAAGCCCTTGCTGCTTATGATGAATTAAAGAATGAAAGGATTTCCATACGAGTGATCGATCTTTACAGCCTTAAGCCAATTGATCAAGCAACTCTCTATAAAGCTGCAAGCGAAACCAGAGCGATCATTACTGTTGAAGACCATTTTGCTGAAGGCGGTATTGGAGAAGCAGTTAAGAGCGCTCTTGCTGGTGTTGCTATACCTGTCCATTCCTTGGCGGTGCGAAAAATGCCAAAGAGTGGAAAACCTGCCGAACTTCTCGATTATGAGGAAATTTCAAAAGACGCTATTGTTAGAAAGGTGAAGGAGATTATATGAGACTATTTAACCTTAAAACAGGAATATTTTATGATTCATGACTTAAGACTACCTTATCAAATCTCTGTAAGACAAATACTTACACATCTATGACACAAGTTC
Source organism: uncultured Nitrospiraceae bacterium (assembly GCA_964558725.1). Taxonomy (GTDB): domain Bacteria; phylum Nitrospirota; class Thermodesulfovibrionia; order Thermodesulfovibrionales; family SM23-35; genus DASPRG01. The sequence goes on along the minus strand of CAZLFE010000039.1, from coordinate 11,793 downwards.
CTACAAAAAAATCAGACTTCTCCTGATACCTTTTCTTTTTTTCTTCCTATAGAATTCTAAAGGAAAGGAGGTGAAGATAATGAAGATTTTAAAGATAGCATTATTGTCACTGACAATCATTGGTCTTGTTTTTTCCTTCGCTTTTGCAGCAGGTGATGTGGAAAAGGGGAAGGCATTGTTCAATGACTCAAAGTTTGCGGGTGGAACAGCAGGAAAATCCTGCAACTCATGCCATCCAGATGGGAAAGGGTTAGAGAAAGCAGTTGAAAAGAAAGAGTTCAATATCATGGGTAAAAAGCAGATAGGTCTTGAAGAAGCTGTTAACTTCTGTATCGTGAATGCCAATAAAGGCAAGGCAATTGATCCAACGTCGGAACAGATGAAAGAAATCGTTACCTATATCAAGTCATCGAAACCGGCTGAGATGCCTAAGAAAATGGGCAAATAAGATCTTAAGTGGAGGGAGAGGCTATCAATATATATATATATATATATCCATTCTTTTTTATAATGAGATCCTTTATGCCGATATTCCTTATAAAGTCTCTATTGTCTCTTGTCTTGCTTACCCTAACTTTGTTTGCAATGTTCACGATGTTTGAGGTGTTTGGGAGAGCAGATAAAAAATATAATATAGAAAAACTTAAAATAATCCATAGGTTTAATGGCAAAGTATATTTTTTACTTTATATTATCATTGCCTATTTCTGCCTTGATTTTATTCTCAAAACAAAGGCAGAGCCTTCACTTAGGGCTACCTTCCACAGCGTCTTTGCTCTTGCTGTTTTGGTACTCCTTTGTCTGAAAGTCTCTTTTGTAAGAATTTACAGGCAGTTTTATGGTCAAGTAAAGACAATTGGTATCGTAATAGCCCTTTTAACATTTGGGATGATAGGAACCTCAGGGGGATACTATTTGCTTATTACTAAATTAGGCACTGATGTAGTATTAAAAAAGCGTGTTGAGGAGAAAAAAGAAATCCCAAAAGAAGGCATGATTATCTTAAAGACGGACAAGGAAAGTATCAAAAAGGGCAAAGAGCTTTATGAATCAAAATGCTCTTTCTGTCATGATCCTAATAGTACAGAAAAGATCGTGGGACCCGGGCATAAAGGAATCCTGAAAAATCCATTGCTTCCTGTAAGTAAAAAACCTGCAACCCCTGACAATATCGCTCAACAGATAAGGAATCCTTACAGGGATATGCCGTCGTTTTCATATTTACCTGATGAAGATGTTTTGAATATCATCGCCTTTTTAAATACTCTTTGATCAAAGAATTCCTCGAAGCTCTGCTACGCTTCGGGTATAATGTTTTTGTTCTGTTTGTCATTCCCGCTTGCGGGGAATCCTTTTTTGATGCAGAAAGATTCTGGACAAGCCAGAATGACAGAATCGACACCTTATAGTTCTGCTGCGGGGTAGCTTATTGAAAGGAACGGTACAATGCCACGCGACATACCAGTAGGAAATAGGTGCCTTTTGATTACTTTTGATCAGGACTATTGTCTGAGGGATATTTACTATCCTTATGTTGGCAAGGAAAATCATACTGGCGGTCACCAGTTCAAGTTTGGCGTATGGGTTGATGGAAGGTTCGATTGGGTGAAACGAGAGAGTTGGGGTCTTAATCTTGAGTATGTCCATGAAAGCCTCTTGACCAGAGTCACAGCAAGAAACGAGATTCTCGGCATAAGTCTTTACTGCAATGATATTGTTGATTACAGAGAAAATATCTACATAAAAAGGATAAGACTGAAGAACCTTGCTGATAGGGAGAGGGAGTTTCGCCTGTTTTTCCATCATGACTTCCATATCCTTGAATCTCCCATAGGTGATACTGCCTATTTTGACCCTGATGAAAAGGCGATAATCCATTATAAAGGAAACCGTTATTTCTTAATGAGCGGTATGAAGAATGGTATTCGCGGGATAGACCAATATTCTACGGGCAGAAAGGAATTTCGCCGTCTTGAAGGTACGTGGAAGGATGCAGAGGATGGGATACTTGAAGGAAACACCATATCCCAGGGTTCTGTGGATTCTACCCTCTCTTTCTCGCTGAACGTACCTCCCTATGAAGAACAAATGTTCTATTATTGGATGACCGTGGGTGAAAACTATGCAGAGGTGAGTCGTTTTCATAAATTGATTTTCGGACACGGACCTGAATATTTCATTAAGAGAACAGAGAATTACTGGAGGGCATGGGTAAATAAAGAGGAATTCAATCTTACGAACCTGCCTCAAAGCATCATAGAGCTTTATAAAAAGAGTCTTCTTATCCTGGCAACGAATATTGACAAGAATGGCGCCATAATTGCAGCAAATGATTCAGATATTCAGCATTTTGCGAGGGATACCTATAGTTACATGTGGCCCAGAGACGGCGCTCTTGCTGCGTATGCCCTTGATATGGCTGGGTACCATGGATTGACTAGATATTTTTTTGATTTTTGCCTTGACATAATCAGAAAAGGGAAAGAATCCGTCGGCTATTTCCTCCATAAATATAATCCTGATGGCTCTCTCGGAAGTTCATGGCATCCATGGATTAGTAATGACGAGAAACAAGTGCCGATTCAGGAAGATGGCACGGGTCTTATTCTCTTGTCACTATGGTTTCATTTTGATAAGTTCAGGGATATAGAGTTTGCTATCAGGCAGTATGAGAACGTGGTCATTCGCTGCGGAGACTTTCTTGCATCCTACAGGGACAGTACAACAGGTCTTCCCCTTCCATCCTATGACCTGTGGGAAGAGAAATGGGGTATCCATACCTTCACAGTCTCAGCAGTATATGCTGGACTGAAAGCAGCAGAGAATTTCAGCAGTTTCTTTGGAGATACAAGACGGACAAAGATTTACAGGAAGGCTGCAGAAGAGGTAAAGACTGCAATGGACAGGTATCTTTACAGCGGAGAACAGGGAAGATTTTTAAAAACCATAGTCCCTCAAAGTGATGGTTCCTTTGATGTAGACCTTACTATTGATGCCAGTATCTATGCGCCATTCTATTTTGGTGTTTTTGAACCAAAGGATGAACGGATCGTGAATACTGTGAATGCCATAAAAAAACGCCTCTGGGTAAAAACTGAAGTGGGGGGTATCGCGAGATATGAAGGGGATAGTTATCACAGGGTAACAGATAATGCAAATGAAGTACCGGGCAATCCCTGGTTTATATGTACCCTCTGGCTTGCCCAGTGGTATACAGCAAAGGCTGAAAAGCTCGAGGAACTGCAAGAGGCAGTCCGCATTCTCGAGTGGGTTACCTCAAGGGCATTGCCTTCTGGAGTCCTCGCAGAACAGGTTCATCCGTATTCAAATCAACCACTCTCAGTATCACCTCTGACATGGAGTCATGCTGCCTTTGTAGCAACTGTCCTTGAATACCTGAAAAAATTGGAGAGGATTTATACCTGTCCAAGCTGTGGGCACCCACTATACAAACACGAGAGAAAAAAATGAGAGAGCCTTCAATAGTAATTGGAAGAGAATTTTTCGCATTGAGCGCAGAATATGGTCTTTCCTGCGAAAGCAGGAATCCAGAGATTCCGCATCAAGTGCGGAATGACACAGAGAGGATGGATTCCTACTTGAGTTTACTCCTACTGAAGCAGGAGTGGGAATGACGCGAGGAAACCATATAGCAGGACTACAAGGAATAGCTGCTTTAACCTATGTAAAAGGGGGTCATTACATGTCAAAGGTCGAAGACAACTATGAGAATGAAACGATATGCATCAAATTTTGCGGGGTGTGTCCAACGTACCCAGGTGTCAAGGGGGAGTTGTTATTCTGCGCAAGAGGGAAAAGTAATTCACCCAAACAAAAGGCAGGTTGTAACTGTGGTATCTGCGATGTCTGGAATAAATACGAACTGACAGACTTTTATTATTGTATAGAAGGTGCAGCAAAATAATGAGAGGAAGGAGGTTCCAAGAAATTAGGTATGGATAATCTTTCATGACTGAGTTCAAATTATTTTAGATGAAGGAATGAAACGTTAGGAGGTGCAGCATGTTATCAAAGATCCCCATAAATCTCGAGGGAATGAAAAAGGAAGACATTGACAGAGAGATACTGAGGGCAGGAATTATTGCAGAACTGGACGCAATAAACCTCTATGAGCAGATGGCAGCCATGACACAAAAGAAAGACATCAGGAAAGTGCTTCTTGATATCGCAAAGGAAGAAAAGACGCATGTTGGTGAATTCCAGACCCTGTTATTACAATTAGACAAAGAGCAGGAAAGAGAATTAGAAGAGGGTAAGAAAGAGGTCAAGGAGATAACGAAGCTTTAAAGAACTCAACAGTAAGAAGAAATTGTAGGATTAATGCTGACAAGGAAATAAGGTTGATTCCTACAGAAAAAAGAGATTTATGCTGATACCCTTCATTGGAAGATGTATTGAATATCATGATTGAGAATAACATCATAAGGATACCTGTTACAGATGAAGGCCGACTTGTGTGAATATGCTCAACCTCCTCGCCCTTATGACGATCATCCTCTGGCCTGTAATTCCTCTTTTCTGGATACCTCTACATGGTCTTTCAAGGATTTTCAAAAAACTTGGTCTTTTGACCTATATCATGCCTCTTTTCACATGGCTTCCTTTAGCATATCTTATTTATACAAAAAGAACCTTTATACTTCATTATAAATTAGAACTCCCCGTGGGTTTGAATATATCTGGAATTCCTCTATTAGTCTTGGGAACCTTACTCCATATCTGGACGGGTAAACTCCTCGGCATATTTGATAGGACTACCGGAGGTATCTACCAGGATAAAAGGGAAGCTTATAACAGAGGGACCTTTTTCTGTTGTCAGGCACCCAACCTATTTTGCTCATACCTTGATGTTTTCCGGTATCTTTCTCATAACTGAGGTGATCTCTTTAGGAATTATTACACTTCTTGATTTTCTGCTGGTCTATGTATTGATTATTCCTCTGGAAGAAAATGAGCTTTTAAATCGTTTTGGCAAAGATTATAATCTTTATACGGAGAGGGTACCTAAATATTTCCCGCGGATTCATTTTTAAACTTCAAAAAATAAAAGAGATAACATGAGACTGAAAGGAAAGGTGGCAATAGTAACAGGTGCTGGAAGGGGGTTAGGCAAGGCCACTGCTATAGAAATGGCAAAAGAAGGAGCCTCTCTTGTCATTTTAAGCCGTACACCTTCAGAACTGAGAGAGACAGCAAAAGTTATAAAGTCTTTGGGTGGAAATGTTATTTCCATAAAGGCGGACATTTCAGAACCGAAAGACATAGAAAAGGTTGTTGATAAAACAATCGAAAATTTTGGAAAGATAGACATACTCATGAATAATGCAGGAATAGTCGGTCCCGTAAGTCCTATCTTTATGGTCGATGAAGAAGACTGGAATGAGGTAATGGATATAAACCTCAGAGGGCCCTATCTATTCTCAAAGATAGTAGTACCTTATATGATAAAGCAGGGTAGGGGAAAGATAATCAATGTAACATCTGGACTCGGTGAGATCGTAATGCCCTTTTTCGGAGCTTATTCTGTAACAAAGGCAGGTTTGATTCATCTTACAAAGATAATGTCAGAAGAGCTTGAGTGTTATAACATTCAGGTGAATGGGCTTGACCCTGGCGTGATGGATACAAGAATGCAGGAGGAGATAAGAAATCTGGGTCCAGAGATATTGGGTGATGAGATATATCATGAATTTATGTCTATGAAGGAAAGTGGGGTTCTCAATCCACCTGAAAGAGTGGCAAAGTTAGCATTATTCCTTGCATCGGAAAAGTCAGATTCGATCACTGGTGAAAACGGTACAGAAAAATTTTATAAACGCTTTGGGTATAAGAAACGTTAAAAGAAAAGAATTTGAGGGATGCTTTACATAATTTGTTGTTTGTTTTAAACTCACTATCCTATAGCATAAGCTTTCTGACAATTCTACTGTGTCAGTTTTGTCATTCTGAATTCATTTCAGGATCTTGTATTACCAATGTATTATTTTTATATTGCTAAATTGACAGAAGGAGGATGTTGTAATTTATATGATAAATTATATTTTAAATAACAAAAAAGGTGGAATTCAGACATGGATATGAGTATGTCTTTTGCAGAAAAGCGCAGATACGAAAGGAAACCATTTGGTCAAAGAATAAAATATTTCCTGCCAGCCTTCCATAGGGAAAAAGACAGAATCTATAGCTATGGTGATTCTGTTGATATCAGTGAAGGAGGGCTTGGAATGATAACACACTTTCCCCTCAAGAGAGGAGATATTTTGTTCTTTGAGCCTGAGCTTACGGTAAATGGCATTATGGCAAAGTCCTCTGTTGTAAGATGGACAAAGGAGATCGATAGTAAATATCGGGTAGGCTTGGAATTCGTTAGAGAGGTTTAAAAGTTATTCTGGGATAATACAGAGTCTTGGAGGGTTCACTATTCAAAACTGATAAATCTTTTTGGATCTATTTTTCGTGCTATCTTTGAAGGAATGATAGAAGCGAGAAGGGTTGTCAGAAAGAGCCCAATGGTGATGAGAGAAAGGTAAAGAAGGGGAATTTTGAATTCTATTTCCCACCCGAAGGAAATTTTATTAACCACATGAATAAATATCATGCTCATTATGTAGCCTAGTGCAAGACCTAATATGATCCCCGCAGTTCCCGTGATACCAGCTGATAGAATGAGGTTATCTCGAAGTTGTCTCCAGCTCATACCTAAATATCGTAAGGTGCTTATCTCCCGTTTCTTCTCAAAAACAAGGACTAAAAGGGCATTGATTACCCCGATCAATGAAACGAGTATCGCAATAAGCTCAATAGCATAGGTTATGGCAAAGGTTCTGTCGAAGATCGTCAATATCTTTTGACGGAGTTGTTGATTATTCATGATATCAATGGAATATGTCTCGGAGAATATGTCCTTGATTTTCCGGATAAATGTTTCAACATCGTACCCCTTTTTCACATAAACACTCATCTGTGTTGCATCATCGAGACCCCAATACTGTTTTAACCATCTTCTGTCAAGGTACATAAAACCTGAAGTAGTTGAATAGCTTGTAAATATATCGGTTACGGCAAAAGATTGTTTCCCCTTCGGTGTCTGAATCTCGATGGTATCGCCTCTCTTCAATCCATACTTCATCCCGAGATACTCAGAGATTGCCACATGTTTGCCTTTTTCCAGTTCTTTCATGCGTTCATCATTCTCTTTACTGAAATAATGTGTTCCTGCCAGCCTCCTCGAGAGCCCTGTATCTCCAAAGCCGGTGATAATCTTCTTTTCGAAGAGCTGTACCTGGAGGACCCTGTACCGATCAACTCCTTCTACTTCAGGGAACTGCTCAATGGTTGTTATGACCTCATCTGACATAGCCTGGAAACAATAATTAGAAGTACATGACAATGGTTTTATATAGACGTCAGCGGTTATGGTGTTCTCAATCCATTTTTTGAGAGAACTGCGGAATGAAAAAATCAATGTTAATAGGGCAACAATTAATGCGCTTGTTATTGCGACACTCATCAAAGCTATTGAGAACCGGTAGACACTCCCATGCATGTCTCCAATTGTGATCTTTCCCATAGCACCGAAGATGTTTTCTGTTGGCTTTTTGATCATTCTCAGCATCACTATGAGGTGAAAAGGAGCAGCACACGTAAACCCAAAAATGATAAGGAGGATCCCTCCATATGAAAGGTAAGGAAACGAAAAAGGTATTTGACGATATTCAACGTAAGAAAGCAGAGCTCCTGCAAACACGAAGAACAGGCCTAAAAGGGTAAAGAACTTCAAATACTTTCTGTATCTTCCCTCAAAGGAACCTTCACGTGAAGTCTCATGGGGCCTGATCTTCGAAGCTTCAAATGATGGAATTACCGATGCAACAAAAGATACCAACAAACCCAAGATTAAAGATTTCAGAGCATCCGATGGTGTGACCATATATTCAGATATGGAAATTGTACTATACATTGTTGAGACAGTCTGCTGAACAGCAATAACAGAGCAGTAAGCAATAATCTGTCCGAGCATGATTCCCAAAAGAGAACCGACAAATCCCAGGAGGACACCATGAATGGTAAAGAGCATGATAATGGTCTTCTTACCAGAACCAAGGCTCCTTAAGATACCTATTTCAGTCCTCCTCTTTACCACGGATATGAATATGGTGTTGTAGAGTAAAAACATTCCCACAAGGATAGCGATAAGGCTTACGAACTGAAGGTTGTACCTGAAGGATGCAACTACTGCCTTTTGGTTGCGAATGAGGTAATCTTTTTTCTCTATTGAGAGATGAGGGGGGAGGAGTTTCTTTACCGCATCAGCTTTTTTTTCATCTGTTGCAAGATCGATTTTTGTCAGATAGCCGTATTTTTTGAAATACTCCTGGAAGTTGCCAATATCCATAATCACTGTGTTGGGGGTTAAGAACTCTGTATCAACTGCATCCACAATTTTTAAGGGATATTCCCTGTCATAGACCGATACGGTCAATATGTCATTTTTGTGGAGAGCATGTTTGTCAAAAAACTTTTTTGTTACTATGACTCCATTGAAATCTCTGTAGAGCCTTTCAAGATCATACGATTTCTTAATATAGATATTGAGGGACTGTAGTGATTTCACGATGTCAATACCGTTGATATCAACTGGCTCCTTTTTATCTTTGAGGAGCCCCTTGACCTTTAGTACCGGAAAGCTCTTCCCTTCTATGCGAAGCACATCACCATATATCTTTTCATCAAAATCAAGACCCGATATGTCAAGGATTTCATAATTTACCTTTGGGTTTACTCCTTTGATTTCTGACTCAAAGGAAGCAATTGCTCTGTCAGACGATACTTTTACTCCGATAAAGAGTCCTATACCAAGGGCAACTCCCACGATGGACAGAGAGGTCATAAATTTCTCGTTTTTGATATTCCTTATCGTAAGGAGTTTCAAGAGATTAAGAAATTTCAAGGAAGGATTACCCCATCTTTTATCTTGAATATCTTGTTTGCGAACTGAGCTGTGGAGTGGTCATGGGTAACTAAAAGAACGGTCTTTTTCATCTTTTCAACAAGGTGCATGATAAGTTCCATGATGATATTACCAGTCTGGCTATCAAGACTTCCTGTTGGTTCGTCTGCAAGTATAATGTCCGGGTCATTAATCAATGCCCTTGCTATAGCAACTCGTTGTTGTTGGCCACCTGAAAGTTGATAGGGATAGGCATGTTCCTTTCCTTCAAGACCGACAGAATGAATAAACTCTTTAACTTTTTCCTCATCAGCGATACCGTTCAGGAGGAGGGGTATCTGTATATTCTCGAAAACCGTGATGTTCGGCAAGAGGTTGAAAAATTGAAAAATGAATCCGATTCTTCTTCTCCTATACAGGGTTAGTTGTTCGTCAATATACAATGAAATATCCTCTCCATCAACAATGATCTTTCCCTTATCTGGTCTATCCATACCTCCGATAAGGTTCAAGAGTGTTGATTTTCCTGAACCTGAGCTTCCCATAATCGAAATAAAATCTCCCTTTCTTACTTCCAGGTTTATGCCTGCTAAAACTCTCATTTCTCCATAATATTTTTCAACCTCAATGAGTTTTATCATGGTCACCTCGTATATCCAGTCATTTCAATATATGCCTTTCCCCGTGCAGTCCCCTCAACAGTGCAGGCACCTTCCCAATAGTAGTTAAATGTTGAACGGGTTGTTACTAATTCCTGATCTTCTATCAAAGGGGAAAGTCTTAACTGAATTTTTTCAGTGGGGATCTTAATTACCCATTGTGAAGGATATCGTGCACCTGTTTTTTTGGATCTATAATGCGATAAGACAGTAATAGAAAAATCATCCCTTGAAAGATGACGGTAGGTTCCGTCATTGGAGACAAAGGTTCCCGAGGAATTTTTATCAATAGAGCCATCCTTATTCCTGAGCAGATAGAGCATGATTTCCCTGTTATTATCAAGTTGTATGGAAAACCAGTTCCATCCAACCTGTTTTTGTCCCAATCCCCTTGATGAAATTTCACGATCAAACCAGCTTTTCCCTTTCACCCTGTATATCTTATTCCCGATCTTCAAACTCCCTTCTGTTTTTAAGTTTGTGAAGGAAAAGTAGAAGGAGGCTATAAGGGGTGACTCTTCAGATTTTCTGGAATATCCATTTTCTCCATGCAATACAACGGGTTTCGTTGGTATCAGAGTGAGGTCGAATGCTTTGTCTCCGTCTGAAGCACTAAGGTGCATTTCTTTCATTGTTCCTTTCACACTGTTCTTCCCGACCCAGATGTTTAACTGGTTGTCTATGGCACCTGCGAAGTCAAAGGCTCCAGAATCTGCGTTATCTGAGAAATAAAAGGTATTTTCTGCTACATCAGTAAGAGCAAAGTGAGAAATGTAGATGTTTTTTAAGCCAAATTTGGATTTGTAAGCCTTTTTCTGAACACCGACAACAAAGAAGGTGAGTTCGTAACCGAATTCTCTTCCTTTTTCATCAAAAAGATGCCCTGTGAAATACCACCACTGGACCCTGTAATCCTTTTTGTAATAAAAATCTCTTGGAAATTGTAATGTATAGTCTCTTGCAATATCTTTGTATTCCTGACCAAAGGCAAGAGAATATACAAATGAAATAAACAATATCACAGAAAGTCTTTTCATAAGATAACCCATATCATTATAATTTAAAACTGTAGCCTACAGAAGCTAACACATAGATAATATATCCAAAATTATTTTGAAATATTTAGTCAATGAGATCGACAATGAAAACAATAAAAATTTATACGGATAAAAACGAGGTAATTGCAAATGGAAAAAGATAAGGTGACAATCTTTGGGAGAGTCTTTCAGGATACTGGTAGCCAGCCACGCATGCTATATGATTTATGGCATTCTCAAGCCAAAGGAAAAAGGAAGATTGGTAAACCCTGGTGTTGGTCATGAGGAGATCGTCCTTGTTGTGAAAGGGAATTTGAAGGTGATGGGTTATTATTCAGGAAGCGTAGAAGAGGGTTCTGCTTTTCACATCAAAGATGAACAGAAATGTTTTCTTGAAAATTTAGGTGAGATTGAGGCTGTATACATAATCGCTGGAGGTCACTCAGAGGGTGGCCATCACTAAAACATAAATGTTACTATTGTAGGGTGTCTGACGCAGATGTAGTTTGTTCCTTGTTACCAGTTTCCATACTTTTGGAAATTTTTACATCTTGTTCATTGCGATCGGCATCTTTTACTTCCCTGTAATAAAATGTCCTATCGGGTTCTCTTAATGGATAGACTTCAAACCTTCTATTAAATATATAAAACTTGTGAGGCTTTTTTAAAGAAGATTGGAATTCTTCTTCTAACGTGGCTAACTCTTTTTCAGCCTGGGATTGGTATGTTTTACGGATTTTACCCTCGTGGTGCACTCTCAGGACGTAGCCCAGCATCATTGAAATAAGGATAAGCAAAAGTATTAAGATGAATTTGTTTACGTGTTTTAACATGGAAGTCTTATTAATTACGTGCAATTACTATGCCAAAAAATGCACTTATAAGCCCTTGATATTAAATAGAAAATGACTATGTTATCTAAATAGTTACGAAACCTCTGCGACATTGATATAAAAGTAGACCATCATGCAAGGGATATCAATTTTCATAGGTTAGAAGGTTGCAGGATATGCTCTATAAACTCAAAGGGTTTAGTAAGGGTGAGGGTATACTAAAATACAAAGCTTACAAACGTACTTCTATGTAAGACTTTTCCCGTAAGCCCTTAATCCAGCTTCTGTATTTC
>CAZLFE010000038.1:3116-18858 GCA_964558725.1 uncultured Nitrospiraceae bacterium | reverse complement strand
TTAATTTACCCCGCAGATATCATCAACGGGGTTTATCATCTCCATAGCAAGCCACGGGGCATTCCTACGGGGTGAATCTATTTTGGATATAATTTCAATGGTTCTTTAAACGATAGGATGGAAATTATACCCATGAAAAGTTTATCAAAAAAGTCTAAAAAAGTCGTTGGAAAACACTGAGAGATTGATGCTGAAATCCTTAACCATATATAATGTCTCATGCTTATTCTCGGAATAGATACCTCCTGTGATGACACAGCAGCAGCTGTTGTTGAGAATGGAACAAGGGTTTTATCAAACATAGTTTCTAACCAGACAGAGATACACAAAAAATACGGAGGTATTGTTCCTGAACTTGCATCTCGCCGGCATATCGAGATGATATGGCCTGTTATTGATGAGGCATTAAAAGCTGCCGGTATTAAACTTTATGATCTTTCCGGCGTTGCTGTATGCCACGGTCCCGGGCTTATAGGCTCCCTCCTTGTAGGCTGTTCTTTTGCAAAGGCCCTCTGCTATTCAAAAGGGATTCCCCTCCTCGCAGTAAACCACCTCGAAGGCCACATATTCTCTGCATTCCTTGAGGAGTCAAAACCATCTTGCCCTTTCCTTGCTCTCATTGTGTCCGGAGGACATACATGCCTCTACAGGGTTGATGGTTTTGGTGCATACAGGGAGCTTGGCAGGACGAGAGATGATGCAGCAGGCGAGGCATACGATAAGGTCTCAAAGCTCCTCGGGCTCGGATATCCTGGGGGTCCAGTAATTGAGAATATCGCACAAGGCGGAAACCCAAAGGCAATAGACTTCCCAAGGGCATATCTCCCAGAATCCTTTGATTTCAGCTTCAGCGGGCTGAAAACAGCAGTACTAAATTTCGTAAAGCGTAATGAGTTAAGCGTAACAAGTAAAGACGCATCACCCGTCACGCATCACGCATTACTTAATGATATTGCGGCATCTTTTCAGGCATCTGTAATCGATGTTCTTGTGAGAAAAACAGAATGGGCAATCAAAAAAGAGAGGATAAAACGGGTTGTCCTCATAGGAGGAGTAGCAGCAAACAGAGAGCTCAGAAAGAGGATGGAAGATATGGGAGTAGAAAAAGAAGCAAAAATCTTTATACCCCCCATATCTTTTTGTACTGACAACGCTGCCATGATTGCATCAGCCGGATATTACCATCTTGATGCAGGAGATATTGCAGGGCTTGATCTAAATCCCAAGGCCTACATGCCACTCTGAACTACTATCTCAGTGTGTAAAGGCACATCCATTTTTGCAAAATTGCCATAATTTGCTCTCCCTATAATATTAAGATGAACTGCCCTTCTAAATTATTAATTCACTATATCACTATATCACTCTGAACCCTGAAAGCAAAAAAGACATTGGCATATATTGTATTGCTACAAGTGATTGAAAGGAGGACAATCGAGAAAGCTATCAAGTTATGTAATTTTTCTATACAGTTTACATACAGCATAACGACATAATTTGTCATGGTCTTTCAATCAGCTTAGTGGCAACTCATTTTTCGCCATAAAATCAATAGGTTGTGGATAAAAATGACTGGCATGGAATATGCTTGCCATATAGGTAAGATATGATATAAATATTTAAAAAGCAGGTTTTTTATAAAAAAGAGCGAAATTATGTGTATAATATCTCCTTGTTGCGGACAGCTTTATAGAGAATCAATAAGGAAGGACGAAATATGGGATCTACTTTAGACGCTAAAGATGACGGAAGCAAGATAAAGGATAAAAGGAAACACCGCCGTCAGGATTTTTCTTATGCGGTAGTAGAATATGTTTTAAATCCTGAAAATACCCACGAAACCTTTATAGGTTTTACCCTTAACGTCAGTACCTCTGGGCTGTGCCTTTATACACCGAAACCCCTTAAAGAAGGGCAAAAGATAATAATTAAGGGTAATTTACCTACCCCGTCTAAAAACGCAATGGTAAGATGGATTGAAAAATATGATGATGTTTTTTACAAGGTAGGATTAGTTTTTATATAACTGCCATTCACCTCTTTCAACTTCTTGGCTATCAATACACGAAGACGACATTGATAAAGATATAATTCCCCTTCTCCCAAATCATACTCTCCTTTCCATTAAGAAAATTTCTGAATCTACTTTCCACGTTACATACAAAAATCCTATAGGATGACCCGTTTTGTTTATTTTACCAATCCATCTCTGGCTTGAAAAGGAGATAAAAAGTGTAGCTAATATTACCAGAAAAGATGTTAACGAATTTCTGCAATTAGCCGCTGAAATTCCCATGAGACCCGAAGTTCAGGAATATACAGTAGAAGAGGCAAACAAGGCATTAGTCGAGCTTAAGGAGAGAAAGATTCGCGGAGCAAAAGTTTTAAGGATTGATATCGAAATCAGCCTTTTCATACTGATATACGTATCTTGCCTGTAACAAAGAGTAGCTTTTGTTGGTATAATAGTCTGGCAAAACATAAGATCCTAGATAAAGGGGTATTTGAGAAATGCGAGAAATCGAAAGATTGAGGAAAGAGATCGATGAGATCGATAATAAAATTGTTAATCTCCTGAACAAAAGGGCTGAGGTTGTTATTGACATTGCCCACATAAAGCGCAATGAGAAGGCAAAATTCTATTCTCCTGAACGTGAAAGGGAGATTCTCGAACGCCTCACATCGTTAAATATAGGCCCCTTTCCTAACGATACGCTGAAAGTTATATACAGGGAAATCCTCTCCGCATCGCTTTCCCTCGAGGAACCCCTGAGGGTAGCATGTCTTGGCCCGTTGGCAACCTATACACATCTGGCAGCCTTAAGACATTTCGGCTCATCCGCTTCTTTTCTGCCAGTAGAGAGTATCAAGTGTGTGTTCGATGCTGTCGACTCTGGCAAGGCAGAGTTCGGCGTTGTGCCTATCGAAAACTCAAATGAGGGTGTTGTCAGTTATACTCTTGATCTGTTTATGGATTATGATCTCAAGGTCTCTGCTGAAGTAATGCTCGAGATATCCCATAATCTTCTGTCAAAGAGTGGTGATAAGACAAAAATCAAAAAGGTCTATTCAAACCCGCAGGCAACGGCACAGTGCAGGCGGTGGCTCGAGTCAAATCTTCCCGGGATTCCGATATTTGAATCTACAAGCACGGCAAAGGCTGCAGAGATTGCATCCCAGGACCATGAGGCAGCAGCCATAGCGAGCGAGCTTGCAGCAAAGGTCTATGACCTGCATTTTGTTGAGAAGAATATCGGTGACAGTAAACACAATTTTACAAGATTCCTCGTCATCTCGAAAGAATATCCTCAAAAAACAGGACGGGATAAGACATCCATTATGTTCTCGATAAAGGATACACCAGGGGCTCTTCACGACATTCTTTCACCTTTTAAAAAGGCAAAGATTAACCTGACAAAGATAGAGTCGCGGCCTTCTAAGAGAAAGGCGTGGGAGTATATATTCTTTGTGGATATGGAAGGACACATTGATGACAGAAGGGTGAGAAAGGCGATTGATAACATAAGAGACAGTTGCCTTTATGTGAAGATCCTTGGCTCCTATCCTCACGGTGGAACTTGATGATTAAACCCCCAAATTATATCTCAACCCTTAAGCCTTACATACCTGGAAAGCCGATTGAGGAGCTCGAAAGGGAAATAGGTATCAGAGACTCTATAAAACTTGCATCCAATGAGAACCCTGTTGGCCCCTCTCCAAAAGCACTAAAAGCCATCTTAGATAGCTTAGGGAATTCAAATCCTTCAAACAGCATTAATAGATATCCTGATGGAAGCGGATACTATCTGAAAAAGGCCTTATCAGGAAGGCTTTCCGTCAGGGAAGATGAGTTGATTCTCGGAAATGGCTCTAATGAGCTGATCGATATTGCCGTGAGAACCTTTCTGCAACCTGGTGATGAGGCTGTTATGGCCCATCCATCCTTTATTGTCTATCCCATGGCTGTCCAGGCAATAGGTGGAAGACCAGTTCAGATACCCCTGAGAGATCACACACATGACCTCGAAGCAATGGCAGATGCCATTACCCAGAAAACAAAGATGATGTTTATAGCAAATCCGAATAATCCTACAGGCACGATAAATAAAAGAGACGAATTCGATCGCCTGCTATGTCGGGTCCCTGAGGGGATACTCATCGTAGTTGATGAGGCATACTATGAATATGTGACAGATCCCGGCTATGCTGATAGTATGAAGCATTTCAGAGGCGGAAGAGATATACTGATACTGAGAACCTTTTCTAAAATCTACGGTCTCGCAGGTCTCAGGATCGGCTATGGGATTGCAAGAAAAGACATTATCCTTGAGATGAATAAACTCAGGCCGCCTTTTAACACAAACTCCTTAGCACAAAATGCAGCCATATATGCCCTTCATGATGAGTACCATGTCAGGTATTCCCGTGAAATAAATGAAGTAGGGAAAAGATACCTTTACAGAGAACTCAACTCCCTCAATGTAAAATATGTTTCTACAGAGGCAAATTTTATATACATACTTTTGGGGCAGGATGCAAATTTGTTGTACAATGAAATGCTCAGGCACGGTGTGATTGTCAGGCCTGTAGGGCCTCAAGAGATAAGAGTAACTATAGGCCTGCCCCAAGAAAATAAGAGATTTATTGAAGCATTCAAAGACGTAATGCATAAAGCGTTATGAGTCATGTGTAATTGGTTGAAAATTATCAATCGTCACGCATCACGGATTACGCATCACGGAATTGTGGAGGAATAAATGGACATCATTGTTTTAAAACCAAGTGCAACTGAAGATGATTTAAGGCGGATTGTGAAGAAACTTGAAAGCCGTGGTCTCAGGGCAAATATTTCAAAGGGAACTGAGAGGACCGTGATTGGTGTTATCGGAGATACCTCAAAGATAGCAGAGGAGGAAGAGGATGCTGTTAGGGTAATGCCGGGTGTCGAAGATGTCATGCGAATACTCAAACCCTATAAGCTTGCAAGCAGGGATTTCAAGGCAGAAGATACGAATATTGATATAAGGGGAAATGTTATTGGAAGTAAAAAGATACAAGTGATAGCAGGTCCATGCGCTGTAGAAAGCAGGACGATGATTATCAGTATAGCAGAGAAGGTCAAGGATGCTGGTGCTTCATTTCTCAGGGGAGGTGCATTTAAGCCACGAACTTCTCCTTACTCATTCCAGGGACTCGGGGAAGAAGGACTAAAATACCTTTCAGAGGCGAGGGAAAAGACAGGGCTTCCCATTGTAACAGAGCTGATGGATCCCAGGGATATCGAGGTCATTGTAAAATATGCAGACATAGTGCAGATTGGGGCAAGGAACATGCAGAACTTCAGACTCCTCCTTGAGATAGGCACATGCGACAAACCAGTTCTCCTTAAAAGGGGTTTATCAGCAACAATAAAAGAATGGCTCATGGCTGCCGAGTATATAATGTCAAGGGGTAACCAGAATGTAATCCTCTGCGAACGGGGCGTGAGGACCTTCGAGACTGCAACCAGGAATACCCTTGACATCAGCGCAGTCCCGCTTCTAAAGCAACTTACCCATCTTCCCGTTTTTGTTGATCCTAGCCATGGGGTCGGCAAGTGGGATCTTGTTGCGCCCATGTCAAAGGCTGCTATAGCAGCAGGAGCTGATGGGCTTGTCATCGAGGTGCATACAAATCCTGAGGAGGCGCTTTCGGATGGAGAACAGTCTATAAAGCCTTCAGCATTTAAGAAATTGATGGAGGAATTAAAGCCAATAGCCGCTGCTGTTGGAAGGGAAATATGATAGATTCTTCGGGTCTTCCCTCTTTTAATAGGGTGACAATACTTGGTGTTGGATTAATCGGTGCTTCTTTTGCTCTCGCAATGAAGAAGTATAAACTCTGCAACCATCTTACTGGACATGGCAGGAGGCTCGAAAACCTTCAGAGGGCAAAGGAGATAGGAATAATCGACTCCTTTGAACTAGATACTGTAAAGGCATGCGATGACTCTGATCTTGTCTTATTTGCAACTCCTGTTGGAAACTTTGTTGAAATTGCAAAAAAAATCCGTCCTTCTTTGAAAAAAGGATCTTTAGTTACCGATGTCGGGAGTGTAAAAGGGAGGCTTGTCTACGACATGGAGGCACTCATGCCTGAAGGTACCTACTTTATCG
Organism: uncultured Nitrospiraceae bacterium; assembly: GCA_964558725.1. GTDB lineage: Bacteria > Nitrospirota > Thermodesulfovibrionia > Thermodesulfovibrionales > SM23-35 > DASPRG01. Next base: position 12,703 of record CAZLFE010000038.1, on the reverse strand, counting down.
GTGGTCACCCTATAGCAGGAAGCAGCCGTTCAGGTATTGATACAGCAACAGCTGATATCTTCAGGGGTGCGAAGTGTATTCTCACGCCTACAGAAAAAACCCATGGGGATACTCTCGCGAAGCTTATCCACATATGGAAAACTTTTGGCTGCATCGTAGAACTGATCGATCCCGACGAACATGACAGAATATATGCAATGGTAAGCCACCTGCCTCATCTTATCGCATATGCAATAATAAATGCTGTAGCAGACGTAGACGGCTCATATATGAAATTCGCTGGTCAGGGCTTTATGAGCACTACGAGGATAGCATCAAGTTCTCCTGAACTCTGGCGTGATATTTGTATCCTTAACAAGGATAATCTCCTCAAATCTATCGATATCTTCAAAAACAATCTCGAACGGTTAAGCCAGTATCTCAGGGCTTCTGATTTCGAATCCCTCGAAAGGGAATTCGAAAGGGCCCGGACACTGAGGGAAGGTATTGGACAGAATTGAGCTCAGCAAAGCAAAAAGCTTTAAAGGTGAATTTTCTCCTCCCCCTGATAAGTCCATATCACACAGGACTGTAATATTCTCCTCCCTCTCAAAGGGAAAAAGCATAATAAAAAACTTCCTAAGGGCTGAAGATCCCTTACGTACAATCAATGCTTTCAGGACATTGGGCGTAAATATAAAAGATACAGGTGACGAGATAATCATTGATGGTAAGGGCATCCATGGCCTGAGGGAGCCTGATAGTATTATTGATTGCGGAAACTCCGGCACGACAATGAGGCTCCTCTCAGGAGTGCTTTCAGGAAATCCTTTCTTTTCTGTCCTGACAGGAGATGAATCCTTAAGGCAAAGGCCAATGTCGAGGGTTATCATCCCCTTAAGGCAGATGGGTGCGGAGATAATGGCAAGGTGTGACGATAGATATCCACCCATTGGTATAAGGGGCAAAAGACTTAGAGCGATTCAATATACCATGCCTGTTGCGAGTGCTCAGGTTAAGTCAGCTATTCTCCTTGCAGGCATTTATGCAGAGGGAGAGACAGAAGTCATAGAACCTCTTAAGTCAAGGGACCACACAGAACGGATGCTGCCTGCCTTTGGTGCAGAAATAAAGATTAAAGACCTTCATATAAAGATACACGGTGGAATAGAACTGCAGGGTTTAGAGATGTATGTGCCAGGGGATTTCTCATCTGCTGCATTCTTTATCGTCGGGGCATTGCTAATCAGAGATTCTGAAATTCTGATCAAGGGAGTAGGCATTAATCCTACAAGGACTGGCCTTCTCAGTGTACTTCAAGAGATGGGGGCGGATATCAGAATCTCCAATATTAAGGAAGCATCAGGTGAACCTGTTGCTGATATATATTGTAAGGGTGGCAGGGAATTGAAGAGCATTCACATAACAAAAGAAAAAATCCCTTCTCTGATCGATGAATTCCCCATTCTTTGCGTGGCAGCAACTCAGGCTGCGGGAATCACAACTATCAGGGGAGCAGAGGAACTTCGAGTAAAGGAGTCTGACAGGATCAAAACGATAACAACGGAACTCAGAAAGATGGGAGCAGAAATCGAGGAGTTCGAAGACGGCCTGAATATCACAGGTAGGAGGGGATTAAAGGGCGCAGTTACAGAAAGTTACAAAGACCACAGGATTGCAATGGCCCTTAGCATTGCAGCCTTGATTGCTGATAGGACAACAACAATCAATGATGTCTCATCTGTCAGCATATCATTCCCTGGATTTTTTGAGATACTAAGAAGTCTAACTACATGAGCGGTACTATTTACACAAAAATTAATGGCAAGTCACGGGTAAATAACAATAAGTTCACCAGTTTTGTTTTTTACTATTCACTATTCACTTTTCACTTATCACTATGAGAAAGGTTGTTGCTATAGATGGTCCTTCAGGAGCGGGCAAGAGTACCATTGCAAAACTCATTGCGAAAGAACTCGGCTTTGATTATCTCGACACCGGTGCATTATACAGAGCCGTTGCTCTCGCACTGAGAAACAACAGTATAGAGCCTGAGGACAGTGATCATAGACTAAGAGACACCCTCCTCAGAACTCATATCACCTTTACGAATGGGCGGGTGTTTCTTAATGGAAAGGATGTTTCAGAGGATATACGGTCAAAAGAGATTGATCATTATTCATCAGTCTTCTCAGCAAGAAAGATTGTGAGGGATCTCCTTCTTGACATTCAGAGAAATGCTGCCTCTACCAATGACATTGTTGTTGAAGGGAGAGACACAACAACCGTTGTCTTCCCGAATGCATGGAAAAAGATTTATCTCGATGCTTCTCTCGAGGAGAGGGCTAAAAGGCGATATCTCCAGTTTAAGGAAAATGGCATGTACATCAGCATTCAGGAAGCCAAGAAGGATGTGATGAAAAGGGACAAGAGGGACGAAAACAGAGATATAGCTCCCCTTAAAAGGGCAGATGGCGCATTGGCAATAGATTCATCTAACCTGCCTGTAGAACAGGTAAAAGAAAAAATACTGGAGTTTATAAGAGCTGAACCTTGAGTTATCTTTTTTACCACCTTCTAAGGATAATTTTTTATATTATTTTCAAAGTTTTTAACAGATTCGAGGTAAGTGGCTCTGAGAATATCCCGGAGAAAGGCGGGGTTATCGTGGCAGCGAACCATGTCAGTTATTTAGATCCCCCTGTTATTGGGGCAGCCTTAAAAAGGCGGGCTGCATACATCGCAAAGGAAGGACTTTTCAGGATTCCCTTACTCGGTTGGGGCATTAAAGCTTTCTCTTTTCCTGTGAACCGTGATAGACCTCAGCCCTCCACCATAAAGGAGGCTGTTTCCCGGCTTAAGCAAGGAGGGGTTCTCGTTCTTTTCCCGGAAGGGGGTCGAAGTGCTGACGGCAGCTTCCTTGATGCCAAAAGAGGAGTAGGTATGATTGCAGCTATGAGTGCCGCTCTTGTTGTCCCAACACTCATCGAAGGAACAGACAAGGCTCTCCCTTTAGGCGCAATATTTTTAAAACCTGCCAAGATAAGAGTGGTATTCGGCACGCCTATAAAGATCGAAAAAAAGGAGAAAGACAAACAATTCCAGGAGAGGATAACCAGAGAAATAATGGAGAGGATACGAAATCTAAAGAACAACGAGCTGAGGGCAAAGAGCCAAGGGCACGAAAATAGCAACGAGCTAAAAGCAAAGGGGAAAAAGCATGAAACTCCACGCTCTTTGCTTTAAGCTCTTAGCTGTGTGTTCTTTGCTCTATGCTCTATGCTAATTCAATGAAAATAATCGTAGCTAAGACAGCTGGGTTCTGCTTTGGCGTAAAGAGGGCTGTAGATATAGCCTTCCGCGTATCCAGGAAAAAGCGCAAGGGTGTATACACCCTTGGACCGATAATCCACAATCCCCAGGTAGTAGAAAAGCTCAAGGAGAAGGGGATCATTCCCATAAAGAAAATAAAAGAAAAAAAGGATATAAAGGCCCTGATAATCAGAACCCATGGCATACCCCGTAACATTTTAGAAGAGATATCTTCTATGGGATGTGAGATAATAGATGCAACCTGTCCATTTGTAAAAAAGGCCCAGTATTATGCTAAACTCCTTAGGGAAGAAGGTTATCAGGTAGTTATCCTGGGAGAAAGGGAGCATCCAGAGGTAAAGGGGCTTATGAGCTATGCGAGTGATGATGCCATCGTAGTTGATGGTAATAGACCTCTTCCGAGACTCAAGAGCAAGGTGGGTATCGTCGTCCAGACAACGCAGCCTCTGGAGGCATTGAAACAGGTCCTCTCTCATGCAATAAAATATGCAAAGGAGATAAAAGTATATAATACAATATGCAGCTCCACAGCCCTTCGATTAAAGGAGACGGAAGATATGGCTCGTAAGGTTGATGTAATGGTTGTCGTCGGCGGTAAAAACAGTGCAAACACAACACAGCTCGCAAAACTCTGCCGGTCTCTTTCCGTAGCTACCTATCATATAGAAACCCCTTCTGAGATTAAAAATGCATGGTTCAAGGGGGCAACGAAAGTCGGCATTACGGCCGGGGCATCAACTCCTGGATGGATCATAAAAGAAGTAGAAGAAAGAATTAGAAATATAGGAGGATAAACTGTTCGTGGAACTTAAAAACAATGAAATGGAAAAACTTTATGCTGAGACCTTTCATAGTATTGTAGAGGGAACAATATTAAGAGGAAGAATATTAGCATTGAAGCAGGACGGAGTCATAGTCGATATCGGGTATAAATCTGAAGGGTTTGTCCCTATCAGGGAATTTTCTGAAGAAGAGCTTGCTTCAATAAAAATCGGAAGTTATATAGAGGTATATGTTGAAGAGATAGTTGATTCTGAGGGTATTATAAATCTTTCAAAAGAAAAAGCAACAAAGATAAAGACATGGGAACTCCTGCAGAAGGCACTTCAGGATGGGACTCCTGTAGAGGGAATTGTTGTCGGGAAAACAAAAGGTGGCCTTTTTGTGAATATATCAGGAATAAATGCATTTCTTCCAGGCTCCCAGGTAGACATAAAAGCTCCAAAGGAGATTGACAATCTCGTAGGGCAAAGAATGCTTTTCAAGGTTTTAAAACTCAATAGCAGGCTTTCTAATGTCATTGTATCGAGAAGGGCAATCCTCGAGGAAGAAAGACAGCAGAAGAAGGCTGAGACCCTTGTAAAGCTTAAGGAAGGCGCCCTTATGAAAGGGATAATCAAAAACATTACAGACTATGGAGTCTTTATTGACCTCGGTGGGATAGACGGATTGCTCCATATCTCAGACATCTCCTGGGGAAGGATAAACCATCCTTCTGAATTTTTTGTTCTTGGGGACGAGGTTGAGGTTATTGTCCTTAAATATGACGAGGAGCATGAAAGGGTAACGCTCGGTTACAAGCAGAAAAAGCCAGACCCTTGGTTCACTGTGGATGAAAAATATCCTGTTGGTAAAAAGGTAAAAGGCAAAGTCGTAAGCGTCACAGATTATGGTGCCTTTATTGAACTTGAAGAAGGCCTTGAGGGGCTTGTGCATATATCTGAGATAGACTGGCTGCCGCGGCCAAAACATCCGTCAAAGTATCTCTCCATTGGAGAGACTGTTGAAACTCTTGTCGTAAAGGTAGATAAAGAAGAAAGGCGTCTCTCCTTAAGCATAAAGCATCTCAAACCAAGCCCATGGGAGCTCGTTTCTCAACGCTATACCGTTGGCCAGAAGATTTCTGGCAAGGTAAAGACCATTGCTGATTTTGGTGCCTTCGTCAGTCTTCCCGAGGGGGTTGATGGTCTCATACATATTTCTGACTTTTCATGGACAAAACATGTAAAACACCCTTCAGAAATCTTGAGAAAAGGACAGAGGGTTGAAGCAATAATATTGAGTATAGAACCTGAGGCCGAAAGGATAGCCCTTGGCTTGAAGCAGCTCAAACCCGATCCCTGGTTAAAGGAGATACCAGAAAAGTTCAAGCTTGGCTCTGAGGTAAAAGGAAAGGTACTCAGGATTACTGATTTCGGCATATTCGTGGAACTTGAGGGTAGGGTTGAAGGCCTCGTATACTCTTCCGAGATCGTAAAGCAGACAGCAGAAAAGGCTGAGAACTCCATAAAAGAAGGCGATGATATTTGGGTCAGGATCATAAAGATAGACCTTGATGAAAGGAAGATAGGACTGAGCATGAAAAACCTTAAGAGGCTGGAGGAGTGAAAAAGGTCTTTCTCATCATCCTCGGTCTGTTCATACTTCTCATTATTGTAAGTATTCTCCTTGTGCTGTTTCAAAAAAATATGCCTATAGGTGATCGGATTGCCCTTATCCATATAGAAGGGCTTATAACAGATTCGGAAGAGACCATGGAAGAGCTCAAAGAATATGTGAAGAACCCAGCAATTAAGGCCATTGTACTGCGTATTGACAGCCCTGGAGGTGCTGTCGCTCCTTCACAGGAGATTTATGAAGAGGTGAGGAAGGCTGCTGCAAAGAAGAAGGTCCTGGTATCAATGGGATCTGTTGCTGCATCAGGAGGCTACTATATAGCCTCACCTGCAACGAGGATTATTGCAAATCCCGGAACCCTTACAGGCTCAATTGGAGTAATCATGGAAATCCCCAATATAGAAGGACTCATGAACAAACTTGGTATAAAAACAGAGGTGGTTAAGAGCGGGAGACACAAAGACATAGCATCAATATTCAGAGGAATCGGGGAAGAGGAGAGGGTGATTCTTCAGGGGGTTCTTGACAATGTACACGAGCAGTTTATTAAAGCCGTTGCAGAGGGAAGAAAAATGCTTCCTGAAGATGTTAAGAAGATTGCTGATGGAAAGGTCTTTACGGGCGAACAGGCCCTCAAAATAGGCCTTATAGACGAACTCGGGAATCTCGAGGATACAGTTCAGGCTGCTGCTAAGCTTTCTGGAATAAAAGGTGAGCCGGTGATAGTCAGCAAAAAGGAGCGTTTCTCTCTCATCGATCTTATTAGAAATAAGATTCCTAAAGAATGGACAGACATTTCTCCCAGTGTAAAAGTAAAGTATCTCTTTACACCATAATTAAAACGGAAAAGTTTAACAGTTTAATGGTTTTAAAATTAAAACCTTTTAACCTTATGAATCATGCAACCCTAAACCTTGACTTTTTAAGGAGGTTATATGACTAAATCAGTACTTATAGAAAAGGTTTCAGAAAAGTTTGGTAGCCTGACAAGGAAACAGACCGAGATTGTTATTGAGACCATCTTCGAGACTATGAAAGAGGCCATTATCAAAGGCGATAAGATCGAAATAAGGGGGTTCGGAAACTTCAGACTAAAGAGCAGAAGACCGAGGATGGCAAGAAACCCCAAAACGGGCATAAGGATCGACGTGCCAGCGAAGAGGGCACTCCACTTTAAAGCCGGGAAGGCACTCAAAGAAGCTATGAATTCCTCCTAACCTCTCAGCTTCTTTATCCCACCCATCCAAAACACCTGGATACTGTTTAGCCAGGTTCAGACTTTCAATTGTGATAAAATGATTTAACATAAATATGAAAGGCAAGGTTTATATAGTTGGCGCAGGGCCTGGTGATATCGGGCTTCTCACGGTAAAGGGGTTGAGGTGCCTTCAGAAGGCAGAGGTTGTTATCTATGATTTCCATCTCAATGCCCAGGTATTAAATTATATCAACCACGATGCTGAGTTCATTTATGCTGGCAAGCGAAGTGGTCATCACACCATGACACAGGAAGAGATTAATGAAATCCTTATCCAAAAGGCGAAGGAGGGCAAGATTATATGCAGGCTGAAAGGCGGAGATCCTTTTATATTTGGTCGCGGTGGAGAGGAAGCAGAAGCTCTTGCTCAAAACGGAATCGAGTTTGAAATAGTCCCTGGCGTAAGCTCATCTGTTGCTGCTCCTGCCTATGCAGGGATTCCCCTTACCCACAGACTCTATTCATCTTCCTTTGCTGTCATTCCAGGTTATGAGGATACAACAAAAAAAGAGAGCTCCATCGACTGGTCAAAGCTTTCTACGAGTGTTGGCACGCTCGTTTTTCTCATGGCTGTAAAGAATATAGACATGGTCACCCAAAAACTGATAGAAAACGGAAGGAGCCATGATACACCCGTTGCCGTTATCAGATGGGGTACAAGGCCTGAGCAGAGAACAATCACGGGAACATTAAAAAATATTGTCGAGCTTGTGCAGGAGAGGGATATCAAGCCCCCTGCTGTCATGGTTGTAGGAGATGTTGTACGACTCAGGGAATCTCTGAGCTGGTATGAAAAAAAACCGATGTTCGGTTACAGGATCCTCGTAACGAGGGAACATCCTGAAGGGTTTGAGCCATTGGAAGAACTCGGTGCTGAGATCATTGAATTTCCTACGATAGAGATCGTCCCCCCAGAAAACTATTATGAGCTGGATAAGGCAATAGACAATATAGAGACATATGATTGTCTGATATTCACAAGCAAAAATGGTGTAACGTATTTTTTAAAGAGGTTCTTTGAAAGAGAGAGAGATATCAGAGACTTAAAAGGAATAAAGATCTGTGCTGTAGGCTCTAAGACGGCGAAAGAGATACAAAAATATGGCATCAGGGTAGACTTGATTCCTGGTGAATTTTCTTCAGAGGGACTCATCAAATTAGTTGAGGTGCTCAAGTCTTCAAGGACTCACGGGTTAAAGGGAATGAGGTTTCTCCTTCCAAGGGCAGAGAAGGCAAGAGAGGTCTTCCCAGAAAAGGTAAGAGAGCTTGGAGGCCATATCGATCTCCCTGTTGCCTACAGATCTATTAAACCAGAACTGCACGGCAAGAGATTAAGAAGGTTCTTTAGAGAGGGCAGGATCTCCATTGCTACCTTCACGAGCGCAGCGACCTTCAATAACTTCATGGATATTATGGGAGAAAAGGCGAATGAACTCTTTCGAGGAGTGGCTATCGCAGTGATCGGACCTGTGACAGCGAAGGCTGTTGAAAAGGCTGGGTTTAAGGTTGATATCATGCCGAGAGAAGCAACCATAGAGGCATTGGTTGAGGAGATAATCAATTGGGCAATGAAGCGGAGAAAAGAATTGATTCAATAGATTGGGGAATACTGGGTGAGCCTTCCTGAGGTAGATACCCTCATTTTTTTCTTCATAAACAGAGACCTCCAGAACAGACTCTTCGACGTTGCCTTGCCTTTTATTACAAGCAAGGCATATCTCCTGATGTTCCCTTTTGTAGGATGGTTCTTTTATAAGGACTGGAAAAAGGCATGCCTTGTCTTAGTGCTCGGTTTTGCCTCCTTAGCGTTATCCGATTGGGGTTCATACATCCTTAAACATATTTTTGAAAGGCCGCGGCCCTGCAACGAGCTCGAAGGTGTCCACCTCCTTGTTGGTTGTAGCAGCTCTTATTCGATGCCCTCAAACCATGCTGCGAGCAGTTTTGCTTTTGCAACGCCATTTCTTATCCTCTTTAAAAACAGGCTGCGATATGCCTTTTTAATCATTGCCTTTCTTGTGAGTTTTTCAAGGATCTATGTTGGTGTGCATTATCCTTCAGATTCTCTCGTGGGCGGACTCGTCGGCATAGGGTTGGCGCTATCTTTAATTGGTTTCTATAACTGGTCATATGAAAGGTTTAAAGTAAAACCTTACTCTACTATACTCTTTGTTTTCCTCCTTGCACTCAGTCTTTTCCGCATATATTACATCCAGAAGGGCCCTCTCGATTTGAGTCCTGATGAGGCTCATTACTGGGAGTGGTCGCGAAGGCTTGATTGGAGTTATTACTCAAAAGGCCCGATGATCGCATATCTCATATATTTTGGCACGATGATACTCGGAGATAATGTCTTTGGTATCAGAATAATGGCAGTAGTCTTCTCTGCTCTCAGTAGCGGCTTCATGTATATAATCGGCAAAAAACTGTATGATGAACATGTCGGATTTTTCTCAGCAATATTGATTCAGATTATCCCACTTTTTTCAACATTCGGGATAATATTCACCATAGATTCGCCCTTTATATTCTTTTGGATACTATCACTGTTTCTCTTTTATCTTTCAATAGAAAACTCAGAGCATCCTTTACATCCCGATAATCCCCCCTCCCCCCCTTT
>CAZLFE010000038.1:0-3016 GCA_964558725.1 uncultured Nitrospiraceae bacterium | reverse complement strand
GGGCGGAGGGGTATTTGAAAAAAAGGGAGGTGAGAGTGGATTTGACTCATCACTCATCACTTATCACTCATCACTTAGGTACTGGATTCTCCTCGGCTTATCAGTGGGCTTCGGTCTTCTCACAAAATACACCATGGCATTCTTTTATCTCTGCGCTTTTCTTTTCTTATTCTTGAGGAAGAGGAAACTTCTGCTTACAACAGGTCCTTATATTTCCTTTATCATTAGCCTTCTGGTCTTCAGTCCTGTATTGCTATGGAATGCAGACCATTACTGGATTACCCTGAGACACACAGCAGGACAGGCACACGTAGCAGAAGGTGTGAGGATAACGTTAAGAAGTTTCTTTGAGTTTGTTGGCTCCCAGCTTGGAGTAATTACCCCCCTTCTCTTTGTACTTATGGCCGTTTCTCTCTGGAAAGAAAGGAAACAGAAACATGGTAATCTTCTTTTCTGGTTTTCTCTGCCTGTCATTGCCTTTTTCCTTCTCAAAAGTCTTCAGGGAAAGGTGCAGGCAAACTGGGCACTGCCAGGTTATATAACAGGTATTCTTTCCTTTTCTGCATTCTCCAAAAAGGTTTTTCCTGAAAGAAAAGTCAAAATGTTTCTCATTGCAACAGCGGTTTTTCTATCTGTGGTCGTTACTGCCCTGGCACATTATCCTTCAATCCTTAACCTTCCTGTTAAACAAGACCCTACCAGCAGGTTAAGAGGTTGGAAAGAACTTGGATCAGAGGTGACGAAGATATACGAAGAGATGTCTGAAGGGAGTCCCGTATTTATATTTTCTGATAGTTACCAGGTTTCAAGTGAACTCGCCTTTTATGTAAAAGGACATCCTATCACCTATTGTGTTAATCTTGACCGCAGGATGAACCAATACGACCTCTGGCCCGGATTTCATGAACTCATCCATTATAATGCAATCTTTGTTAGAATAGGGAATAAACGGATACCCGAACCGGTAGCCGGTGCTTTTGAAAAGATCGAAAAGAGACTCTTTACGGTTTATATTCACAATGAGAAAATCAGAGATTATTCTCTCTTCCTGTGCTATGATTTTAAAGGCATGAGAGAAGAAAAACCAGGAACGTATTAATGACCCTTTCCGTAATCATACCTCTTTACAATGAAGAGGAAAATATACCTATCCTCTACGAGAAACTGAAGGAAACCCTTGATTCTCTGAAAAAGGAATACGAGATACTTTTTGTAGATGATGGAAGCACTGACAGGACTCTCTCCATCCTTGAGGAGATTCAGGCCAAAGATAACAGGGTTATTGTACTGAGCCTGAGACGCAACTTCGGCCAGACCGCAGCATTCGCAGCAGGATTCGATTTTGCACGAGGAGACATTGTCGTAACAATGGATGGTGACCTCCAGAATGACCCTGCTGATATTCCGAAACTTCTTGAACTGACAAAAGACAATGACCTTGTGAGCGGATGGAGAAAAAAAAGGAAGGACCCGTTTTTCAGGAGGACGCTTCCCTCCCTGTTAGCAAACTGGCTTATCAGTAAAGTTACAGGCGTAAAGCTCCACGATTATGGTTGCTCTCTGAAGGCATACAGGAGAGATGTGATAAAAAATCTGAAACTCTATGGAGAGATGCACAGGTTTATCCCTGCTGTTGCAAGCTGGTATGGTGTGAGAGTTGCAGAAGTAGAGGTTGTGCACCACCCGAGGCTAAAGGGAAGATCAAAATATGGTATTTCACGAACAATAAAGGTCGTCTTGGATTTAATTACCGTAAAGTTTCTCCAGAGCTTTTCCACGAAACCAATTCAATTCTTTGGCCCCGTAGGTGTCATAAGCGGATTTCTCGGTTTCCTCATATCCCTTTACCTGACTATAGATAAAATCTTTTCCGGACGTAGTATCGGAGGGAGACCTCTTCTCCTGCTCGGTGCTCTCCTGATCATTGTTGGGATTCAGCTTATCGGAATGGGCCTTCTCGGTGAGATGCTCGTGAGGGTCTATCATGAAAGCCAGAAAAAACCCACCTATGTGATTAAAAAGATCATTGGCCCCTAAAGCAAATAGAATATTTTTTCTCATCCTTAAGCTCACGGTAAGTTCTGTGCTCCTTTATATCGTCTTATCAAGGACAGAGCCAGAGCAGGTTTTCTTTACATTGAAGGGCATGAATTCCTTTGCCTTCATCTCAGCCATACTTCTCTCCCTATTTGCTCAATTCATATCAACATTGAGGTGGAAACTCCTTCTTCCGGTAACACTCGGAATTAAAAAGCTTTTCCCTCTGTATATGATAGGCTCTTTCTTTAACACCATCCTTCCAGGTCTTATCGGAGGTGATGCTGTTAAGGCTTTCTACCTCTATCGGGTCATAGGAAGAAGCAGTCTTACCCTATCTTCTATTTTTATGGACAGATATCTTGGTTTTGTGATGTTGACAGTAATATGCGCTCTTGCCTTTCCTTTTTGTTATTCCTATTTTCGGAATTCTCCTGTAGTATGGATGCTTCCATTTATTGTCCTAACTTTTATCATCGCAAGCCTTTTGGTTTTTGGTCTGCGTCTCGGTAAAAGGATAAAGATACTCGCAGAATTTTATGATTATTTTCATTCCTATCGAAATCAGAGAGGTGTTATTATAAAAGCTTTGCTCATATCTGCCTTTGTCCAGTTCTCAAGTATCCTCGCTGTATACATTCTTGCACTCGGTATCGGAGAACATGTTCCTTTCCTTGCATGTCTTATCTTTTTACCTCTTATCATCATGTTTACGGCACTGCCTATCTCCATATCAGGCATTGGTGTCAGGGAAGGCGCGTTTGTCGTGTTTTTTGGTCTCATCGGCATCAGGCCGGGAGTTGCAACAGCCCTCTCTCTGTCGTGGTTCCTTACCACCGCAACAGGAAGCCTTCTGGGACTCATTGAATACATCAGATACAGAAAAGAGAAGTAAACTGTAGAGTTATTCGATACGTTAGCAATATGAGAATCTCTTACGGGACTTTCGGAAGTTTTTCTTGTTTGAGGGCGCAACTCA
>CAZLFE010000037.1:0-18987 GCA_964558725.1 uncultured Nitrospiraceae bacterium | reverse complement strand
TTATTGTTCACTCCCTTGATGGGGGATAAAGGGAAGGGTGAGTATGCGAAGATGGTAATCGGATTTTGAATAGTTATTGTTGAGACAAAATGTGTTGAGAATTCCTCTTCTTACTATCAGAGGTGTAAACTCCTATACAATTATGTAAAATATTTGTAAAATAATAACCTGCAAATGTACTTATCTACAGGAGGTTTTTATGAGACTTTTCAAAATAAGTTTTGTACTTGTTTTCATATTGTTATTCAGTCTTTCTGCCTTTGCAGAAATGAAGAATATAGCATTCACAAAAAAGGAGATTAAGAAGATGGCTGAGACGAGGGCTGTTATCGAAACGAAGTTAGGAAATATTGAACTAAGATTTTTTCCTGAAGTTGCACCAAACCATGTGAACAATTTCATCGAGCTTGCAAAAAAGGGATTATACGATGGAACGATTTTCCATCGTGTAATCCCCGGGTTTATGATTCAAGGTGGAGACCCTAACTCGAAAGATCCTGACAGGGCAAAACACGGTATGGGAGGACCAGGATATACGATTAAGGCTGAGTTTAATGAGAAACATCATAAAAGGGGAACCCTCTCCATGGCGAGGTCTGCGAATCCTGACAGCGCAGGTTCTCAATTTTTCATCTGTGTGGCTGATGCATTTTTTCTTGACAGGCAATACACAGTTTTTGGAGAGGTTGTCTCAGGGATGGAAGTGGCAGACAAAATAGTGAATCAACCGAGAGACAAAAGAGATAATCCTCTTGAGAGGATTGAGATGAAGGTTAAGGTTTTAGAAAAATAAAAGTACAAGTAACACTGCCTTCGCAATCCTTGTTTTGATATAATCATACATATCCTCCATACTGCCTCCATAGCGGGGCAGGGCAAATATTTCATCTTCATCTTTGAAGCTTATAGGTGGTATTCCCTTTTTGAGGAACATGTAATTTAAAAAGCATCTACCTACCCTACCGTTTGAATCCCGGAAAGGATGTATACCGAGGAACATGTAGTATGATCTTGACAGATTGGAGATAAAGGCATCAGGACTGTGAAAGCTCTGCTCTGTCTCCCATAGGACATGCACCAGGTCACCTATCTCTCTTTGGAAATTACCATAATCAAAGGTAACGCCGTTTTTGTCAGGAAAATCAAAGGTTCTGAAATTACCTGCATTAGGGTCAATGTCCCTTGATAAAACGAAGTGGATTCTCTTCAGCAGATCAATGCCTATATTGGTAAAGTTATGGAGGCTTGAAAATATCTCCCTATACATTTCTAGTAAGTTTCTGTTGCCTATAAGCTTTAAATCCTGAGGCGAAAGCAAGTTATGATACCCAATACTGCCTTTTGTAATAGTCATTGAGGAGCTACCCAAGTTTAAAAATAATTTCTGAAAAATGGCGGTATTGACCGGCCATGGAGTTTCTCTCATAACACGGAAATAGTGATCAAGGTTCAACCCCGTGGGATATGCCGTTTTTGGAATATTTTCCTCAGGGTCCCTGTTTAGTTTTTTACATAGCTCTGTGATAATGTAAGAAGAATTCAGTGAATCTATGACTTCTTGTGGATGCTCCACTCAACAAATTCACGCGCTACGTGTTGAAACTTTTTTCTGACGGACTCTACGAGGCTATGGCAGCGAGAATCCCATTGATAAGCTAGGACAAAATAACCAGAATACATAAAGTTTCACTAATTTGCCCTTTTTATTTCCATTGTGGCAAAAACCCCTATGTGATCACTCAGTTCCGGATCCTTAGGGACCAACTCTGCAGAGAGAAAATTTACATCTCCCCTTACCATTATATAATCGATGCGCTTATGTGGATTCAAGGCATCGAAGGTATTGCCTCCAACGATATGGCAACTCCTGAAAGCATCTTTATATCCATTTTTTCTAAAGAAAATCATAACAGATGAATCCTCTACATCGTTAAAGTCTCCTGCCAGTATGTAACAATAACCCCTTTTCTTGCCAAACAGGTGATCAAGCTCCCTTAATAATTTTTCTGCCTGTGCAAGTCTAACCTTTTGATCTTCATGGTCAAGATGCACACTCACAAAGATTATTTTCTGCTTGTATATCTCGACTTCCGCTGCTACTGCATATCGATCCAAACGGAGGGCGAGCCCATTAAGCCCACGACTCAAATCTATTTTCTGGATGTTTTTGAGTTGGTGTCTCGCCAACATAGAAATCCCTTCAGGATACCTGTCCATTAAGAGATGGCAAAAAGCGTATCGAGTCTGGTAATAATAGCCTGTCATACGTGACATCCACTTTGCTATCTGCGCACTGGTCTCCTCCATGCCATTGCCACTGATCACCTCTTGAAAGGCGCCCAGATCAGGGTCAAAGGCACTCAGTTCACCGGCGATACGCCTGAATCTTAACAAATTATTCTTATGGATCCCGTGGAGATTATAAGTGCAGATGCGTATGACTTCGGGATAAATCGAACGAAATCTCTGGAAATCATCTTCTGTCAGTATCCCAATAACTCCGTTTTTTAAAAATCTATCATTAAGCCTCAATATGTAATCGGAAAGGGCATCATACTGATTAGCGATCACACGAAGGGGTGTACCGGATCTGAGCAACCGTATCATCTCGAGCCTTTTTATTATTGGATCATCCTTACTCAGATTGTCAAACCAGTTTTTGATACCGGAATCTGAAAGGATGCCAGAGGTACCATTCAATGAGAATGAGGCATTTAACCTATGGAGATATTCAACATCTGTGTTAAATTGTTCAGCGATCTTTTCGGGAGGCATGCCTGTTCTGAAAAGCCATATCAATTCGAGTCGTTTTAGCATATCATCATGGCGATCAAGCACATCTAACCACTTTTCAGTGATAAACTCTTTACCAAGACCCATTAATTTAAATGTGGTGCTTCCCTCCGTCCACAGACTGGCAAGCTCGTCTGCAAGTGCCGGATCTTGTGCCAGCAGTTTCTTCAATCGAAAACGCAAGGAGGCGAGGGCATCCTCGTCATAAGGGGTTATGGCCACATCCCGAAAGGCCTCCTGGATAGTTGGCCTTTTATCAATCTCTGGTTTGATGCTACTCCATATAGCTTTTGCTATTTCCCAGGCATAAGGGTCGATTTCACGGCTTACTTCTTCAGGGAAATCTTCATCCTCCTTTAAAAGGTGAGGTAGGAATGGTTTCAGGAGAGTGACAAGGACAGAACCTAATAATGAAATGTTATCCATTTACAGTTTTCCTTTTTTTAAAGGTTAGCAGAAGTTTCTTCCCAAGTCAATTTGGTGAGCTACATCTTAGGCTTGAATATCAGCACAGATAAAGGCGGAAGAGTGATATTTATGGAATAGGGCTTACCCTGCCAGGGAATTTCCTCTGCGTTTATAACACCTGCATTGCCGAGGTTACTACCCCAGTATATTTGGGAATCACTATTCAGAATCTCCTTATAGAAGCAGTGCTTCGGAACACCAATCCTATACCCCATTCTCGGTACAGGCGTAAAATTACATACGATAACAAGAAAGTTTCGAGGATCCCTTGCCTTTCTTATAAAGGATATGACGCTGTGGTCCGTATCACGGAAGTCGATCCACTCAAATCCTTCATAACTGAAGTCCACCTCGTAAAGGGCAGGCTGAGTCCGGTAAAGATGGTTGAGGTCCATAACATACTTTTGTAGACACCTGTGCGGCGTAAGTTTCAGTAAGTGCCAGGCAAGACTCTTATCGTGATTCCATTCATCCCACTGTCCAAATTCTCCACCCATGAATAAAAGTTTTTTCCCGGGATGGCTGTACATATAGCCATAGAGCGATCTGAGGTTTGCAAACTTCTGCCACATGTCCCCTGGCATTTTGTTGAGCATTGCACGTTTTCCATGGACAACTTCATCGTGTGAAAAGGGAAGAACAAAGTTTTCTGTAAATGCATAAAGAAGACCAAAGGTTATATGGCTGTGATGGTACTTCCTGTGTACGGGTTCTTTCGATATGTATTCAAGCATGTCGTGCATCCAACCCATATTCCATTTCAGACTGAAACCGAGACCACCCAGGTATGTCGGCCTTGAAACACCCGGCCATGCTGTTGATTCCTCGGCAATGGTGAGTATCCCCGGATGATACTGGTTAGCGATCTCGTTCAAACTTTTGAGGAAGTATATGGCCTCAAGGTTTTCATTTCTACCAAATACATTTGGAACCCATTCACCCTTTTTTCTTGAATAGTCAAGATAGAGCATTGAAGCAACTGCATCTACACGCAAACCGTCAAAATGGTACTTCTCAAGCCAGAAGAGTGCATTTGATATTAGGAAGTTTCTGACTTCATTTCTTCCGTAATTGAATATCTTCGTGCCCCAGTCAGGATGAAATCCTCTTCGAGGGTCTCTGTGTTCGAAAAGGCATGTGCCGTCAAAAAAGCCCAGTCCGTGTCCGTCAGCAGGGAAATGTGCAGGAGCCCAATCAAGGATAACACCTATATTGTTCTGATGACACTTGTCTACGAAGTACATGAAGTCCTCTGGAGTGCCGTACCTGCTTGTTGGCGCAAAATAACCAATCGTCTGGTAACCCCATGATGCATCCAGAGGATGTTCTGTTATGGGAAGGAGTTCAATATGGGTATAACCCATGCCCCTTACATAATCGATCAATTTATCTGCTGTCTCCCTGTATGTTAATGACCTGTTGTCTTCTTCCGGCACCCTCATCCATGAGCCGAGATGAACCTCATAGATGGAGATGGGAGAGTCAAGCCAGTTCTTTTTCGAGCGCATCTTCATCCACTTTTTGTCATTCCATTTATATCTGTTGATGTTATAGACAACAGAGGCGCTCTTTGGCCGTAATTCAAAATAAGAGGCATAGGGATCTGCTTTTACGGCAACATACTTTTTGAATCTTGATTTTATCTCGAATTTATACAGTTCACCTTCTTTGAGTCCGGGGATAAATATCTCCCATATCCCCGATAAACCAAGTGCCCGCATCTGATGTCTCCTGCTATCCCAGTTATTGAAATCCCCAATAACACTCACACGCTTTGCATTGGGTGCCCATACAGCAAAATGAACACCTTTTATGCCATTGATGTCCATGACATGTGCACCGAGCTTCTCATAATTCTTGTAATGTCTTCCTTCACCGATGAGGTGAAGGTCAAAGTCTGCAAGGACTGGTAAAAAGGAATAAGGGTCGTAAAACTCTGATATTTTTCCTTCATGAGACTTTACCCTAATGAGATACGGAAAGACTTTTTTCTTTTCGATGATTGCTTCGAAGAAACCATCTTCGTGGATCTTTTCCATCGCATAAGATTTCTTTGCTTCTAAATCTACTACCCATGCTTCTATGCCCTCGGGAAGAAAGGCACGAACTGCAGCCCGTTCGTTCTCTCCGTCGACAATGTGAATACCGAGAACCTTAAACAGGTCCCAGTGGTCGCCATGGATAATAAGCTTAATCTGTTCTTTCAGATCCTTCTTTGTCATCTTTTAAAATTATTATCGTTCTTTTTCGGATTAATTGCTCAAAAAGATTCGAGGATTCAAGGGTTTATTTTCAAAGATATTCACTTGGACCATTGACCCTTTGAATCCTATTTTACCTTATTTTTTAGAATCAAGTATTATCGTCACAGGCCCGTCGTTAATGAGATGTACCTGCATATAGGCACCAAATTCTCCTGCGGCTACCTTCAAACTACGTTCTTTTAGCTTGTCTATGAATTTCATATACATCTCTTTTGCCCTAACTGGTTCCTCAGCATTATCAAAAGAAGGGCGGTTACCTTTTTTGCAGTCAGCCGATAAAGTAAACTGAGATACAACAAGAACTTCACCTTTCATGTCAAGGATTGAAAAATTCATTTTTTCATAAGCATCTTCAAATATTCTTAGATTGGAGACTTTCCTCACAAGGTATTCGAGGTCACTTTCAGTATCCCCTTTTTCAACTCCAAGGAATACGAGAAGGCCTTTACCAATGTTGGCGACTGTTTTTCTCTCTATGGTAACTTTTGCTTCTAAAACACGCTGTATGAGAGCTTTCATCTTATTTAATACAAAAGTAATAAATGGCGTGTCATTGCGAGGAGGTCGTTACGACCGACGAAGCAATCCAGTTTTATGAGATTGCTTCGCTGTCGCTCACAATTACAATGTAAAAACATTTAGTGCGTTTACTATAGTTAATCCCCCTCGGGCCTCCTTTAGTAAAGGGGGATTATAGGGGAATTAGTACCACATCATGGCTTCAAAATCAGGGGTTGGAACGGTAAGGGTAATAAATCCTCTCCACGGGCATCTTTCAACATCTTCACTGTTTTTAATGACGCAAGCGAACAGGTTTATCTCATCATTTTCTTTGGCCTTTATTTCATCGAAGGGGATCTTTATCTCGAAGATATCCTGGATAGCGAAATCTTTAATATCTTTTATCTTTCTCCATGCCTCGTCGGTCTTCTCAAACATTTCTGCCCTTGAGGACGGTGGTTTGATAGGGATGACAATCTTAAACTGTGAAGGCTTGAGAATATGAATGGAAATTTTCGTATCATCAGGGAACTCCCCAAAGGGAATTGCAGGATCTATCCTCAAGAAGAGGTTATCTTTATTAAAACCATAGTAAAGCCTTGACAAGATGCTTTCTGCCCTGTGCATGCTCCCACCGGATTTTTTAACATCCATATAAGCACCCTGGTACCACTCATAGTAGCTGGTAACAATACCATCAATCTTTGGTTCAATAAATCCCCTTATGGTAATTATCGGGGTGATTCCCCTGTCTTCTCTCAATACAGGGACAAAGAGATGTTGCGGAACCTCCCTTCCCATTTCCTTGTAAGCTTTCATAAGATTTAATCTGAAGAGTTCATCAAAATCCTGCTGCGCCTCTGTTGTATGTTCATCACCGTACCACCAGTTCCAGTCACTTCCCTCTGCAATATATATCGCTTTCCATGCTTCAGAAAGGTTTTTCTCAGGATGCAATTTCTGGAATACCCCAAGATCACCCCGTGTCTCTGTGAGGTAATCCCATGCCCTGTTGCCTTCATCATGACCTATCCATATCCTGTAGTTTGCATTAATCCATGAACCTGCATGAAGTCTGCTCAGAGTTTTACCTCTGTCATATGCATCGAGGTATTCTGAGACCGTGACGGTCTTTAATCGTTTTTCTTGAGAGAGCCTTTCATAGAGATATCTCAAGAAATCATGGCCGTCGTTTTTATAGTTTTCCCACGCATTCTCTCCGTCAAGTATTATGCACAGAAGATGCGGTTTATCTTTTGACACGGAAACTTGTGCCTGTAAAAGTCTGTTGATGAGATCCTCGGCTGCCCTTTTTGAATCCCACCCGGAATAAACAAAACCGATGAGGTCAGAAATCTGGTGATCTCTGAAAATGATGGAGACATCCTCAAAAATATGAGGTCTATAGATGATACCAGGCTCTATGATGTTACCTGAAGAATCCCTGAGTTTTTTCCCGATTGAATGTGAGAGAATGTCTTCATCAGTACCGATCCAGCGTATTCCCTCCTTGCCTGCAATCCTTAAGACTTCTTCACTGACTGAACCTTCCGAAGGCCACATCCCGGCAGGTCGATAACCGAAGAGTTTCTCAAAATAATCCAAACCCATTCTGATCTGTTTTTCAGCGTCTTCGGGATGGGAGAATCTCCTCTGCGGGAGCCTTACATCCGGCATGGCAATTCTTGCATCGTTTGTGTCGCAGAGAAGAGGGAGAATTGGATGATAGAAAGGTGAGATGGAAATTTCAATCTGTCCTTTTTCTGCTATCTCCTTATATCTGGGTATTATTGTTTTTAAGATCGAAAGTTGCTTTGAGATGACGAGAAGTTTATCTTCTTCTGTGTAGTTACGACTTTTCGTAACGAGTGACTTGAGGAGATGGTCTTTTTCCCTGAAGAGGGGGTCTATCCAGCAAAGGTTGAAGAGGACCTGTAAGTCAAGAAAATCATTGGGCGTGAAATATTTAATCATGCTTTCGAGATCACTTTTTATGATATGAAAGCCCCTCCTTATGAGGAGTTCATAGTATCTCGGGAAGGGTTTTATCATATTGTCCCAGTGTGCGAGGAAGAAATTTTCGAGGATGAATACCTTTTCTTCTGTATCCAGTTCAGATGCCCTCTTGAGGGTTACCTCAAGATGTCTGTCAACAGTGTTATTCTCTGTATAACCCTGGATCTGCTCGAGGAGAGAAGGGGTGAGATTAAAGGTCTGTTTGATATTTGGAAATTCTGTGAGGATTTCTATCATGTCGAGGTAGTCCTTCGTGCCGTGAAGCCGCACCCAGGGAAGCCTGTACACACCAGTCACAGGATCTCTGTAAAAGGGCTGGTGCATATGCCAGAGAAAAGCGATGTAAAGTGGTTTATCTGTCATCGTAACGGAAGATGTACTCGTCAGGTTTTGCTAATCCGAATTCTTCTCTGGCGTATTTTTCTTTATAAAAGGGGTCTTCTTTGAGTGACTTTACCTCTGACCTGAAGAGTTTGTTCTCTTTTTCAATCTCCCTTATCTGTCTTTCTAAATGAATCTTTCTCTCATTGAGCGCAGAATACTTCAAGAGGCCCATATCCCCGAAGATAAAGCTTACAGCAAGGTATATAAATCCAAGGAGCATAACAGTAAAGAATATGAGCCTTCTCTTTTTACTTTCCGAGACAACCTGTTTCCTTAAAAGGTTAGTCGAACCCATCACCTTACATTATAAAACGCTTCTCTTCCTTTGTATAGAGAAGAACCTGCGAGCTCCTCCTCGATCCTGAGAAGCCTGTTATATTTTGCGATACGTTCACCTCTCGCAAGAGACCCTGTCTTTATAAAGCCAGTGTTATAGGCGACAGCTAAATCTGCGATTGTTGTATCTTCTGTCTCCCCAGACCTGTGTGAGATTATGGCAGTATATCTTGCCTTTTTCGCCATCTCGATGGCATCAAGGGTCTCTGTTAATGTGCCTATCTGGTTCAGTTTTATCAGGACAGAGTTTGCGATACCCTGTTGTATACCCTTCTTTATTATTTTTGTGTTTGTGACAAATACATCATCACCCACGAGCTGAACATTCCTGCTAAGCCTTTCTGTCAACAGCTTCCACCCGTCCCAGTCATTTTCTGCCATTCCATCCTCTATTGAAAGGACAGGATATTTTTCTACCAATCTCTCATAGTAATCAACCATCTCAGAAGATGTAAGCTTCTTGCCTTCAAAATGATATCCGCCGTCCTCGTAAAATTCTGATGATGCTACATCTAAGGCTAATAATACATCTTTATCAGGAGCATAGCCACTTTCGGTAATTGCCTGAAGGATTAAGGAAATTGCCTCCTCATTTGTGTTGAGGTTTGGTGCAAAACCTCCTTCATCACCAACAGATGTATTCAGCCCCTTCTTTTTCAGAATGGATTTTAAGGTGTGAAATATCTCTGAACCGGCCCTCAGGGCATTGGCAAAATCACTGAATCCTGTTGGCATGATCATGAACTCCTGTATGTCAAGGTTATTGTCAGCGTGGGCTCCTCCATTGAGGATATTCATCATTGGTGCAGGAAGCTCCTTTGCATTGCATCCTCCTATGTATCTATATAGGGGTATTCCCATTTCCATCGCAGTTGCCTTGCACACTGCCAGGGAGACCCCCAGTATGGCATTTGCACCTAACCTGCTTTTATTCTCTGTCCCATCAAGCTCTATCATGAAGTTGTCGATAGAGACCTGGTTTCCAGAATCAAATCCTCTCAGCGTCGGTGCTATTTCCTCAAGGACATTTCTGACAGCCTTCTGCACGCCTTTCCCGTGAAAGCGTGCTTCTCCATCCCTTAACTCTAAAGCCTCTTTCTTCCCTGTTGAAGCACCTGACGGGACAGCAGTCCATCCGGTAACACCACTGTCGAGTAATACCTCAACCTCAATGGTTGGATTCCCCCTCGAGTCAAGAATCTCTCTTGCAATAAGGTCTATGATCTCACCCATCTCTCTTCTCCTTTAAAACAGCTTGAAGCTAAGAGCGAATAGCTAAGAGTATGAAACCCTATGCTCTGCGCCCTATGCTTTTTGCTAATAGCTCTTTGCTCATTATTTAGGCACATGGATCGCCTCGCCATGGACATCTTCAGCTGCCTCCATCAGAGCCTCTGAAAGGGTAGGGTGAGAATGGATCGTTTCAGCAATGTCCTTTGTCTTGAGGCCGGCCTTTATAGCGAGGGCTGCCTCATGAATGAGGTCTGAAGCATGAGGTCCAATGATATGGACACCCAGTATTCTGTCAGATGTCTCATCAGAGACGACTTTGACAAAACCGGTGATCTCCCCCATTACATGGGCTTTGCCGATAGCCCTGAATTGAAAGCGGCCTGTTTTTACTTTGATCCCTTTCTCTACAGCCTGATTCTCCTTGAGTCCGACACCGGCTATCTCCGGCGATGTAAATATCGCATAGGGAACTACGCCATAATCCATTTTTTTATCTCCACCGATTACATTCTTGGCAGCGATCTTTCCCTGTGTTGAAGCAACATGTGCATAGAGAAGACCACCGGTAACATCGCCAATTGCATATATGCCTCCTATATTTGTCTCCATCCTTTCGTTGACTACAATCTCTCCCTTTGACCCTTTTTGAATCCCTATTGCTTCAATGCCTATTCTATCAGAGTTAAGAGTTCTACCAACGGAGACAAGTAATTTTTCTGCCACGAGCTCCTTGCCTTCCTCAAATAATACATGAATTCCGTCATGTTGGCCTTTTACCCCTGTTATCTTTATTCCCGTCATAAGTTTTATCTTCTTCTTTTTCAGTTCTCTCTCAAGGATCTCTGATATTTCAGGGTCTTCTGTGAAGATTGCCCTCGGCATTAGTTCCAGCATGGTGATATCTGTGCCGAGTTCACTGAAGATGAATGCAAATTCGCATCCTATGACGCCAGCACCTATGATTATCAGGCTCTTTGGAATAGACTTTATGCTTAAGGCATCATCACTTGAAAGGATACGCTCTCCGTCAAAAGGGAACAGGGGAAACTGTGCTGGTCTTGAACCAGTAGCTATTATTACTTTGTCAGCCCCTACTATTTCTGTTGAGCCATCTTTCTTTATAACTTCTATCTTTTCAGGACTGAGGATCATGCCCTTTCCTTCAATAAGGTTTATTCCCCAGCTTTTGAAGAGGGAACGAATGCCTTTCACCTGTATTGAGACAACCTTATTTTTCCTTTCCATGATTTTGGAGAGGTTGGGCAGGATCTGCCCTGAGATTTCTATTCCGAATTCTGCGATATTCTTTGTCTTATGTAACAGTTCGGTCGTTGCTAATAATGCCTTTGTAGGAATGCAGCCCCTGTTGAGACAGGTACCTCCAACTTCTGTATCCTCTATGACTGTTACCTGTGCTCCCAGTTGAGCAGCCTTAATTGCAGCGACATAACCACCGGGACCTGCGCCGAGAATGGCTAATCTCACTTTTTTTCCTCTTCAACATATTTCTCATATTCAGAGGCGTCCATCAGATCATCCGTTTCAAAGATGTCGTCAATCTCAAGGATGGCTATCCATCCTTTTCCATAAGGCTCTTCATTGATAATCTCCGGAGATTCTGAGAGTTCTTCGTTTACCTCTATAACTCTTCCACTCAGAGGAGAGATTATGGATGAGGTTGCCTTTGTTGATTCTATTTCACCGATCTCGCTATTGGCCTCTACACTGGTATCCACTTCTGGAAGATCAATATAAACAATATCGCCAAGCGCATTTTGTGCGTAATTAGTTATGCCGATTGTTGCCTTCTTTCCTGAAACCTTGGCCCAGGTATGTTCCTTATGGTACTTGAGATCCTCGGGGTTCATTCATTCCTCCTTTTTAAAATTACTAAGACTGTAATTTCATATCATGGGGTTTTCTTTTTTGTCAAGGAAATAGAATAGGAGTCCACCTTTCTTTTCAACTCGATAAGCTTATCGAGTGCCTCTTGTGGTTTCAGTGATTTCACATCAAGGTTTATGATTTCCGTCATGATGGAGTCTGGCATGGACGAGAAGAGGTCAAGCTGAACGTTGCTTCTCTTTGTTTTTCTGTGTGCAAATTTCGGACTTCCTGTCTCATCAAGCTCATCTTTTTCTAAATTTGCTAATACCTCTTTAGACCTATTTATTATGCCTTCAGGGATGCCTGCTAATCGTGCGACCTGTATTCCGTAACTCTTGTCCGCAGGGCCTTTTTCTATTTTCCTGAGAAATATAATCTCATCACCCCATTCTTTTACGGACACATTATAATTCTTAACACCATTGTGTGTAAGACCGAGTTCTGTAAGCTCATTATAATGCGTTGCAAAGAGAGTTCTTGCCTTTATTTCGTTGAGGATGTATTCTGCAACAGCCCAGGCAATGCTTATACCGTCAAAAGTGCTTGTGCCTCTTCCCACTTCATCAAGAATTATGAGGCTTTTGTGAGTTGCATTATGGGTGATATTTGACACCTCTATCATCTCTACCATGAAGGTACTCTGACCTTTTGTGAGCAAGTCTGATGCGCCTATCCTTGTGAATATCCTGTCAGAAGTGCCGATCCTTGCATCTGAGGCAGGAACGAAACTTCCGATCTGTGCCATGAGGACGATGAGGGCAACCTGTCTCATGTAAGTGGATTTCCCTGCCATATTCGGCCCTGTGATTATGAGGAGGCGGTTATCCTCTGTATCAATATAGGTAGTATTTGGAATGAACTTTTCACCTGATGGTATTCTTTCGAGGACAGGATGTCTCCCCTCTGTTATCTCTATGACGCCAGATTCATCGACAGAAGGTTTTACATAGGTATATCGTTTAGCGACAACAGTAAGGGATGAAAGAAAATCAACGAATGCTACAGCATGAGCCGCTTTCGACAAAAGGGTAGATTCTTTCTTGACTTCATCAAGTATCTCCTGGAAGATCTGGTATTCAAGATTTTTGAGCTTCTCCTCGGCTCCGAGGATTTTGCTCTCATATTCCTTCAATTCTGGAGTTATGAACCTCTCTCCGCCCACAAGAGTCTGTTTCCTTATGTAATCCTCGGGAACCATGTGGAGATTTGCTTTTGTTACCTCGATGTAATAGCCAAAGATCCGGTTATAGCCAACTTTTAAGGAGGATATACCTGTCCTGTTTCTCTCTTTCAACTCCAGCTCTGAAATAAAGTCTTTGCTTTTCGTGGATATCCTTCTGAGTTCGTCTACGTCATTGCTGTATCCATCCTTGATAATCCCTCCTTCTCTCAGGGTTATTGGAGGACTGTCAAAAATACTTTTCTCTATTAATTTTCTGAGGTCTGAGAATTCTGATATGTCTTCTGAAATTGATCTTAAATATAGGTTTTTAGAGATGCTGAGAGATTTCCTGACCTTTGGCAGGTATGCGAGAGAATTTTTAATCCCGATAAGGTCCCTTGCATTTGCACTCTTTGAACTCACCCTTGAAGAGAGCCTCTCGAGATCCTGTATCTTCCTCAGGGATGTCCTGAGTTCTTCGAGCAGTTCGTAGTCTTCTATAAGATATTCGACTGAATCCTGTCTCATTTTTATTTCCTGTATGTCAATCAGTGGTTTTAAGAGAGAAGACCTCAAAAATCTTCCTCCCATCGGCGTCAGTGTTTCATCAAGAACCCATAGGAGTGTGCCTTCATGAGAAACATCCCTGAGGTTATGGGTGAGTTCAAGGTTTCGCTGCGTTGCTGCATCAAGAAACATGTACGACTCCTGTCGCAAGGTGCTTATCTTTTTAAGGGTGAATGCTTCCTTCTGCGTATCCTCAAGGTAGCCAACGAGAGCACCTGCAGCAGAGATGGCAGTAACCATGTCATCACATCCGTATCCATCGAGGGAAGAGACCTTTAAATGGTTGAGGAGGGTCTTATATGCCTCGGTATAATCAAAATACCAATCTTCATAAAAAGATGTATAGAAGGTCTTCAGTGCCTCTTTATAGTGAATATTGTCCTTGAGACTCTGGGGGATTAAAATCTCTCTCGGTTCAAACCTGTACATTTCATCCTCGATACTTTCTTCTGTCTCATAAAGGATGAACTCTCCCGTTGAGATATCAGCTACGGCTATACCGTGTTTGTTTGCAGACGGGAAAAGGCTTATGATATAGGTGTTTTCCTTGGGATTTTCGGGTGAATGCGTCCCTGGTGTAATAACCCTTACGATATCTCTGCGGACAATTCCTTTTGCTTCTTTTGGTTCCTCCATTTGTTCGCATATCGCAACTTTATATCCAGCCTTGATCAGCTTCGATATGTAAGACTCTGATGCAAAGTAAGGGACACCGCACATAGGTATGGGTTCTTCTTTCGATTTTTCTCTCGTCGTCAGGGCTATCTGAAGGATTTTTGATGCCTTTTCTGCATCTTCGCCAAACATCTCATAAAAATCTCCAAGCCTGAAGAGGACAATAGCGTCTTTGTATTTTTCTTTGATACTGAAGTATTGCTTCATCACCGGAGTCAGCTCTTGCATATCAATTATTTAATAATATTGGACATTGAAAAGCAACAGGTTCCCGAAAACAGATTTGATATTTATTTTTCTTTGAAGAAATAATACTTTGACTTGCTTTCTTTTGGTGATAAAATGTATAGAAAGATTCAAAGAAGAGGCAGACAAGAAAGGAGATTGAGGGTAATTGGAAAAGCTCAGGAAAAGACTGATACTTGCTCTGGTTCTCATCGGTTGTATTGTTTCCTTTGGAACTACAGGTTACATGGTCATAGAAGGATGGAATTTTCTGGATTCCCTGTATATGACTGTAACCACCCTAACCACCGTGGGTTATAGGGAAATCAAAGAACTTTCTTCTGGTGGACGGTGGTTTACGATTATCCTTATAATAGGCGGTGTGGGCACCATGCTTTATGCACTCAGCACAGGTGCTAAATTTATTATAGAAGGCGAGATTCAAGAGTTATTCGGGAGGAGGAGATTGGAAAAGAAAATTAAGGAATTAAAGGACCATTACATTATATGCGGGTATGGCAGAATGGGAAGGATAATAGCAAGGGAATTGAAGAGCGAGAAAGTGCAGTTTGTTGTTATTGAAAAGAACCCCGGCGTGCATGAAAAAGAAGAAGCCTTTGTCATTATAGGTGACGCTACACAGGACGATCTCCTGAAGGAGTTGGGTATAGAAAGGGCAAAGGGTTTAATATCAGTACTGCCTACCGATGCAGAAAACCTTTATGTGGTTTTAAGTGCCAAAGGACTGAATCCGGACCTTTTTATCGTTGCAAGAGCAGGGGAAGAAGGCTCAGAACAAAAACTGCTCAGGGCAGGTGCTGATAGGGTTATTTCGCCCTATTATATTGGTGGACTCAGAATTGCCCATACAGTACTTAAGCCAGCTGTTGTAGATTTTATAGAATTAGCCACAAAGAGTGGAAATATCGACCTCCAGATGGAGGAAATACCCATTCCGGAAGGTTCTGGACTTACAGGACAATCATTGGATCAGTGCGGTATCGGGAGGGATCTGGGTGTCATCATCGTCGCTATCAAGAAACCGAGTGGTGATATGCAGTTCAATCCCACATTCAGGACTCTTATAGAGCCCGGTGATACATTAATAGCCCTCGGCGAGGTATCAAAGCTGAAAGCACTTGAAGAGATGATAGGTGCACAAAAATAGATAAGGCGTGTCATTGCGAGAAGCAGGATTCATCGCCTGTCATTTCGGGTGTAATCATCCATTGCAAAGTCCACATCCCAACTTCATCCCTTTTTAAACACACAATACCGCCCATCTTGAAAGCAATAATGTTTTTTTCCTTATCGCCGCTGAGGAGAAGGGAGGAGAGCTTTCCAAGGTGAGGAAGGTGTCCTACAAGAATAAGGGACTCCTTTTTTTTCTTCAGCCTTTCTGCCCATACACCTGGGTCATCTAAAGGGGCCAGACCATCAGTTTGTGTAACGCCTTTTGCTATCCTCATGTTACCAGCCAGCAACTCTGCTGTCTGCTTCGCTCTTGCTTTACCGCTATGAAAAATTTCTTTTACCTCTAAGTTTAACCTTGATATATAGGATCCTACCCTTTTAACATCCTCTACGCCTTTATCAGAGAGCGGTCTTGATGGATCTTCTTCCTCCTTTTTTGCTTCGCCGTGTTGTACAAGATAGAGGAACATAGTTACCCCCTTTCCCTAACTTGGCCTTTGCCTCCTAATGATTTATTGAATCAGGCTCTATATGCACAACGATATCTACTACAGAAGGGAATTCTTTTTTAATCTTCGTTTCTATATTGTCAGCAATTTCGTGGGCCTTTTCTATTGGAAGATCTCTCCTTACGATGACATGAAGGTCAAGATATGCGGAGTGTACTGAACCCCTCGTCCTTATGTCATGGCACCCCTTTACACCTTCTATGCTGTTTACGACAAACTTAATTGCAGAGGTGTCCATGCAGACTGTGTCAACAAGGATATCTGATGCGTCCTTGAGGATTTCATAGCCGATTCTTGCTATAAAAAAGGTTATCACGATTCCTACAATGGGATCTGCCAAGTAATAACCCATTCTCGCAAAGAAGAGACTTATGATAACGGCGGTAGATGCAAGGATGTCGCTCTTAGTATGCTTTGCATCAGCTATTAAAAATGTGCTGCCAAATTCTTTTCCCTTTTTAGATTCATAAAGCGTCACAAAAATATTGACCCCCATTGTTATAAACATGACAACAAAGCTGATTGAGGTAACATGAGTTTTGTAACCCTCAATGAAAAAGAGATAGACCTTCTTCAGTATCTCTAAACATGTGAGGAAAATCATAGCAGCAATAATAATGGTAAAAAGAGTTTCATATTTCCCGTGTCCATAGGGGTGTTTCTCATCAGGGGGATGGGATGCTATCCGGGTGCCGACCAGCCCTACTATATTTGATATCCCATCGAAAAATGAATGGAATCCATCGGACATCATGGCGACAGAACTGGTCATGTATCCATAGAGGATTTTTGCAGAGGCAACGCAGGAGTTCAGGATTAGTGTATAAATGAGGACCTTTCTGACTTCAACAGAAGGTTCTCTTTTTATGAAAGTATGGTTTCCCACTGAATCTTGAACTCCCCAAAGGTATCTTCCATGACAGATTTTCTCATATTTTTGAAGAAATTAAAATAGAAATGAAGGTTATGGATTGTATTTAACCTCATGGAGAGTATCTCCCTCGCAAGAAAGATGTGCCTCAGGTATCCTTTTGAATAGTTTCTGCAGGTATAGCAGTTGCAATCAGGGTCGAGGGGACCACTGTCAGACTTGTATTCTGTCCTTTTAATACTTACTTTGCCCCTGCTTGTAAAGAGCGTTCCGTTCCTTGCATTTCTTGTGGGCATAACACAGTCAAAGATATCAAATCCTGCCTCAACTGCGATAAGCACATCGTTCAGGTCTCCTATCCCCATGAGATACCTCGGTGTATCAGCAGGAAGAAGAGGGGCTGTGAAATATATCATTTCATGCATTTCTTCCTTCGGCTCACCCACACTCAAGCCACCCACTGCATAGCCGTCGAAACCTATTTCAATTAGTTTTTCTATACCTCTTGTGCGCAGGTCTTTGAACAAACTACCCTGACTGATTCCGAACAATGCCTGCCCTTCCTTCTGAAGTGCTTTACATTTCTCCGCCCATTTCGTTGTCAGTTCAAGAGACTGAAGTGCATATTCATACGAAGAAGGGTAGGGGGTACATTCATCAAAGGTCATTGCAATATCCGAACCGAGTAAAGACTGAATCTCCATCGCCTCTTGAGACCCAATGAAATGCATTGAACCATCAATATGCGATCTAAAATGGACGCCGCCTTCTGCTATCTTTCTCAGGGCAGAGAGGCTGTAGACCTGGAAACCACCGCTATCTGAAAGTATGGGTCGATCCCAGTGCATGAATTTGTGGATGCCACCGAGAGAAGAAATCGTCTCAGCCCCTGGCCTCAGGTAAAGGTGGTATGTATTGCAGAGGAGTATTTCTGCGCCCATCTCTTTCAGTTCATCAGTGGACATTGCTTTGACTGTGCCAAGTGTTGCGACGGGCATAAAAGCAGGAGTATGGATTTTGCCTCTCGGCATTTCCATGAGACATGCCCGTGCATTGCCGTTTGTCTTGATGATATTAAACCTCATGTTACCTCTAAAAAGTTTAACATGGATAAGGTGGTGGTGTGAAATCGAATGATACAGTTAGCAATGACAGAATTGAGGTAAGAAATGTGGCAAGGAAGAATCACAGGACAAGAATTAAAGGACTGGTTCGCGGAAACATTTACAATTTAACTTTTATTATGTTGAAACAAATACTATATGCGGATTTTGTATTCTTTGATCCTTGATCTCAGGGTATTTCTATTTATGCCGAGGGCCTTAGCAGCCCTGAGCTGGTTGCCTTCCGTCTCTCTGAGAACTATTGAAATAAGTGATTTCTCAACTTCTGAAAGGACAGCATCATAAAGGTTAGATCTTTCAAGATTCGCCAGTTTTTTTAAGTAGCGCTTCAGTTTTTCTTCAAGGAAGTCATTTATTGAACAAGAGTTCAATGCTTCGATGAGAAGTTCTTCTTTATCCATTGGTGACATTTTTGTTTGGAATTCAGAATAGACGTTGCGTAATTATTTTAAAGAATAATCAGCCTTTTGGGTTATTAAATTTTTTAAATAGATGATTATGATTTCCTATTAATAAAATTTAAGCAAATCCTATACCAACTTTTTTATCTATACAGGCATTTTGAAAATGATTATATAAGAATATGGAAATCCCCGATTGCGTGATCATTATCTCACAGAATTATCAGGATAGCAAGAGGATAATTATTTTTGTAGCATTTTTTGTGATGATATGAATTACACAATGGATAGACTCTTTACGGCGCCTTCCAGTAAGTATCAAATTCTAGTCATGCTTAGTCAGTTAACATAAGGCGGATGGTCCGCCTTATGTCGAT
>CAZLFE010000036.1:17607-19210 GCA_964558725.1 uncultured Nitrospiraceae bacterium | reverse complement strand
TGCTAAAAGAACTCAGAATCAAAAATCTGGCCATCATTGATGACCTTGCAGTCAGGTTCGAGGGCGGACTCAATGTACTCACAGGTGAGACAGGTGCCGGGAAGTCGATACTCGTGGATGCCCTCAGCCTTGCCCTGGGCAGCAGGGCTCAGGCAGATTTAGTCAGATCAGGTGAAAAGGAGGCAATCATTCAAGCATCCTTCGATGTGGAGGGCAACGATATCCCTGATCTTGGCATTGATGTATCTGATGGTGTGATCCTGAGGAGATATATTTCTCTTAGTGGAAAAAGCAAGGCATACATCAATGACACGATAGTAAGCCTGCAAAGCCTTGGGGAAGTAGGTAAATCCCTTGTTGATATCCATGGACAACATGAACATCAGAGCCTTATGCATATTGATAAACATAGATTACTCCTCGACTCTTACGGCAAACTCCATGATGACAGAGCAATGGTAGGATCCCTTTATAGCAAGGTTCAAGCACTCAGGGGGGAAAAAGATGATTTAAAACTAAAGGTGAAGGAGAGGGCGCACAGGTTAGACCTGCTCAGGTTCCAGATGAATGAGATAGATACAGCTTCTTTGAAGCCTGGTGAGAAAGAGGCACTCATTGAAGAGAGGACAATTCTGTCAAACGTAAGCAGATTAAAGGAATTAACAGAGACGTCCTATTCAATGCTTTATGGTTCTGAGGGTTCTTGCACAGAGAGGCTTTATTCCGTCATAGCTAAAGTGAGAGAGATGTCCTCTCTTGATCAGAGTTTATCTGAGACTCTGAATTTACTTGAGTCAGCCATTCCCTCCATTGAGGATGCAGCCATCTCTCTGAGAGGATTGAAAGATAAATATGACCTTGAACCTGAAAGGCTTGCTGAAATCGAAGAGAGAATTGAACTCATCAAGAGGCTTGAAAGAAAATATGGAGAAGGTATTGAAACTATTCTGAGTTACCGCGATGAGGCAGAGGAAGAACTCAAGGGACTTGAACTCACAGATGAAAGGCTTGATTCTCTTGAGGCAGAGCTCAAGGAGAAAGAAGATATACTTTTAAACGCTGCCTTTTCCCTCTCTGAAAAAAGGAAAAAGGTGGCTCACATGATAGAGGAACTTGTCAAAAAGGAACTGAAAGAACTTGCCTTCAGCAATGCGGAATTCAGGATAGACATGAGGCAGGAATCTATCACGTCTACAGGGCTTGACAGGGTTGAGTTTATGTTCTCTGCGAACCCGGGGGAACCTCCGAAGCCGCTGATAAAGATAGCCTCAGGTGGCGAGCTTTCGAGGGTCATGCTTGCCTTAAAGACCATCCTTGCTGATGTTGACAATCTGCCTGTTCTCATTTTTGATGAGGTGGATGCAGGAATCGGGGGGAGGACTGCAGAAAGCGTGGGGAAGAAATTAAAGAAGATATCCAATAAACATCAGGCGCTTTGCACAACCCACCTGCCACAGATTGCCTCTCTCGGAGATTTCCATCTCCAGATAAACAAGAGGCAGAGAGATGGAAGAGTATATGTAGAAGTGAAAGAGCTTACCGGCAAGGAGAGACAGGATGAAATTGCACGTATGCTGAGCGGTAAGATCACAGATACCTCTCT
>CAZLFE010000036.1:13343-17507 GCA_964558725.1 uncultured Nitrospiraceae bacterium | reverse complement strand
TGCGCACAGATGTGTCCCGAGGTCGCAATAGAGGTCTATAGAGAAGAGGGTGAATAAGAGACTTGCCATAGGTATCGACCTTGGTGGAACAAATCTCAGGGTAGCGTTGGTCACGAGGGACGGTGAGATAATCAGAAAGGAGAAAGAGCCTACATCCGAAAAGATTCTCGACTCTCTTTTTAGGTTATTAGACAGCATTTTTTCTGAAGATATTGCAGGCATTGGTCTCGGTGTGGCAGGGCTTGTTGATAGAGAAGGCGGGAAAATAACGATCTCTCCGAATATCCCTGCCATAGAGGGGATTAATCTTGCAAAAGAAATAAGAGAAAGATTCAGGGTACCCGTATTCATTGAGAACGATGCAAATGCCGCTGCACTCGGGGAGAAGTGGATTGGTGCAGGAAAAGAATTTTCAGACTTTGTCCTTTTTACTCTTGGCACAGGCATAGGAGGTGGAATAATAAAAGATAAAAAACTTCTCGATGTAGCAGCAGAGATAGGGCATATGACCATAAATGCAGATGGTGAAAAATGCCATTGTGGTAATTCCGGGTGTCTCGAGGCTTACGCATCAGCGAGGGCAATACTTTCAAAAGTAGTATCTGCTCTCGAAAAAGGCAGGGAGAGTATGCTAATACGATTCCACAACGGCAACTTTTACAAGCTTTCAGTGGAGGATATTTACAGGATGGCCCTCGAAGGGGATAACCTCGCAAGAGAGGTACTGAAAGAAGCAGGGAGACATCTTGGTATCGGAATCGCAAATATTGTTAATGTAATGAGTCCTGAGGCAATCATCCTTGCGGGTGGACTTGCAGGGGCATGGGATATCTATATCCAGGAGGCAATAAAGGAGGCATCAAAAAGGGCCTTTCAAAAACTCTTTGATACAGTAAAGATCATTCCCTCTTTACTCGGAGAGGATGCAGGTATTATTGGGTCTGCAGGGCTTGTTTTCCATGGATACAGAGAAATATGAAATTTTCAATTTGAATCAAAGAATTCCTTGAAGCTCTGCTTCGGGTATAATATTGTTGTTCTGTTTGTCACCGGGAATCCTTCTTTGATAAGAAAGATTCTGGACTTCGGCGTGAGCCCTCGGCCTGAGCTCGGGCCGAAGGCTCAGTCGAACGACAAGCCAGAATGACAGACTCGATACCTCGCAGCTCTGCTGCGGGGTAATTCATTTATAAATTTAAAGTTTAGATATGTTGACCTATTTCAAATAGTCAGGAGATTCTTCAAATGAAAAAAGACAGAAAAAGACTTATACGGGAATATGCAGAAGCTATACTTACTGCTTTACTCCTTGCCCTCATTATAAGGGCCTATGTCATACAGGCCTTTAAGATCCCCTCAGGCTCAATGATCCCCACACTCCTTATCGGTGACCATATACTCGTCAACAAGTTCATATACGGGACTAATATCCCTTTTTCCGATAAACGTTTTTTGATATTCAGAAAGCCAGAGAAAGGGGATATAATAGTTTTTAAATTCCCCGAAGACCCTAAGAAGGATTTTATCAAAAGGGTTATTGCTACGGAAGGTGATGTTCTGGAATCGAGGGACAAGGTAATTTATGTGAACGGGAAGGAAGTCAAAGAGGCTTATGCATACCACGGTGACAGCTTTATCAGACAAAGGGGGAGTGACCCGAGAGATAATTTCGGGCCTGTACTTGTGCCTGATAATAAGGTCTTTGTTATGGGAGATAATCGGGACCAGAGTTTTGATAGCAGATACTGGGGGTTTGTTGATGTAAAGGCTATAAAAGGTGAAGCCCTCATTATCTACTGGTCCTGGGATTCAAAAAAATGGCTCAGGTTTAACAGGATAGGGATGTTAGTAAAATGAAAAAGGCTTTTTTTTGGCTTCTGATTCTTGTTTTTCTTGTGTATTCGGGTGTTAAGTTCGGCATGCCCTATTACCGATATTTAGCCTTTAAATCTGATGCAAAAGAAATTGTGAGGGTTTTTTCCATCGAACTCAAAAATGAGGAGGATATAAAAGGAAAGGTATTTGAAAGGGCGCAGGAGTTGAAGATACCCATCAATAAGGAAGATATAGAAATTTCTAAAACAGAAAAGATTGTGAGGATTAGAACCTCATGGTTTGAAAGTGTAGATATTCTGGGGATATATCACAAAACCCTCACGTTTACTTTTGACTCAGGGGAATGAGATGTTTACCGGCATCATCATAGAGTTAGGTGAAGTGACTGCTATAGAGAGGAGAGGGGGCATTGTCCACCTTTTCCTGAATTCAAAGGAAGTCATAAAAGATGCGAAGATAGGTGACAGTATATCAGTCAATGGAACATGTCTTACGTTAGTTGAGATGAAAGGTTCCTCCATGAGATTCGATCTCTCTGATGAAACCCTGAGATCTACAAACCTTGGCTTGCTGAAACCTGGTGACCGTGTTAACCTTGAACCTTCCCTCCGTCCAGACTCAAAACTCGGAGGGCACTTTGTTTCAGGGCATGTGGATGGTACAGGCAGGATAAGGTCAAAGACAGAGATAGGAGATACTTTCAAGATAGAGATAGGAATACCAGAAAAGGTCATGCATTTTCTTGTCGAGAAAGGCTCTGTTGCCGTAGATGGAATAAGTCTCACAGTTGTTGATATACTAAGGGATAGTTTTACCGTAGTGATTATTCCACATACTGCAAAGCTTACGACAATGGGATTCAAAGGCCCTGGCGATACTGTGAATGTCGAGGTGGATATTATCGGGAAGTATGTTGCTCGATTTCTGAATAAAGGCGGAAACCGAGATTCAAGGTTAATGAAAACTCTGACGGAAGAAGGATTTATTAAGTGATAGGAGTCAAGGGGTCAAAGAGCCACCCCTCTGTGTCCCCCCTTACTAAGGGGGGGAATTGAAGGGGGGTTGAACCCTTGAATCCTCGAATCCTTGAATCCTCTCTGGAAGGATTAAGAAATGGAAAAGTATAAATTCAATACGATCGATGAAGCAATAGAGGATACAGCAAAGGGCAAGATAGTTATCCTTGTTGATGATGAGGACAGGGAGAACGAAGGTGACCTGTGCATGGCAGCTGAGAAGATAACACCAGAGGCGATCAATTTTATGGCAAAGTACGGAAGGGGTCTCATCTGTCTTTCCGTTACCCCGGAGCGGGTAGATGAACTCAAGCTCCCGATGATGACAGCTGAGAACACTTCATTCTTTTCGACTGCCTTTACTGTCTCAATAGAGTCAAAAAAAGGCGTCACAACAGGCATCTCGGCAGCAGACAGGGCAACAACAATACGGACTGCTATCGACCCGAAGGCAAAACCAGAAGACCTTGTGAGGCCTGGCCATGTATTTCCCTTGAGGGCAAGGCCTGGTGGTGTGCTTCAAAGGGCAGGACAGACAGAGGGGTCTGTTGATTTGGCCAGGCTTTCAGGGCTTTATCCAGCAGGTGTTATCTGCGAAATAATGAACGACGATGGAACAATGGCAAGGGTTCCCGAGCTTATAGAATTTGCAAAAAAACATAATCTCAAGATTGTCACCATAAAGGACCTTATCAGATACAGGATGAGGACAGAGTCATTTGTCAAAAGGCTCGTAACAGTGAAAATGCCAACAGAATATGGTGGAGAGTTTAATGCTATCGCTTACACCAGTGAAATGGATAGCAGCGTACATGTTGCCCTGGTCAAAGGTGAAATCAAACCAGAAGATGAGGTGCTCGTGAGGGTTCATTCTGCGTGCCTTACCGGTGAAGTTTTCGGTTCAAAGAGATGCGACTGCGGAGAACAGTTGCGCAGGGCAATGGAGATGATTAAAAAGGAAGGCAAAGGGGTTCTTCTCTATATAAGACAGGAAGGCAGAGGCATTGGCTTGATAAACAAGCTGAGGGCGTATGAGCTGCAGGATAAGGGTCTTGACACGGTTGAGGCAAACCTGAAGCTTGGATTCAGACCTGACCTCAGGGACTATGGTATCGGTGCACAGATACTTGTTGACCTCGGAGTTAGGAAAATGAGACTTATGACGAACAATCCAAGGAAAATCGTGGGATTGGAGGGTTATGGCCTGAAAGTGGTGGAAAGGGTGCCGATAGAGGTTAAACCACATGAGAAGAATATTGTCTACCTCAAAACAAAGAAGAAAAAGTTGGGGCATATGCTTGATAATGTATAA
>CAZLFE010000036.1:0-13243 GCA_964558725.1 uncultured Nitrospiraceae bacterium | reverse complement strand
TATGGAGGGATATGATGAAGATCATTGAAGGCGAGCTTCAGGCAAAGGGTCTAAAATTTGGTATCGTCGTCAGCAGGTTTAATGATTTTATTACAAACAAGTTGCTTGATGGTGCTCTTGATGCCCTCTTGAGGCATGGGGCAAAAGAAGAGGACATAGATATAGTCAAAGTTCCAGGCTCTTTTGAGGTCCCTATGCTGGCCAGAAGATTGGCATTGAAAGGAACATATAATGCACTCATATGCCTCGGCACCATTATACGGGGCGCGACGCCACATTTCGAATATATTGCTGCAGAGGTATCAAAAGGCATTGCCTCAGCATCAATGGAGACAGGTCTTCCTATAGCCTTTGGCATCATAACCTCTGATACCATAGAGCAGGCTGTTGAGAGGGCTGGCACAAAGAACGGCAATAAGGGGTGGGATGCAGCAATAACAGCCATTGAAATGGCACAACTCCTTAAAAAGTTATGAGCGTAGAGCATAGAGCGCAGAGTTCGGAAAAAGCAGTTAGCGATCAGCGGTCAGTTGGTAATGCTTTACTAATAGGTAGCTCTTCACTCTTCACTCTTCACTCTTCACTTGTCACTGTCGCATGAAGCGTCGAAGGGCAAGAGAATATGCACTCCAGATACTATTCCAGATAGATTTTAAAGGAAAAGAGGTTAACAAAAAGGACATTGAAGATTTCTGGTCTGACAAACAAGAAAGTGAAGATGTTAAGAAGTTCGCAGAGGACCTTGTCAGGGGTACTATAAAAAGTCTGGATGATATAGACTCGAAGATTGAAAAGGTTGCAGAAAACTGGGTATTAAAGAGGATGGCTGCGGTAGACAGGAATATACTGAGATTTGCAGCATACGAAATCCTCTACCGGAATGATATCCCCTCTGCAGTTACCATAAACGAGGCATTAGAAATAGCGAAAAAATTCTCGTCCTCAGAAGCTGCTCCCTTCATCAATGGCATTCTCGACAGACTTGCAAAAGAAGTAGGTAAAACCTGATGCGTTATGCCGTCCTTTCTGATGTCCACTCAAACCTTGAGGCTCTTGAGGCCGTTCTGCATGATGTGGGAATCAGGAAGATTGAGGATATATTATTTCTTGGGGATGCAGTAGGATATGGCCCTAATCCGAATGAATGTATAGAGCTTCTCGTAAAAAACTGTAAAATCCTCCTTGCCGGAAACCACGATTGGGGAGTAATTGGACAAACAGATATCACATACTTTAATGAATATGCAAGAGCAGCCATAGAGTGGACAAGGGATGTGCTTACAGAAAAGAATCTCAAAACCCTTAAGTCCTTCCCTATTACAGAAGTGATCGAGAAGGGAGATATGCTTCTCGTGCATTCGACCCCGAAGGAGCCACAAGAGTGGCATTATCTCCTTACGCTCTGGGATGCAGAGATAAATTTCCACTACTTCAGCAAGAAATTCTGTTTCCTTGGTCACAGCCACTATCCTTTTATCATTGAGAGACTTCCGTCAGGAGAGCTTGTAACGTATAAAGAAAGGGCTCACAAAGGTCAGACAGGGAGATACATCATGAACGTGGGAAGCGTCGGGCAGCCGCGGGATGGAGACCCGAGAGCAGGCTATGCAATTGTTGATGATGAAAAGATGGAGATAATCAGGGTTTCCTATGACATCGAGGCTGCGCAGAAAAAGATGAGTAAAGCAGGTCTGCCTGCATTACTTATAGAAAGGCTTTCGAAAGGGGAATAAGGAAAACACTTTTTTAATTCGAATGAACTACATCCTGATAGAGTTTGATCATCTTGTCTGTATAGGCCTTGAAGGAAAAATTCTCGGCGAGTCTTCTTGCCTCTGAACTCATTCTTTGGTTTTCATCCTTGACCATAAGGAAAAGAATCTTTTCGGCTATTGTCTCTATATCCTCTGGTTTATCTATGACAAATCCCTGCAATCCATCCTTGATGATCTCAGAGGCTCCGCTCAGCCTTGTTGTTATAACGGGCAATCCACTCGCTAATGCCTCAAGATGGACATTACCAAAGGGTTCATACATAGTAGGGAAAACAAATATGTCAGAAGCAGCATAGTATTTATGGATTTCTTTCCGGGGCCCGCAGAAGATAACACGCTGCTTTTTGATAAATCTCTTCATTCTCTTTTCAGAACCTTTTCCCACGATCACAACCGTTATCGGTTCCGGAATTAATTCTACCGCCCTTAAAAGATATTCAACACCTTTCCTCTCAAATCCTGAGCCGACAAAAAGAACTACAAATTCATCTCTTTCTATTGAAAATGTCTTCCTCATTTCTTCCTGATAGAGTTTTCTGTTTTCAGGGTTAAATCTTTCAAGGTCGACACCGTTATAGATAACCTCTATATCCCTTTCATCTACACGGTAGTTTTCAATAATATTCCTTTTTACAAGCTCTGATATGGCAATTACCTTTTTAAATCTGTGGCCTCTGAAAATCAGTCTTTCCATGACGAGTATCAGCCAGTGGTAGGGGTTAAGGATAATTGACACCTTGCCCTGGAGACCAATCCTTTTCCATCGCTGTCTCAACCATTCAATATGACATCCATCCCCGGCTCGATATATGTCCTGATAAAGGGTCTTGTCGTGGCTCTGGATGATGTCAAAATTTTCGTGTTTCAGGATTCTATGCGTTGATAAGGCAAAAGTGAAGTCACGTAAAAAAGAGTTAAACGTGATAGCAGGAACTTTGTGGAAATGGATGTTCTCATATGGAGCACCTTCCCATTTTATGGCATATACATGAATCTCATGACCAGCATTAGCAAGTTGAGATATCAGGCTTTGAGAAAATCCCTCAGCACCTCCGTGGAAGACATATTTCTTTCTAATGATTGCGATTTTCATAGGCTACTGTTTTTGCAGCCATGCCAAGGCCAAGGATCACTGCAAGATATTGTAAGTAAAAATCCTCCAACATAGAGTGGATCAGATAATTCCCAACCAGTACGGAAATACATGCCACGAGGACATATGCCCGCAGTCCTGTTGCCTTACCTGCCTCTTTAGCAAAGAAATACAGTGCCCCGAATAAGACTGCCATATACGAAAGTAGACCTATGATACCCTGGTGAAACATGACCCTGAGAAAGGTGTTGTGAGGCTTAAATGGAGGAGGTTTTTTGTATGATGTCTTCCTGTATGGTTCCTCCTGGTAATAAATTTGTTTACCATAACCCCATCCTAACAGGGGTCTCTGCTGAAAAGCCTCCATAGCTGGCCCCCACACCTGTGTTCTGAAATTGAAGGTTGTTAAATCCTTCTGTATATTTCCTATTCTTTCTCTCAGGTGAGGGAAGGAAAAGGAGGAAATCACGCCTACCAGCAGTACAACCACAAATACATATGCCATTACTTTTTTCGCACTGTATCCCCTTATTTTTGCAAGATATCCGGTCCAGAGAAAGGTCATACTGAGAAAAGCCAAAAGACCTCCTCTGGATGTACTAAGAATAAGGGCGAGAATCGAGAAAAACATTGTAACACTGAGAATTATCTTTAACCATTTTCTCTTCCACAGGGAATAGAGAATAAATGAGAAGGGAAGAAAGGTATTCACATATATCGCAAATTTATTATGCCATCCACGAATAACCGGTGTATTGAGCCTTAGCAAAGGGGTATCGTAATAGATGTAACTGAAGTAGCCCATTGCAACGATGAAGATCATTGTGAAAAGCATGGCATAGATTGCCCTTCTAAGCTTTGTCTCATCAGATAAAACAGTAGCCATCATAGGGAAGAGTACAGCAAACTTAAGAGGCTCACCTTTTAGGCGATTCAAGGAATACATCGGGTCCATAGAGAAGAGTGAAGAGAGAAGTATGCTCAGGATGAATACAAGGGAGACTGCAAAGAGGGGATGTTTCAGAATATGAAGATTTTCCCTGAATTTCAGAGAGAGCAGCCAAAGGACAAAACTACCAAAAATCAAAATAGTCCTTATGGCTTCACCTTTAGAGAAATACATGATAATGATGTAGAAATAAAGACTGAACTCTATAACTTTGTCAATGAACTGATATCTTTTCAATCTTCCCTGACCTTCCTGTTGAGGATTTCCTCTACCGCAGCCCTGACCCTATCAACAGAGAGATTCTTAATACACCTAAATTCATACTGACAGTGCTTCCCCTTGCACTGCTCACAAGGAGCCTCACCCCGTAACACGATTGAGTCTTTTGAAAATGGATACCATCTCTTTTCGTCAGAGGGCCCAAAAAGGGCAACAACTGGAATTCCCACAGCTGCAGCAATATGCATGGGACCACTATCATTGCCTATATAAAGGGAGGAAATTTTGCAGAGGGAAATGAGTTCCCCAAGGGACAATTTGCCAGAAAGATCATAGGGGGAAGCCTTTGTCATTGCCTTTATTTCCTGCACATTACTTCTATCTTTCTCTCCTCCAACAAGTATGACGTCAAAGCCCTCTGATGATAACCAGTCACAAACTTCAGCAAATCCTGCTAAAGTCCACTGCTTATAGATTTTGCCTGCACCGGGGTGGACACAGATGACAGGTCTCATGAGTGTTATGCCTTCTTTTGCAAGAATTTTGTGCAATGACAATACAAGTTGCTGTGAACTGTGCAGATAGGGAATCTTTATATCAGTTTCTATTCCTAATGCTCGGATGATAGCCATGTACGTGTTCGCTCGGTGTACTCCCCTCGGAATTTCGACTTTCCAATTATAGAGGTAAGCCCTTTTTCCTGAGGCTTTCCCTACACGAAGAGACGCCCCTAAAAGGAAAGCCATGATAGATGAAGAATGCCGACCCTCAAGGTCTATGACTACATCAGGGGAGACCTTCCGAAGAAGCCTGAGAAAAGTGAGCATTATGCCTGTTCTTAGTAACGCTGAAAGATCATGGATTTTTTTTCTTGGATAGAGAATTAAACTCCGAGGCTCAATGATTGAGTCTACAATCTCCCTGTATGCTTCATCTATAACAAGGTAAAAAGCTTTCCCCCTCTCCTCAAAAAATTCTTTCGCTGCTACTATTGAGGGGAGTGAGACGACAAGATTCCCCATATGTTTGTCAGGCATCAGGACAAGCACTCTTTTCATATCCTTCAAATCAGAAGACATTCTGAACAATCTCCAGCATTTGCCTTATTCGTACTTCATAGGTATGTTCCTGTAAAACTTTGTTTCTTCCCGCTTCTGCAATGGTTCTGCGCAAATCTTCCTTCGGAAGATAGAAATTTATTTTGTCAATCATCTCATCCTCAGACCGAAAGGTCACAATCTCCTTGTCAGGTTCAAGGACCTCTTCTATCCCGTCAACATGCTGACAGAGGTAGAAAGCTCCGCAACCCACAGCGGTATACATCCGTGCACTCATGGATTTCCTTATATGTGGATGAGCATCAAAGGCAAGGAATATCTTTGATAATTGTGCAACCTTTGCATATTCCGATCCCCATATAAATTTCCCGCCATAGGTACTTCCTAATTTCCCGAAGATCAAAGGGATGGTAGATAATTTCCGTGGGATTTTTGGTCCCCACCACTTCAGATGAAATCCCTCGTTGATCACCCTTTCAAGGTATTTTTTTCTTGGCAGATACTGTGGTTTGGAGCCGAGATTCCCCACAAAACTTACATCTGCAGAGAAAGTCTTTACATCTTCAGGCTCAATGGATCCTATTTGAAAAAAAGATGGCTCGAATGCCTGCGTAAGCCAGAAAATATTTGGGTTTAGTTTTTTGAATTTATCCAAGAGCCCTTCTGACATGGTAAAAAAGATATCCGAGGCTTGAACATATGGATATAACCACTCAGGGATTATAGGGTCAGGATACCATTGTATTATCTTTGTAAACCTCTTTAATTCCAGAAAAATCTCAGCAGGTAGTTCAGCTTTTGTATAGAGGATAAAATTAGGTTTAAGTTCTTTTGTTA
Source organism: uncultured Nitrospiraceae bacterium (assembly GCA_964558725.1). GTDB lineage: Bacteria > Nitrospirota > Thermodesulfovibrionia > Thermodesulfovibrionales > SM23-35 > DASPRG01. The sequence goes on along the minus strand of CAZLFE010000036.1, from coordinate 7,312 downwards.
AATTTAATATAGTGTCTATAGGATTTGATATTAAAGCAGGATCAAAGGTAGTTACCTTGTAGCCATTCTTTTCAAAACCGGCTTTATAATACCAGCCACTATTCCATGGTTTTTTGAACCCGGTTATCAAAAGGATGCTGTTCTGTATCACAAAAGTCCTTTCCTGCCGAAATTATCAGGGATTATTGTAACTTTTTTAAAATTATCTTTATTCAATGATGCCAGATTATTTACTTTCAGAAGCTTACAAGCCGCTTTAAAGACATCTTGTGGTGTTATAGAATTAAGGCAGTGATTTCTCTCATGGCACATGACCACAGTTGGCCCGCACTTACAAACAGCCCTCAAAGACACTGAAAGAGAAGCACTGGGATGCCACGGTTTCCATCTCTCATAATCTCCAGGGCCGAAAATCGCTATCACGGGCCTGTTTAAATATGATGCAATATGTATAGGGCCAGAATCAACGCTTATCAAGAGCTCCGCGCGTTCAATAAGTGCGGAAAATTCTCCGAAAGTAGTTTGATTGACGAGAGAGAGAACTGGTTTTTTCATGTTTGCAAGTATTTCTCGGGATTGTTTTTCGGCCAACTCTCCCTGTCCTGCAAGTACAATTTTGACTCCTATGTTCTGGATCAACAGTTCACAAAGCGATGCAAAATACTTTGGTGCCCAGTTTCTTGAAGTTTTGCTTCCACTTGGCGAAATCACAACCAAAGGGCTTCTTGATTTAGGGCATAAAGATAAAACAGATTCCCTTTCATCTGCCGTAATCCAGAGGTTTGTATCTCTGAGGATGCTCCTATCTTGCCCTATAATGTCTAACAATCTCAGGTTACGATTCACTTCGTGTTCATTCTGTTTATATCTTTCGGTAACTGTAAAGAGCCTGTTATATTGCAAGCGATGTTTTAAACATATCCCTTTCAGCGACTCAGGTAGAACTCCTACGGCATATTTTATGTCCATCTGCTTTTTCAACCGAACCCAGGCAGAATCTTGAGATGATGTAAGCAATAAATCGAAAGTCCCTATGCCTCGCAGGAGATCCCTTTTGAAATCATCTACGAGGATATTTTCCGAATAAGGGATGCGGCGTGCTACCTCGAATCCTGCTCTACGGCAAAGAAGTATTATGTGAGACGTTGGGAACATGCGATGGATGCCTTCAATGGTGGGAAGGAAGGTCATCATATCCCCTAACTTCTGAGTTCGGACTATAAGAATTTTTTTAATCTGACCGCCCCTAACAGCGTTTTGTAGATTATCTTTCCCCTTAGACTTTTCTGACATATGTTCTAGTCAACATATCAACCTTTCTTTGTCTTTATTTTGAATCATGATAATGCATATGGAAAAAATGGCCCATATCATAACAGAGATAGTTATCATCTTTTTGGCAGAGATTATAGCAGAGTACCTTTGCGCCTGCTCCTGCCGCAACCAGGATAACGAGATTATCTTTGCTGATATGGTTGTCTTTTACAAGTCGAATAATTTTTTCCTGAGTTTCAGGCAGTACGCTGAAAAAATTTTTGTCAGGTATCGTTATAAAGTAAATTATTTTACTGTTATATTCTTTGCTAAACCATCGAAAATATTCCTCACTATTGTGGATCATAATGATATTTGTTACGTTTGCCCATAATTTCTCTATTTTATGCCTCTCCAGTCCAACCGGGCCTACTCTGAACATGTCTGTTTCGAGAAAAGGCATATCGATTTTATCCATACCGAGTCTCCAGAAGACGTATCGCATATATCTCCACATTCTATACTTGCGTTTTTGGGGAGTTGCCTTCAATTCTTGCACACTTTGTGTCAGATTCCAATTTGATAAACCAAGCAGGTAGTTACAATAAGGGTTATAGTCTTTTATAATTTTTATTAAGGCTTTTCGTAAATTTCTATCATATACTTGCGTAGCCCTATCAAATCCGACAAGTATGTCTGATTCTCCATCGCCAAATCTTATATACGATTTCTTAGTTTTCAATAACATCTTTAAGGACTCTTCGGCATTTAATGCATGGTAACGCAAATGCCCCCGGTAAAAAAAATTAAAAACATTGGTCAAAAAACGATTTAATCTGAAAATAAGCCTTTTCTTCTTTATGATTGGTTCTTTGGGTCTTTGATTTTTTATAATTTCCATCGCCGCTTTGTGTAATATTTTATCAATTTTAAAAGATGTTCTTCACTGCCGATGTCCAAATATTTTACGTAATGCTTGAACAAAGCCTTTTTTTCATTGTAATCAAGTGGAAGATCGGGATGATTCAGCCCTGCGAGATCTTTTGCAAGATTTCTAAGCCTGAGGAGTATATTTTTTCTTATGCTGTCAATGTCAACAAATCCGGATATCTCGCCGTTTTTTACAAATACATGGGAAAGGCGTAGATCCCCATACCAGTAGCCATACTTGTGTAGCTCAGCCAATTTCTCTAAAATGTTTGCATATACATCAAAGGGGAAGCTTTCTTTCCTGGTTATTAGTGCAGCATGGAGAGACTCTCCATCGATTCTTTCCATTATGTAGAAAAAACTTCTTCCTTTTTTTAGCATACCATAGGCAACTATCTTTGGGACTTTCATCCCTTTTGATAACAGCTTTTCTGAAAGGTGATAAATGGATTTAGCTTTATTGGTAAATATCGAAAATATTTTGTTTTTAAAAGTAAGGGGATGGAGAATTTTTATAAAGAGATCGCTTTTATCGTCATAAAATACTGTTGTTTTTTCCACCGTAGGGAAAAAGTAAAAACCTTTTTTATAAAAGAAGGGTGTTCTGTCAGAATGAAATGGAATTTTGGGAATGAGGTTGCTATTCTTCACAAAAGTATTGCTGCCCCTCATGGGTTTGAACATAAATGGATAATCATCCATAAGAAGACACAGTCTCTTAATGGAATCAAGCGCTGTCTCGGTAGCATGAAATACTGAAGCCTTGTTTTTTAAACAGTTCATTTACCTTTCTCAGATATCATGCATGCGCATTTTTTTGACAGTATGCCACCGGGGATATTTCTACCGAACGTGAAGGACATTTCTATAGAGGTTTTCGTTAAGGTCTATCATCCTGTCGAGAGAAAAATTCTGGATTACAGTGTATCTTGCATTCATGCCGAGATGTTTCCTCAGGTTTTTATCTTCTATAAGGGAAATAATTTTTTCAGCTAAATCATCTTGATCTTCGGCCCTGAAGAATAGGCCATTTATTCTGTCCACAATGAAATCTCTAAAGGTAGGGATATTTGAAACCACTACGGGTTTTTCCATTGCCATTGCCTCAATAAGGGATGTTCCAAGCCCTTCAATAATTGAAGGAAATACAAAAATATCAATAGACCTTAAAACCTCTGGCATGTCATCCCTGTGTCCGAGAAAAATCACTCTGTTTTTGAAATCTGTCTTTATAAATCCGAGGTATTTTTCTTTATAAGGAGGGAGAATTCTTGATGCAAAGACCAGATAAGAGGGATGTTTTTCGCATACAAGATTAAACGCTTTAAGCAAATAGTCCTGTCCTTTTACTCCTGTGAAACTGGAAGTATTGCCAATAACCATACTATCTGAAATGTCAAAATCTTTTCTGGAAAGTCCACTTACAACCTGAGGATCAAATCTGTTAATATCCACGCTGCTATGGATTACGTTCAGCTTACTATTTTTGATTCCTGACCTACCAAGCGCCCTTTTTATTTCATCTGATACGCAAACTATCGTGTCAGGAATGTGATAAATGAACTTTGTCAGAGGATCTTTCCCTATTTGGTATAGATTGTGCCTGAATCTTACAAGTCTTCTGCCGCTCAGTTTTGCAGCTAATCCTCCAGTCCAGCTATCTACCGAGCTGTGAGTGCAGACAATATCTACCTTTTCTTTTTTAATTATACCAATCAATTTCAGTATGGTTTGAACATATGCCTGCTTTACCATATTTACTTCATAGGTCTTTATACCTGCCTCTTTTGCCTTATGTGCAAGGATACTATCCCTGTGACATGCAATAATTATCTTATGGCCTCTTTTACTGAGACCGATTGCCTCAACTAACACTCTGTTCTGCTGACCTCCCCACTTTTTGAGCGATTCTGTATGAAGAATAACCATGATTTCAAAAATTTATTACTATCATATTTTTCTGAGAATAAAAAATCTATGGGTACAATTTATCTCGTTCAGAAAGGTTTTCTCTATAATAAAAACTTTTCAAACGCCTTCTTTATCCTTAAAAAAGACGCTTCTATTGATCTCCCAATAGTGTTGTCTACTGGTTATATCCCTTTTCATAAAGGGATTTTTGATAATGAGGAGACTATGGCCAATCAGAGGGGTTTCAATTTCAATTTTGAGATGTTCTCTCTTACGGGGAATAGAAATGATTACAGAGTTCTTGACTATCCTGTTAAATTCTTTTAGGACTCCTTTGAGTTCGCGGAATGGTATGTGCTCAAGTACCTGACAACAGAGGAGACAATCAAAACTTAAATCCCGAAACGGTAAGTGCCTTATATCACCAACGATATTTGGGAGGAGTTCTGGCTTTATATCAACGGTAAATATTTTTATTTGTGGATAAATAGTGGCAAGAGTATTTTCAACAATGCCGCTCCCCTTTCCGATGACAAGGAGACTTTTGGGATTCCTTGATATCGTTTCATTTATCTGATACCAGTAACTTAACCATCGCGATTTAGAGTTGTACTTAAGAGAGTCGAACATCTTTGATTCCCTCATGGTAGAGATCTTCGAGTTTGTCAATCATGCTTGTAAATGAATATGATGTTTCAATTAATTTTCTACCATTTTCCCCCAATTGCTTTGAAAATTCCCTTTTATGCAGCAATTGAATGACTGCGCGCGCAATTCCTTCAGGGTCTTTTGTTTGAGTGAGTATCCCTGTTTTCGCTTCAATTACTATCTCTTTCAATGGCGGAATATCAGATGCAACGACAGGCTTCTTCATTGCCATTGCTTGTAAAATAGTTTGTGGCACACCTTCGTTTGCATAAGATGGATGAACAAGGATATCTATAGACTTCAGTATGCTCACAATGTCCTCTCTATGTCCCAATAGATAAATCTTATCACCTATCCCTGTTTCTTCTATGGTCTTTTCAAGGGTTTTTCTATGAGGCCCTTCACCTGCTATTATAAATCTCACTTCAGGCATCTCTTTTAATATTAGAGGGACTGCCTTCACGAGGAAATCAAGACCTTTCCAGCTTCTAATAACAGATGCAGCGCCGATCAGTGGGGTTGATGGTTTAAGGTTGAGTTCTTCTCTTAGATCACTATGTGCCACTTCCGGATTAAACATATTGGTATCTACCCCTGTTGGAATAGATACAATCTTGTTAGGATTAAAATGATTAATATTAATCATCTGTTTTTTTATCGCCTCTCCCGTTGTAATGATAAGGTGTGGAAAAGAGTTATACAAGAACCTGGTTAATAAGTTTTTACCAATAGGCGTGGATAAATGTCTTGTCCTGATGGTAAGGGGTTTGTTTTTGGCAAGTCGGGCTGCCGGAAGGGCAAGCCAGCTGTCCTTTGAACTGTGAGTATTTACAATATCTATTCCCATGGACTCTATAAATCGTTTTAGCTCAAAGAGTATCTTAAAGAATTTTCTCCTCTTAAATCTTATGGCTCTTGTATGGAATCCCTCTTCCGTGGCCCGTTTCAACAGCTGGCTTCCAGGTGATGCAAGGATAAAGACTTTGTGTCCTCTTGCCCTTATCCCTTTGGCCTCTTTAAGAATCCTAATCTCTTGCCCACCCCATCCGGTTGATGCCTCTGTATGAAGAATCCTCATTTTATTTAAAAATCTTCAGATAAGCCTTACTTAACCAATCCCTCGAATGGATAAACAATTTTTTCCTAAGTGTTAAAGTGCTTATATTTCCAATTGCAAGGCGCCTGACTCTCCATTGTTCTGTTACCGGTACGTTAGTACCCTTTTCTGTTGTAAATAAAAGTTCATAGCCTGAAGAACTTGCTGAATCAATGTAATCTTTATTATACATGCCCCAGGGCCAGCACAATGCATTGCATTTCTTATCAAGTCTCTTCTCTATCGTTTCTTTTGATAACTTTAGGTCTTGATTAAGGGCATCCAGCTTCATTTTATGGTCGTTATATAATTTATCCCATCTTATATGTGCGTGTGTGTGTGACTGGACATCTATGAGGCCAGAATTTTCCATTTCTCTGAGTTCTTCCCATGAAAGCATAACCTCTGAGGCAAGACCTGCTTCGATCATTTTCTGGCATTCTTTATGAGAAGGTAGAAATGAAGGAATACTCTCGTCAGTTCGTTGTCTCCTTCCCTTCTCTGCTATCAGGGATGTGATTACGAATACTACAGCCTTAAATCCATATTTTTTCAGTATTGGAAAGGCATAAACCCAGTTGTCAAGCCATCCGTCATCAAATGTTATCATAACAGGCCTTTTAGGTGGCATGTGATGACCATTGAATATTTTTAGAAGATCCCCTGTTTGAAGTGCGGTAAAACCATGTTCATTCAGATATCTTATATGGTTTTCGAATATCTGAGGTTTTACATTTATAAAATGCCCATCTTTATTAACATGATGATATGTCAAAACAGGGACACTAAAACTTTTTTTATTCATACTTGAATTCAGTTATAAGAATTATAGGGCATATCTTCTGGAATTGTCACGAATACCTTCAGAAGTCATCTTAGAGAAATTAAACCTTATTGACCTGCTAAATCGTAACTTCTATAATATCTCATAGTTGAGACCTCTATGTAACTGTCTCTATTTTATACCAATAGTAGTTATAATACTAAAATTCAAATTGTTGTGAGGTTATTGCCTCACAACATCAAGATTCCGCAATACCACATGTTGGTCACCCTGCTTTTTAGCGAGATGGGTATATAAATACCTTTTACCGAAAAAGCCACTTCTGTCCGGGTTGCAGGCGATTCTGTATTGTGCACCAGAGGCAAATGAGATGAATGCAGCCCTGTCACCGCTTGTGAGGTCAACGACCATATCAAAACTCTTTATTCGTATCTTTTTGAGAAAGGATAATTCTTTTATATATTTTTGTATAGGATTCATCTTTTTAATATTCCTATCAAAGATTATTATCTCATTGATGAGATGGTTACCGCTCAGCGCTTCTTCTGTCCCTGAATTGACAAGAGCTGAGATATATGCATCTGGAAAATTCTCTCTTAATGCTCTAAAGACAGGGACAGTTAGAATGACATCTCCGATATGGCGCAATTTTATTACAAGGATCTTTTTAATATTCCTGAAATACAAGT
>CAZLFE010000035.1:0-19408 GCA_964558725.1 uncultured Nitrospiraceae bacterium | reverse complement strand
TTCAGGACATTTTCATTTTGCTCTAATAGGACATTATCACTTTGCTGTTACAGTTCCGGGGATTAAAAGAAAAGACCCGAGTTACCTAAGGCTTCATGTCTCAGACTATCTTCCATTTCAGTTTAAGTCTTCCTATAAATATTCTCCGGCGTCAGCGCTTTCCTTAGGTGATATAAATCACAACAATACTGTAAACACAGGGGTAAGATTTATATGGCTTTTAGGATAATCAGGGAGCCTACAGTGGAGAAAATATTAAAGGAACCGAAGCAATTCAAACTCGATGAAGATGAGATAGCGTGTCCTTACAAAGACAAGAATATCTGCAGCGCCTCTCTCTCATCAATGGTTATTGATACAAGAATAAAAGAAAATTATTGTGACAATGGAAACTATGATACCTGCCCGATATTCCTGTCAAAGATGTTAAGGGTGAACACTTTCAAGACTGAAACATAGACTTCCTTTTATCATACCCAGAGATTATCATTTTTTCTCTTTGACAGTTAATTATTTCTTTTTATATACTTTCAACAAATAAAAACAGTAAACCGTGTTGGAATTGTACACAGAATCCGTAGCAAATTGTAAAGGGTCGGGGATTGAACACCGTGCACAAAAGCGGAAGATTTTTTAATTTACCCCGTAGATATCATCAACGGGGTTTATCATCCCCTTGGCAAGCCATGGGGCATTCCTACGGGGTAAAGGGGGTACAATTATGGATTTTGGAATGAAAAACAGGCTATCGCGTATTTTTAAACCAAAGACAGGAAAGACTGTCATGCTTGCCGTTGACCATGGGTACTTCCAGGGTCCGACAACAGGGTTGAGAGATCTCAGAAAGACTGTCACACCCCTGATTCCCCATGCAGACTGCCTGTTTATAACAAGGGGCATGCTGAGAACCAGTGTTGATTCCCGAAGTGATGTTCCAATATGTCTCAGGGTCTCAGGTGGCTCAAGTATACTCGGAGAGTTATCCAATGAAGATGTTACTACCTCTCTGGAAGAGGCAATAAGGCTTAATGCCTCCGGTGTCGGGATGTCTATTTTTGTAGGTGCAAGCAATGAAGATAGAACCATATCAAATCTGGGAAGATTGGTAAATGAGGCAGAAAGGTACGGCATTCCAGTGCTTGCTGTAACAGCAGTTGGCAAGGAAATGGGACGAGATGCACGATATCTGGGACTTGCATGCAGGATAGCAGCAGAGATAGGAGCACATTTTGTCAAAACATATTACTGCGAGGATTTTTACAAGGTGGTGGAGGGATGTCCTGTACCTATTGTTATGGCAGGAGGCAAAAAGATACCAGAGAAGGATGCCTTGCAAATGACAGCAAATGCTATCAAAGAAGGAGCTTCAGGGGTTGACATGGGGAGAAATATTTTCCAGAGCGATAACCCTGTTGGTATGATTAAGGCAATAAGAGCCATCGTTCATAAAGGAGCCTCTGTAGAGGAGGCATTCGAGATTTACTCAAAGAAATAATCTTTTCTACAAGTCATAAAATTTCATGAAAGATTATGTCTTAAAAATTAGTAATCCCCCTGTATCCCCTTTATAAAAGGGGGGGTTAAAGCTTAGATACTTTAAAAAAAGAAAATCTCTTCCCCTCTTTTAAAGGGGGGTAGGGGAGATTACCAAACAATAAAAGGAATATATCGAATGAAAGTAGCTGTTTATTACAGCAATGAAGATATAAGGATTGAGGACCGCCCAATACCTCGTATTTCCGATGAAGAAATTTTAGTGCAAATGAAGGCATCTGGAATCTGCGGAACCGATGTCATGCAGTGGTACAGGATAACAAAGGGGCCACGCATACTGGGGCATGAGATGGCAGGTGAGATAGCAGATGTCGGAAGAGGGGTAAAGAGTTTCAAAAAGGGTGATAGGGTATTCATATCTCATCATGTCCCCTGTTTCAGATGCCATTACTGTGTCCAGGGCAATCATACTGCATGTGAATCGCTTCATGCCGGCAACTATGATCCGGGAGGATTTTCAGAATTTATACGGGTTCCTCAGGAAAATGTCAGATACGGGACATTTATCCTTCCTGAGGAAGTAACTTTTGAGGATGCTACGATGATTGAACCTCTGGGATGCGTGATTGCTGGACAAGAACGATTAGGATTGAAAAAAGGTCAATCCGTGTTAATAATAGGCTCCGGCGTCTCAGGTATTTTGCATGTTCAATTGGCAAAGATGAAGGGAGGCAAGGTTATTGCTCTGGATATCAATGAGAATAAGCTCAAGAAGGCCTTAGAATTTGGTGCTGATTATGTAATGGATGCCAGTAAATATTCCGTATATGAACTGAAAAATATAAACGATGGGAGATTGGCAGATGTAGTGATTATTTGTGCATCTGCTCAACAGGCAGTGGATAGTGCCATATCTGCTGCTGATAGAAAAGGAAAGATTCTCTTTTTTGCCGTGCCTGAGACTGAAATCGTTATTCCATCCCTGAGATTCTGGAGAGATGAAATAACATTACTATCTTCATATGGTGCGGCACCTGATGATCTTAAGGCAGCTATAGAGTTAATTGAGGGCCAAAAGATCAATGTCAGAGAAATGATAACGCATAGAGTTGCACTTTCCGATATTAAGCAAGGGTTTCAATTAGCCTCAGAAGCAAAAACTTCTTTGAAGGTTGTAGTGGTTCCTGACAGTGATATTTAAATTTGGTTCTTCTGGTTTTTGTTTGGAATTTCTTGTCATTCCCGCTTGTCGGGAATCCTTCTTAAAGAAAGACGCCGGACAAGCCGGCATGACAGAATCGATGATTCTGGAACGATCCTCGACGAGGCGAGGACGAAAGTCAGAATGACATTTTCGGGACAAATACTATATTCTGGTTCTTGTGTTGTTAAAATTTATGAATAAAATAGATTAAAAAAGTCTGACTTCAACGATCTCGCCTTCTTCTACCCCAAGTTTTCTGAGAGGTATAACAGCTGTTCCGTCAGCCTTTATCAATGTTGTAATAAGACCTGATTTGCCGAGGATAGGCACGGCCCATAGTTCTCCTCCCCTTTCCTCAAGATAAACTGCTATATGCTCTTCTCTTCCAGGGCTTGAGGAGATGTTTCTTGCAATTCTCGCTTTGATAGTCCGCTTCCCCACCTCATATCTATCTTTACTCAATCCAGAAAGGCCACATAAAACGGGTCTGATGAAGATGTCAAAACATACAGAAACGGCTGCTGGATGTCCTGGGAGACCAAATACAGGAATATTATCGATAATGCCTCCTATTAATGGTTTGCCTGGCTTCAGTGATACACCATGAAAGAGAACACCTGGTTTTCCGAGATCATTGATAACCCGTGCAGTAACATCTTTGGTACCGACGGAACTGCCACCTGAGATCAGCACGATATCTGTATCCGTTAAAGACTTCTCAACAACATCTCGTATGATTCCGTATTCATCACTGAATATACCTTTTATGAGAGGGATTGCTCCTGCATCTAAAAGGAGACCAAAAAGGTTATAAGAGTTAATATCTCTCACCTGTCCGGGTTTAGCCGGTCTGTCAGGGGGGACGATCTCATCGCCCGTTGATATTATCGAAGCCTTCGGTTTTTCGTAAACCCAGACATCCTTGATGCCAATGCCAGCAAGCACCCCTATATCCTGGGGCCTCATTCTATGGCCTTTTTTCAATACGCAATCTCCCTTTTTTACATCCTCTCCTGCCTGTATCACATTCTCACCAGGGGCAACAGGTTTCAAGACTTCTATCATTCCTTCATCAACCTGTTGAGTGTGCTCGAACATTACTACTGCGTCAGCACCTTTTGGCAGCATTCCGCCCGTAGCGATCTTTGCGACCTCACCTTTTTTTAATTCAAAGTCGGGCTCCTCACCCATGAATATTTCATATTTTATGCTTAAGTAAGCAGGCATCCCCTCAGTAGCTCCAAAGGTGTCGGAGGAAGACACAGCAAATCCATCAACAGTAGATCGGGAAAAATTTGGAAGGTCTTCCGGAGAAAAAAGGTCTCTTGAAAGGATCCTTCCATAAGATTCATATATTTTTAGATTTTCCTCAGGAGGGAATTTTGGAGAAAGTTTGCTGAAGATGAGCTCAAGTGCACTCTCTACAGTGATTGCATCTTCTCTTCCCAGCATGTCCTTCATTGCTTTTCTCTAGTATCGTAACTTGTTTGTATCATTTGGATTTTGTATTTAGATATTGTTTAGTATTTAGATTTATTCTATTATGTTTGGTTACCGGGTATTGAATTTATTCATTGCCTTCTCCAATCCATCTAATACAATACAGGTGACTGCATCTGATGCTCTTTCGATAGTACTTTTGATGAGAGAGATCTCGTTCTTTCTGAATCTGCTCAGGACGTAATCTTCGGGAGTAACACCCTCCTGTCTTCCTATTCCTATTTTTAATCGTGCAAATTCCTTTGAAGAAAGATTCTGTATTATTGATTCAATTCCTTTGTGACCTCCTGATGAGCCTTTTCTCCTGATCCTGAGTTTTCCTACTTCCATGTCGAGGTCATCATGAATGACGATGAGTTTTTCCGGAGGGATGTTAAATCTGCCCATTACATCTTTTACAGCGAGCCCGCTGTTGTTCATATAAAGAAGGGGTTCTATAAGCAGGACTTTCTCTCCACCGATAGAACCTGTTCCTATCCTGTGCTTTTCCTTCTCTTTAAAATCAATCTCATATCTTCTTGCGGTTTCTTCAACAACCATAAAGCCGATGTTGTGTCTTGTTCTGGAATATCTTTTGCCAGGATTTCCAAGGCCTACCACAATCCACATACATAGCCATAGTCATTAGTCATTAGTCATTAGTCATTAGTCATTAGTCTAAAAACTAACAACTGAGTCTAATAACTCGATTAGGTTTCTTCCTCCTTCTTTCCTTTCTTTATAACTTCAGGCTCTTTAATCTCTGGTACAACAACTTCGGCAGGTGCAACCTCCTCTACCGCAGGAGCTATGACATTAACTATGACCCCATCGGGGTCAGTGAGAACTTTTATCCCCTCTCCTAGTTTCAGATCTCCGACACGAATAGACTGGCCTATTTCAAGACCTGATATATCGACTTCAATGTGTCCGGGTATCCTGTCTGGAAGACATTCCACCTCTATCTCTCTGAGCAGGTGCTGCAATATCCCAGCGTCTCTCCTTACACCTATTGGTTCTCCAACCATTGTAATATGCACAGTGACCTTTACTTCTTCTGTTAGGGAGACCTCAAAAAAATCTGCATGGAGTAACTCTCCCTGTGCCGGATCAACCTGGTAATCTTTTATCAGTGCGAGTCTGCTTGAGCCATCTCCAAATTGAAGGTTCACCATAACCTGCTCACCTGCTGTTGCATTAATAAACCGCGAGAGATCCTTCTTAGAAAATTTTATAGGGAGAGAATCTCCTGCCCTATAAAGGACTGCTGGAATCATATTCTCTCTTCTCAGTGACCGAACTGCCCCTTTTCCAATCTCTTCTCTTTTTTCTACAGTAATAGTCATTCTCTCCATCCTTCCTCCTTTACCTCGTTAGAAAGAATTTCTAACGGGGTTTATACAAAAAGCGAACTTATTGAAGATTCCTCATAAATCCTCCTGATTGCCTCTCCAAGAAGTGGCGCTACATTCAAAACAGTGAGCTTCTTGCATTGCTCTTTTTTGCTGTCAAAGGGTATTGTGTTTGTGACAATGAGTTCCTCTATGACCGAGTTATTCACTCTCTCAATAGCAGAACCAGAAAGTACCGCATGCGTGCATGCTGCAACAACTCGCTTTGCACCTTTTTCTTTGAGGGCACCTGCAGCCTGTGTGGCTGTACCGCCAGTATCTATCATATCATCCAGTATCAGGGTATCCATATTTTCTACCTCGCCTATCACATTCATTACCTCTGAAACGTTCATCATCTCACGCCTCTTGTCAATGATTGCGATGGAACACTGGAGTCTTTTTGCAAAAGCTCTGGCCCTCTCAACACCACCAGCATCAGGAGACACGATTACGAGATCTTTAAGGTTATAATTGTTCCGTATATAATCGAGTAAGACAGGTGCCGCATAAAGATTGTCGACCGGGATATTAAAAAATCCCTGAATCTGGGCTGCATGAAGATCCACAGTAAGAACCCTGCTCGTACCTGCAGCCGTTATCAGGTCAGCGACAAGTTTTGCCGATATCGGTACCCTCGGTTGAACTTTTCTATCTTGCCTTGCGTATCCATAGTACGGAATAACTGCCGTTATTCTCCTTGCTGATGCCCTCTTCAGAGCATCTACGATGAGAAGGAGTTCCATGATATTATGATTTACTGGCGTGCATGTAGGCTGTAATACAAAAACATCAGTCCCCCTTACGTTTTCATTGATACGAACCATGATTTCACTATCACTGAATGTTGTCAACGTAACATCTCCAACAGGTATGTGGAGATATCCCGCAACATCTCGTGCAAGTTCTCTATGGGCATTTCCAGTAAAAAGTTTCATTCCTTCCGGCATTGTTTCCCCCCCAAAAAAAAAGGTTCAAAGTTTAAAGTTAAAAACTTTATATATTATTGTGTTTCACTTTTAATTCTTAACTCATAACTCTGGATTTTGCATTGCAAAATCCAGTCGTTGCGACTCGAAACCGAGTTGGCTGGGGCGGGAGGATTCGAACCTCCAGATGGGAGATCCAAAGTCTCCTGACTTGCCGTTTGTCTACGCCCCAACTCAAAAACAAAGTTTAAGGGCTAAGAGCAAAGAGCTTAGAGGTAAGAGTGATACCATATGCTCCATGCTATATGCTCTTCGCTGATTTTGTCACTGTTGTTACGACCCTGCACCAGTGAGAACCCATTTCTCTTGCTGCGGAAATGGCTTTCTCCTTCGACTCAAAAACACCAAATGCCGCAGGGCCACTACCACTCATCGCAGAAATTAATGCCCCCTTTTCTAACAATCTCTCCTTAATTTTGCCGACCGCAGGGTATTTTTTTAGGACAACCCTTTCGAGGTCGTTCTTAAGCATACTGCTGAGACAAGCAAAATCCTTCTTCTTAAGAGCCTGACAGAAAAGTTTAATATCAACGGGATTCTTTGTCAACTTTTTCATATTCTTGTAAGCCCACGCCGTAGAGACGGAAACAGGAGGTTTTACAAGAAGAAACGCTATAGGGGAGTGAATGGTAAGGGGTTTTACTTTTTCTCCTCTTCCTTCTACAAGAGCGGAGGGACCATTGAGAAAAAAAGGGATATCGGAACCTATTTCTAAGCCTATTGCGCATAACTCCCTTTTACTTAAACCGAGATCCCAAAGCACATTGAGCCCTAAAAGGGTATATGCAGCATCGCTACTGCCACCTCCGAGCCCCGCACTCACAGGGATGTTTTTATGCAGAATTATTTTTACTCCCTTCCTGCAGGAAGTATATCTTTGGATCAGAGATGCAGCTTTGTAGACGAGGTTATCCTCAAGAGGGATATCCGCGTCACTTATTACCTCTACTGTATCATCATGATGAAAGAGCAAATCATCATAAAGCCCTACGCACTGCATCAGGCTCCTAATATTATGATAACCATCGTCCCTCTTGTTGAGGACTGAGAGGAACCAGTTTATTTTTGCGGGAGCCCTCAAATGGAGTAATGGGTGATGATTGATGAGTGCAGAGTGAGGAGGTTTCATTTATTTTGAATTTCTTCAGTTCAAGTTTTGAATCTTTTTTTCGATTCTCTCTTTAAGACCTTCCTCTTTTTCATTTAACTCGATCGCCTTTTCCCAGAATGCCCTGGCTTTATCATTGAGGCCTTTCGAGTTATATACATCTCCGATATGTTCAAATATAACAGGGTCGTTCTTTACCATTTCGGCTGCCCTCAGGAGAGTCTTCAGTGCCTCATCATACTGCCCTAATTTGAAATAAACCCATCCAAGACTATCTATGATATAGCCATTGTCAGGTTTGAGATCAAGTGCACTATTGATAAGTGAACGTGCCTCTTCAAGGTTTACACCCTTTTCAGCATAACTGTATCCGAGATAGTTAAGTGCATCTGCATGTTGTGGATTAATCTCAATTACCTTTTTCAGATATTTCACCATCTCATCATATCTATTTGTTTTTTCAAATACGATGGCAAGATTAAAATTTAACTCGTCATTGTCTTTAAAACGACTGAGGGCGTCTTTCAGGATCGCCTCTGCCTTTTCATAGTTCTTTTTATGGATATGGGTTATTGCGAGGTACAGATAGACCTCGGGCTTATCTTTCTCGAAGCTCAGGATCTCCTCATAAACAGCGATCGCATCATCATCTCTCTTCAGTTTTGAATAGAGATATCCGAGATGAAGGAAGACAGCTAAATTTTTTGGTTCCTGCTGAATTATCTTTCTTAACTGTGAAATAGCCTCCTCGTCTCTCCCTATTTCCTCAAGGGATAGTGCAAGATAGTATCGGGTAGGAATATTTTCAGGTCTAGCCTCAAGCACGATCCTGAATTCTTCAATAGCCTTATCGTACTGTTGGTCCTCAAAATAAAGTACCCCGAGCCGTGCATGGATATCTATGTTTGCAGGCACCTGAGCACTCATCTCCTGAAACTGATTTATTGCCTTGTCCGTTGTCTTCTGCTTTATATAGATCTGTGCAAGTCTTTCCCTGGCCTGGATATTGTGAGGGTTTATGGTAATTGCCTTATTGTAATATTCCTCTGCCTTTTGAAGATTATCTTTCATCTCATTGATAAGTCCCAAATTGAGAAATGCTGCATCAAAGTTAGGTTTCTGATCTATTGCATTCTGAAAATATTCTGAGGCCTTTTCTAAATCACCTTTTTCCAGGTGTATTAAACCAATATAATAAATTGCCATTACGTTATCAGGATATTTTTTAATGAGTTTCTCAAGAATCTTGATAGCCTTATCATACTCCTGCCTGTTTGCATAGAGGGTACCCAGAAAAAGGGCGGCTTCCTGATTATCCGGCTGTATTTCAAGAACTTTTTCATATATCAGTATTGACTCCTTAAACTTACGCTGACTGTTATAAAGCTGACCTAAGAGCACAAGTGCCGGAATATAATCAGGTTCTGTCTTGATGATATCCTCAACAAGAGCTATGGTTTCTGTTACCTTTCCTGTCCTGAGAAGGACGTAGCCAATCTGAGTCTTAAGATAAGGAGATGAGGGGTCCAGGGTGAGGGCTTCGTTATAATGTTTCAGGGCATCTTCCCACCTTCCATCCCTCTCTGCAGTATAACCAAGGATATAGAAGTAATACGCATCCTCTGGGGGAAGGGGCCTTTCTTCACGGAGCATGGTCTTTCTCGTAGCGCATGAGATTACAAGGAGAAACAAGAGTAAAAGAATTATTATTCTCTGTAACATATTTAATTATCGCACAAAGATAAGATTGATAACAATATGATAAAATCCTCCATGGAGTTTCTCGATATCCTCTTTCCCGTAAACCTTGGCCCTCTTACCTATCGATGCCCTGGGGAACTCTCAGGAATTGCAGAACCCGGCATGATTGTGAGCGCACCCCTTAAGAATAGCATTACAAAAGGTATTGTTATGGGGAGGTCATTAAAAGTCCTATCAGGTGAAGTAAAAGATGTCATTAAGGTCTATGGTGATGTCCCGGTATTAAGCGGTAAGATGATTAAACTCCTCAAATGGATGTCAGAGTATTATCTATCAGAACAGGGCATCGTCTTAAAAAACATGCTCCCAAAAGAAGCGTTTATAAAAATAAAACAAAGGAAGACAAAAACGCAACAATTAACAGGACACCCTCTCCCTATGACCAGTGTGGATGATAGGACAGTATCCGGTCTTCTCGATTCCATAAAAAAGAACACATATGGAACATTCCTCCTCCATGCCCCATCCTCTGCATATGAATATTCATTTCTCATTAAAATACTTACAGAAACGAAGAATGCAATTCTTCTTGTCCCTGAGGTATCCCTCATCAATAACCTTTATCCACTTTTAAACGAGAGATTCGGAGAAAGGCTATGCCTTGTCCACAGTGCTCTGAGCAGGGGCAGAAGATCAGAGTCAATAGAGAGAATTCTGTCAGGCAGCTCTGATATTGTACTCGGTACAAGGTCTGCTGTCTTTGCTCCTCTGAAAGATGTCTCTTTTATTGCCGTGCTCCACGAACATAGCGGTTCTTATAAACAGGAGGAAGCCCTCCGATATCATGGGAGGGATGTTGCCATAATGAGGGGTTATCTTGAAAGGGCAACCGTCCTTCTTTCATCCATCTGTCCTTCTATAGAATCCATGTATAATTGCAGAAAAGGCAAATACACGTTATTAAAGTTAGAGGCGGATATGAAAAAGCCCAGGGTAAGGGTGGCAGATATGAGGCGTGAAAAACTTTTCAAGCCATATCTATCAAGGAAAGTTATTGATGCTGCTACGAGATTTATTAAAAATCATGAAAAAGTGATGTTTGTCATTAACAGGAGGGGATACTCGACACTCCTTCAATGTGCTGAATGTGATTACGTAGAGGAATGTCCTGGTTGCAGAGTCCCCCTGGTCTTCCATAAACAGGACTCGTTGGTGAAATGCCATTATTGCGGCTATGCAGGGAAGATTCCTGAGAATTGCAGCAGATGTAAAGGGCATAACATGGAGCTCCTCGGCGCAGGAACACAAAGGGCTCAAGAAGACATCGAGGAACTCCTCGGGATAAAGACCCTCAGGCTTGACAGTGACACGTCTCGAAAAAGGTCAGAGATTGAGGGATTGGTTGAGGCAACATACAGAGATGATGTCAGGATAATCATTGGCACGAAGCTCATGACAAGAAGGCTGGGCATCGATGGGGGATTCTCCATGGCAGCTATTCTGAATACAGACCTTTTTCTGAGTCTCCCTGATTTCAGATCTACTGAAAAGACATATCAGGAAATCTCTTCCATCATAGACAGGATTGCGCCTTCAGGTGAACTATTTATACAAACAAGGATGCCCCAGAACTACCTTTTCAAATGTATAAAAAATTATGACTACAATTTATTCTTCAGGGAGGAACTCAGCAGGCGTAAATCCCCTCGTTATCCTCCGTACACAAGGCTTTTGCTCATGAGATTCATAAGCAAAGAAGATCTGTCCAGGGAGCTATCGAATATTATGAAGAGAAGTTATAAAGATGTAGAAATCCTCGGCCCATCCATATCAAAAAATACTAAAGGCAAAAAAGAATTCAAGTTACTTCTAAAGTCCGCTGTTCGCGGAAGTCTCCATTCTGTAGCCAAAATCTTTATTGAGGCATTCAAAGGCTTAAAAGATGTCAAAATAAAAGTCGATGTAGACCCTCTGTCAATATAAGTGTAAGAAAAATACCTACAATCAAAGAAGAAAAATCCTACAAAAATATCAGACTAATACTGATAGCAGTTATTGTGAATCCTTTTTAAAATTACCTTAGATTTTTTAACAAGTCCCTTCTGTGAGGGCGTAAAAATCTAACAGTAAAAGGAGTATCCTATGAAAAAATTGTTTTTATGCATGGTTACCATTTCAATTTTCCTCTTTATTTTCTTTTATGTTGATGCAGGCACAGCAGCAACACCAGTTACTTTAGGACAATATACAGTAATTGGCTGGAATGATCTCGGTATGCACTGTATAGACCATGATTACTCAGTGTTTGCAATTTTGCCGCCATTCAATAACCTGCATGCACAGGTGATTGACAGGTACACTGGAACACTGGTCAGTTCTGGTGTAATTCTTACCTATCGGGCAGCAAGAGATACAGATGGTTCAATTAATACAACAAGCATAGGAAAGATAAATTTCTGGGATTTTGTATTACCTCTTTTTGGCATGCAACTCCTGCAAGACACTGGATTAACTGGGAACCCGGTGCAGAGCCTAACTCCCGCTCCTATGATCTTCAATCCAACGTATGGTTACTGGGAAGCCGATGGAATTCCAGTAGTACCTTATAACGACCATGGCTTGCCTAATTACTATCCCATGGTTAAAGTTGCAGTGAAAAGACAAGACGGAACAACTCTTGCAGTAACAAAAACTGTTTTGCCTGTGAGTGATGAGATGAGATGCAAACGCTGTCACAAGTCTAATACCGGGATCCTGCTGCACGACCCTCAACAGGCTGGGTAAATGATCCAAATCCTGATAAAGACTTTAAAAGAAATATTCTCAAACTTCATGATGAAAAGAATATTTCCAATTCATTATATGCTACAGCTCTTGGTGTAAATGGATACAGTTCAACAGGATTGTTAGATACGTCTGATTATGGCAACCCAATCCTCTGTGCAAACTGCCATGCTTCAAATGCACTGGGTAAGGCAGGAATAAATGGAATTAAACCCTTAACAGAGTCAGTACACTCCTGGCACGGACTAAATGTTATGGATGATAATACAGGTTTGCCACTTGACAACACCATGAACAGAAGTGCGTGCTATTATTGCCATCCAGGCTCTCAAACGCAGTGTCTGAGAGGAGTTATGGGAAAAGCAAAAAAGGCAAACGGAAATTCGTTGTTACAATGCCAGAGCTGTCACGGCTCCATGTTAAAAGTAGGAGCACCTGGGAGAACAGGATGGATAGATTTACCAAGTTGTCATTACTGTCACTATTTGTCAGATGCAACGGGAAGTTATGTAAGGGATACCTCTGTTTTTGACCCTTCTGGAAATTACAGGCAGGTGACAAGCATATTTACTACAGGCCCAAGTCTCTATAAAGTCAGTGCAGGAGGGCACGGTAATATGCAGTGTGAAGCATGCCATGGCTCGACACATGCAGAATACGCCACGTCAGAGGCGAATGACAATGTTCAGAGCATAATCTTTCAAGGCCATAAAGGGACGATTGCTGAGTGTTCTGTCTGCCATAGGAGCTTTAGTCTTCCTATAACTAAAGACGGAGGTCCACATGGTCTTCACACAATTGGACAGGCCTGGGTTAACAATCATCATGGTTTTGCAGCAGATAATCTTACCCAATGCGCTACTTGTCACGGAAACAATTACAGGGGAACTATTTTATCTAAAACATTTACTGGCAGAACTTTTACCACTAAGGGTTCAGGTTTAAAAAGATATGTAAAGGGAACCAAAGTAAGCTGCTATGACTGTCATAAAGGTTAAGGTGGGGATTAGCAATAAATCTCAATTTGGAATGAAGAAAGTCATTAATTCAAATATATTGATATACCAAACAAATTATTATAACTTCAAAATGAAATTTCAATGGAGAGGGCTGTGAAAGCGAAGTTCTCTCATTAAAGAAAGGAGGAAAGTAGAGTGAGCAAGGCACATTTGAAAGCGGAAATATTCACAGTAGCGCATGACCGCTATGAAAGAGGTGGTCGAGTTGAAGGGCGTGACCTTGATAATTGGCTTGAAGCAGAGAGACTTGTGAGGACTTTAAGGAAAATCGCAGGGGAAGATGGTACAAGATACATTCAAATCAATGTCCCGATGATGAGATATCCTGAAAAAATGAGAGTGAATTGGTGAGTCCAAATGAACTACCCCGCAGCAAGCTGCGAGGTATCGAATCTATCATTCCGGCTCGTTTGGAATCTTTCTGTAACTCTGTATCCAAAGAAGGATTCCCGACAAGCGGGAATGACAAACATAACAAAAAAAATTATCGCACCCTGAAGCTTCGAGGAATTCTTTGTTTGAAATGTAGCTTATAGAATGGATATCCAAAAACCTGAGATCCTACCTGAGAGGAAAAAGTAAACCCCTTATATCAACCTGGGTTTCTTTTTGCTCAAAATCTCTTTAGTATGTTCGATGTCATTCCTGATCTGTTTCTCGAGGCTTGGGGCATCGGGGAAGGATCGTTGATCTCTAATCCAATCTACGAAATAAATCCTTAAATGCTCTCCGAGAAGGGTATTTGCAAAATTGAATATATGGACTTCGTAACTTGTATCAGAATCATCGAATGTCGGTTTTTTTCCGATATTTGCAACCCCGTCGAAGAACATACCCCTGTTCCCTATCCGTACTGCATATACACCCTCCCTTGGAACGAGCTCATTAGGAGTGGTTATATTTGCTGTAGGCACATGCAAGATTTTTTCACCCCTCCCTGAACCTCTAATCACATTTCCTTCAATTGAGTATGCCCTTCCGAGGAAGGTTGATGCCTCAAAGACCTGTCCTGTTAAAAGAAGACTTCTGATTTTGCTGCTGCTGACAACTTCTCCGTTGACTTTTGCATTCCTGACTACCTTTACACTGAATCCATATTTCTTTCCCCTTCTCCTCAGAAGTTCTGTCGTGCCTTTCCGGTTTTTTCCAAAAGCATAATTTTGACCGACGATAATCTTTTTCACCCCTATCTTTTTTACAAGGATATCCTCAATGAAAATATCAGGGTGGAGATGAGAAAACTCTTGATTGAAAGTGATACAGAGCAAGACGTGTATGCCCATAGCTTCCACGAGCCGTGACCTCTCTTTGGGAGTTGTGAGCAATTTTATTTCACTGTCAGGAACGAGAACTTTCATCGGATGGGGGTCAAACGTTACGACCATTGATGTCCCATTAATCTCTTCAGACTCCTGTATTACGGTATTGATAATTTTCTGGTGGCCAAGATGCAGACCATCAAAATTGCCTATTGTCATAACTGTATTCGGATAGCTTTTACTGAATTCTTCCAGACCTCTAATTATCTCCATCTCCTGCCTCGTTTAAAAGTTTTTTGTAGATCATTTCTACCTGTGCCATTGTATTTTCAATAGTTCCATTATTATCTATTATAAAGTCAGCCCTTTTTACTTTTTCCTCTATCGGAAGCTGGGACTTAAACCTGAGGACTGCCTCTTCTTTTGGAACTCCATTCTTTTCGAGTCGGTTGAGTGCGATCTCTTTTTTTGTATGCACAACAATCGTCCTGTTAAACCTGTCTTCGTATCCCCTCTCATAAATGAGAGGTGCTGCAATGACTAAGATCTTATTCTTCACATTCATCTTGTCCGAGAAATCTTTTATCCTTTCGAATACCAGGGGATGAAGAATATCCTCAAGAGAGCGCCTTAGAGAATCACTTTTAAAAATGATATCTGCAACCTTTTTTTTGTTCAGACTACCATTTTTATTGAATACATGATCACCCATGAGCTCTTTTATCTTTTCGAGGACCTCTTTTTCCTTGAGAAAAGATTCAACAATTCTGTCTGCGTCAAGGGTATCAAGACCTAACTTTCCGAACATGGAAAGAACGGTACTTTTCCCCATTCCGTAATTACCTGTCAATGCAACAAGGAGCATAGGGAATATATTATACATCAACTCTATTCAAAGGAGATCGGTGTTTTGTGGTGATGGAATTTGGTTAACGGATATTTTTCATGTTACTGCAATTCGTACTTTCTCGCCGACCTGTATGTCAAATGATTTTGAGGCACTACCCTTGTATATAAAAAGCTCAAGATAGCCGAAACTGTTTATTAAAGAATAAAGCTCCGTATCTTCAGCCTCTGAGTAGTGATTCTTCAAAGGAGCTTCTTTACCCTTAATGAGAACTTTGAGTTTTTTTAGAGGAGTGCTCTTCTGAAGTTCATCTGTCTGTTGAGCCTTTATATTGGTTATCGCATTTCCAAAGCGGTCTATAGAGATGACCTCACCTTTAAGGGAATGTTTTCCCGTTATAATCGGAACTGGTACTGATATGAATACATAATCAGTTATAGGTACACCGAATTTTGATGCGTCTATGCCCCTCGAGAGCCATGCAGCTACAGGTGCAAATATGTCCCTGCCGTGGAAGGTAGAACTTCTCCGGGGCATAAAGTAATGCTCTGAGGTAATGTGCATAAGCATTAAGGTCTCATGTTTTAATTTGTAAATCTGGGAAAATACACCGTTATCAGGCCCTATGAAGTAATAACGGTCTGTTATTACAAGGATAGGCCTACGAGGAGAACCCACACCTGGGTCAACAACAACGACATGTATCGTCTTATGAGGGAAAGATTCAAAGCTCATCTCGATTGCGAGGGCTGCCTCAAGAATGTTCTGAGGACTTATATCATGTGTGATATCAACGATAGTAACGGAAGGATTGATATTCAGTATCACACCCTTCATAATGCCTACGAAGGGATCCCTGTAGCCAAAATCAGTTGTTAAGGTTATGATGGGATTGTGCTGCATTTAAACCCCCGATGATTTCCTTAATATCCTTTATGTTTTTCCTCCTTAAATATTCTCCGATCCCTTCAACGATGGTAACCGTTGCCTTAGGGTTCACGAAATTGGCAGTTCCAATTGCCACAGCAGTTGCACCAGCAAGCATAAACTCTATCGCGTCATGAGCATTCATAATACCACCTATACCAATTATTGGAATCTTTACGGTGTTGTAACTCTCCCAGACCATTCTTACAGCGACCGGTTTGATTGCCGGTCCTGATAAACCTCCAGTGATATTGGCAAGTCTGGGCTTCCTTGTTTCAATATCAATAGCCATTCCCGGGATTGTATTAATGAGCGAAACAGCATCACTGCCAGAATCCTCAGCTATTTTTGAAAACTCCGGAATATTCGATACATTCGGGGATAATTTGGTAATCAGAACTGCCTTTTTAACAGTTTGCCTTGCCTTTGATATAAGTCGTGCGAGCGTTTTCTTATCGGTGCCGAAACTGATTCCACCCTTTTTTACATTCGGACAGGAGACATTGAGTTCTATTCCGTCTACACCTGAATCATCGAGGGCTTTTGAGAGATGCACATATCCCTGGATCGTATTGGCAAGGATATTGACAATCACCGGCGCATCAAATTGTTTTAGATAAGGCAGCTTCTCCTTTAAAAATCTCTTGAGCCCGACATTTTGAAGACCGATCGAATTCAACATGCCACAGGGTGTTTCACAGACTCTCGGCGGAGGATTACCCTCCATTGGCTTTAACGATATCCCCTTGACAATGATGGCACCGAGCCTATTCAGGTCAACAAACTCTGAGTATTCCTCTCCATATCCAAAAGTCCCGGAGGCTGTCATGACAGGATTTTTGAGGTTAAGATGAGCAATTGATACAGATACATTCATGTCAATCGTTTGAAAATAGGTCAGGCATCCTGCCTGATCTTTTCATTTAATCGAGGCAAGATGCCTCGGCTATTTTCTATCCCTACCACACAATCTCCCCTATTGGAAAGACAGGACCTTCCTTACAGACCATTTTATAAATTATTTCGGAGTTAATAATTCCCCCACGCCCCCCTTTAGTAAAGGTGGGTAAGGGGGGATTTGCTTTTATACCTTTAACTTTAACTGCACATCCAAGGCATGCTCCAACTCCACATGCCATATTCTCTTCAGCAGAGATATAACCTTTGATACCCTTTTCAAGAGCAATTGTGGATACGGCCTCGAGCATTGATTTACGACCACAAGCATACAGTGAATAACGGGTTACAAGTGAAGAGTGACGAGTGAGAAAATCAGTGAGAAGATCAACAACGGTCCCCTGCTTCCCCACGGAGCCATCATCAGTGCTTATATTCAGTTTATCCGATAATTTTTTCAATTCATTCAACATGAGTAGCCCTGCTTTGTCCCTTGCACCATAAAATACATATACCCTATTCGAATAGGCTTCAATGAGAGGGAAAATGGATGCGATACCTATACCACCTGCAATAAGTAAAGGTGTGCTATCACTTTCTGGTTCAGGGTATCCTTTCCCGAGAGGGCCAAGGGCATTTATGACTTTCCCACTTTTGAAGTCCTTCATCATCATGGTACCCCTGCCTTTTACCTCGTATAAGAACTGAATCCCCTCAGGTGTTTTCCTGAAAAAACTAAAGGGTCTTTTGAGAAGGGGATCATGAGATTCGCTCACTGCTAACATATAGAACTGCCCTGGCTCAGGGTCAGGTACCGGTTCTAAAGGTTTGATAGTGAGGAGAACGTTTTTGTTGTTCAGGGGAAGGTTATTGATTATTTCCGCTGTGAAGTATCTACTCAAAATTGATCTCTAATATTTCATACTCCATGGTTCTCGCAGGCGCTTTGATTACAACGGTATCGCCAACCTCTTTGCCAAGCAATGACTTACCGACAGGTGAGTTTATGGATATCCTTCCATTTTTCACATCTGCTTCATCAGCACCTACCAGTGTGAAGACGTATTGCTCGTCTGCTCCCGTGTCCAAAACTCTCACTTTCGCACCAAAGGCGGCCTTTGATTGAGTTATTTTCGATGGGTCGATAACTTCAGCAAGAGCCAACTTTGCCTGAAGTTCACGGATCCGTCCTTCTAGAAAAGACTGCCTCTCTTTGGCAGCATGGTACTCTGCATTTTCCGAAAGGTCACCATGTGCCCTTGCCTCGGCAATATCTTTTATATTTTTCGGCCTGGCGACCTTCAGAAGCTTCTCGAGTTCTTCCTGCAGCTTCTGATATCCATCAGGCGTCATAGGCACTCTCTTCATAAAATGAGCTACCTCCTTGAATCTGAAATAATTTAACACTTTCTCATCATTTTTTTCAAAGCATACCACTAGTATGTCATGCTGAATCCGCCAGAGCGGATGAAGCATCTCTTATTTTTTACTTTTGGTCTTATTAGTAATTGTACATTTTTAACCCACTCTTTTTGACTTTTTTAAAACTTTATGTGATGATGTATGAGACATAAAGTTCTCTATACCCTCAATTAATAAAGCAAAAAAGGAGGAATTACCAATGAAAAGATTCGCAGTGCTAACAGTCTTGATAATGATATTTTTCATCTGCCACCAACCGGTCCTTGCTCAATCTACTGACGAGATCAACGCATTAAAGAAGGAAATAGATGTCCTCAAAGAAGGCCAGAAGGCAATACAAAAGGACATCCAGGAAATTAAAAACCAGCTGAGTGCAAGACAGGCACCACCTGAATTCAAGGAAGCAGTCATTGATCTGGATGATGATCCTTTCAAAGGTGATAAGAACGCAAAGCTAACACTTGTGGAATTTTCCGATTATCAGTGACCATTTTGTGCCAGACACGTCCGTGAGACGTTACCAGAGATACAGAAAGAATATATCGCGACAGGCAAAGTCAAATATGTATTTCTCGACTTTCCCTTGCCGTTCCACAAACAGGCATCAAAAGCAGCGGAAGCAGCACATTGCGCCGGCGAACAGGGAAGATACTGGGAAATGCATGATCAAATCTTTGCAAATCAAAAGGCCATGGATCTTAAAGATCTTTCTGAATATGCAAAGAATATCGGTTTAGACGTAACGAAATTTCAGCAGTGTGTTGACAACGGAAAATACGCCGAAGCAATCAAAAAAGGCATCGCCGAAGGCCAGAAAGCCGGGGTAACCGGTGCACCCTCATTTTTCATAGGATACACAGAACCCGACAAACCGAAGACAGTAAAAG
>CAZLFE010000034.1:0-19689 GCA_964558725.1 uncultured Nitrospiraceae bacterium | reverse complement strand
AACCATTGAGAATTATACCCTTTTAAGAATTTGCATAATGGATGTTACAGTATCCTCCTTGAAGAAGGAGAGTTGTGTGTATGTGACATTGTAACAGCTCTCGACATGATCCAGCCTAAGGTTTCTTTTCATCTTGGAGTGTTAAGAGAGGCAGGTCTGATAAAGGACAGAAGGCAAGGTAAATGGATTCACTATAGCCTTGATGAATCCGATATTTTCAGAAGATTTCTCATCTTGTCTGTCCTCGAAAGAATAGCCGTCAGTCTTATTCAGGAAGACAATAAAAGATTGAAGGAATTTCTAAAGATGAAAAAGGTAAAAGGAGAAATCATTGCTCTGAAAGTTAAAAAAGGCTGTTGTGAAAGTGAATCACTATCGAAGGAAGTAAAACATGGCTGAGATTACAAAAAAGCTCTCCTTCCTGGATCGGTTTCTGACCTTGTGGATTTTTCTGGGTATGGCCATAGGGGTTATGTCAGGATATCTTTATCCTCGAATTACCGATTTCTGGAATATCTTTCAGGTCGGAACAACCAATATTCCCATAGCTATCGGATTAATCCTCATGATGTACCCGCCCTTGGCTAAAGTTCGTTATGAAGAACTGCCGAAGGTGTTCAGCAACTATAAGCTCCTCGGGATAAGCCTTATCCAGAACTGGATTGTCGGCCCTATTGTTATGTTCGTTCTTGCTGTCATCTTCCTTCACGCCTATCCGGATTATATGATCGGCGTCATTCTTGTCGGGCTTGCCCGCTGCATCGCAATGGTGCTCGTCTGGAATGATCTCGCATGCGGAGATCCTGACTATGTTGCTGGACTGGTGGCTTTTAATGCCCTGTTCCAGGTGCTCACCTATTCAGTGTATGCCTGGATTTTTATTACGAAGATTCCTCCCCTGCTTGGTCTCCACGGAGCAGTAGTGCACGTCACTATAGGCGAAATAGCCAAGAGTGTTTTCATATATCTTGGAATACCATTCCTCGGAGGCATTATTACCCGTTTTACACTCGTCAAGACAAAAGGGAAGAAGTGGTATCACGAAAAATTTATACCCAAAATAAGCCCGATTACGCTCGTTGCACTCCTTTTCACCATTATCGTCATGTTCTCACTGAAAGGCGAGTACATCATCAAGCTTCCTTTGGACGTGGTAAGGATAGCCATTCCCCTCTTTATATATTTTGTCTTTATGTTCCTCATTACCTTCTATATAGCAAAGAGGATAGGTGCTGATTATCCGAAATCCGCTACCCTGAGTTTCACTGCCGCTTCCAATGATTTCGAACTTGCTATCGCCGTTGCAGTAGCAGTCTTTGGTATCAATTCCGGAGCGGCCTTTGCGACTGTGATAGGGCCTCTGGTCGAAGTGCCTGTGTTGATAGGGCTGGTGAATGTGGCGCTTTATTTTCAGAGAAAATATTTCTCTTCCGAGTTCTGCAAGATCAAAGGAACTGAACCATTATGAAGAATCTAACAAAAGTGGATATCTCAGTATTGTCACGAAATTGTCATTCTGGCTCGTCCACCAATGGCTCGTGGAGAATCTTTCAATAACTTCCCTCTTTCCCCCTTAATTTAAGGGGATAAAAGGGGGTTATTCGACAAGCGGGAATGACAGGCGGAAAAGAATTGGGTTATAAAAAGATCGAAGTTCTAAGAAAAAATGAAAGACAGATATAAATTCCTTTTGATAATTTCAGTCTTTCTTGTCTGCTATTTTCTACCATTAGAAAATACGCGCTTTAGCGGAGCTGTCTTTGAAGCCCTGGCATTAGTCAAGTGGTACGCCCGTGAGCACGTCTTGCTCTGTCTTGTGCCAGCTTTCTTCATTGCTGGTGCCATATCTGTTTTTGTCAGTAAGGCCTCGGTAATGAAGTATTTTGGAGCCAGGGCAAACAAGATTCTTTCCTACGGCGTTGCCTCCGTTTCAGGGACAATTTTGGCTGTATGTTCCTGCACAGTCCTGCCTTTATTTTTCGGGATATATCAAAGAGGTGCGGGTCTTGGTCCCGCAACTGCTTTTCTTTACTCCGGCCCAGCAATTAACGTCCTGGCAATCATACTCACAGCGCGAATCCTTGGTTGGCAGTTGGGATTTGCAAGGGCAATAGGTGCCATTTCCTTTAGTGTAATAATAGGTCTACTCATGCATCTGATATTCTTAAAAGAGGAAAAAGCCCGCACTGTAGCAAACGATTTTGACTTAGGAGAAGTTGCAGAAACACGACCATTATACAAAACGGCCCCTTATTTCTTATCAATGGTAGGGGTTCTCGTGTTTGCCAACTGGGGAAAGCCCCTTGGAGAAAACAGTGGGCTATGGTGGCTGATATACCATTATAAATGGTGGATTGCCGGGTTCTTCCTGCTAAGCTTAATTTTCATGCTTCTTAAGTGGTTTAAAAAAGCCGAGCTTAAAGAATGGACACAATCAACCTGGATCCTTTCGCTACAGATATTGCCGCTTTTATTAGGCGGCGTCCTTGCTTCTGGTTTTTTATTAGGCAGAGTAGGGCATGAGAGGATAATACCGTCACATTTTGTGGCAGCTCTGGTAGGAGGGAATTCCCTATTTGCTAATTTCTTTTCATCAATCGTCGGAGCATTTATGTACTTTGCTACCCTAACAGAAGTGCCGATATTGCAGGGTTTGATAGGCTCGGGCATGGGGAAGGGGCCAGCACTTGCATTGCTTCTTGCCGGTCCGGCTTTAAGTTTACCAAGTATGCTGGTGATTAGAAGCGCTATAGGAACAAAAAAGACTGTTGTGTATGTATGTTTAGTCGTCATTATGGCGACAATTACTGGCATGATATTTGGAACAATTACTGGGTAAAGGATAATAATTTTAAGGAAGTGAATATTTGAATATCAAAAAGCTAATGTCTGTTTCTCTATTGTTTTTTGTCTTCTTTAGTGCTGCTTATTTAGTTTATAAGGAGTTTTATCAGAAAGGTGAGAAAGCAAATACCAGTACAGAAACGCAGACCCATATTAAATCGCCAGTTCAGAAATCCATACATGAGAATAAAGTTACAGTAGCAAGAAAGATTATTCCAAAGTCACAGAAAACAGAGAAGCCAGCTCAACATGTGCCGCAGGATAGTAAATCTAAGGTAATTGCCTACTACTTTCACGGGACTCATAGATGTACCACTTGTCTGACTATTGAAAAATATTCGCGCGAAGCTATTGAGAAATACTTTACAAAGGAACTCCAGGATGGAAAATTGGAATTTAAACCCTTGAACATTGATGAATCAGAAAATCAACACTATATTCAAGACTACCAGCTTTATACAAAATCCCTGGTTCTTACACTTCATAAGGGTAAGAAACAGGTAGATTGGAAGAATCTGACAGATGTCTGGTCTTATGTAAGCGAAAAGGAAAAATTTTATCAGTACGTAAAAGATGAAACAGAAAGATATCTACAGGAAATAGATTAAATGGAGCTATTTTTTTTGTTTACAGCTATATGGCTTGGTATATTAACCTCGATCAGCCCATGTCCTTTGGCTACAAATATAGCAGCCATATCTTTCATTTCACATCGCATTACTCGTAAGAATATTGTATTTTTATCAGGGATTCTCTACACAGTTGGAAGAAGCATCACATATATCGTCCTTGGGTTTTTAATCGTAGAAGCACTGGTTAATATTCCCGTACTTTCAAACTTTTTGCAGAGGTATATCAACAAGATTTTAGGAATAGTATTAATTATTGTGGGCATGGTTTTGTTGGATTTATTGAAAATAAACCTGCCTTCTCTGTCTGTTTCAGAAAAGACTGCAAACAAGTTGCTTAACGGGGGGTTCTTAGGTTCATTATTCTTGGGGATATTATTTGCATTAGCATTCTGTCCGGTTTCCGCTGCTCTATTCTTTGGTGGTTTAATCCCTCTGTCAATAAAAGCAAAATCAGGCTTTGCTCTGCCGCTGATTTATGGCATAGGGACCGGTTTACCCGTTCTATTGTTTGCAGTATTAGTTTCTGCAGGGCTAAAATATATTAGTAGCGTTTATCACAGAGTAACTCAAATAGAGATATATACAAAAAGGGTTACGGGCATAATTTTAATTTTAATTGGGATCTACTATATATTTTCGTATATCTTTGAAATTATTTAGAAGAAGGAGGTTAAAAATATGAAAATACAAGTTGCAGGGCCTGGCTGCCCAAGGTGTCAGGAAACGGAAAAGAATGTCCGTGAAGCCTGTTCCCAATTAAACCTTGCTGCTGACATCTCACATGTCTTTGATATAAAGGAAATTGCAAAGCTTGGTGTCCTTTTTACCCCAGCGGTAATAGTGGATGGCAAGATAGTTGTATCTGGAAAATTGCCTACAATAGATGAACTGAAAAAAATATTTTCTAAAATAAAGGAGGGATAACAAATGTGCGTTGGAGTTCCATCAAAGGTAATCAGAATAGAAGACTCTATGGGAATTATTGAAGTTCTTGGTGCACAGCGGGAGGTAAGCCTTCTCCTGTTAGATGAAGATGTTCAAGTTGGAGATTACGTAATTGTACACGCTGGTTTTGCCATCAAAAAGATTCAGGAGGATGAAGCACATGAGAATCTTGCTCTTATGAAAAAGATGTTTGGGGTAGAAGAAGAGGTTGCGTCCGTGAGTACGAAGAAAAAAGGACGCAAGAAAACACAGGCTCATAAGAAAGTTGTAGGTTAAAACGTGAAAATACAGGTGTCAGGGCCTGGTTGCCTGAAGTGTCGGGAAACAGAAAAGAATGTTCGTGAGGCTTGTGCACAATTTCAGCTTGAGGCTGAAATCTTACATGTCTCTGACATGAAAGAAATTGCAAAGCTTGGTGTCCTTTTCACTCCAGCCGTGATCGTAGATGGCAAGATGGTGGTATCCGGGAAATTGCCTTCAGTAGAAGAACTAAAAAATTATTTTTCAAAATTAAGTAGATAAATATTATAATAAAAGATTGACAATATTGAGATTTCAGATACGTAAAGGAGGATAAAGAATGTTAAATCTAACTGATGCAACGGTAAAGAAGATGAAGGAGCTTCTGCAACAGGTAAATATGACGGATCATGGGATAAGGATATTTATGGCACCAGGTGGTTGAAGACCATCTCTGGCTATGGGCATAGCCGCTAATGCAGAAGATGGCGATGAAACAATGATAAATGATGGATTGAGGGTATTTTTGGAGAAAGAGGCAAATAAAATGCTCTCTAAGGCAACGATAGACTTTTCTGCTGACCAGGGTTTTCAATAGACGGGATTGAGCAAAGTTCCTGTCAAAGTAGTTCATGTCCAACTTCAAGTGGTAGCTGTCAGTAGAGATTTGCACATTGTCATTGCGAGTCAGCCTGAGGCGTGCGAAGGCATTCGGGATGACGAAGCAATCTCAAACAATCAGATTGCCACACTACGTTCGCAATGACAATGAAAACCTTTCAGCAAGCCAAGAAATGACCAAGTTTCCTATGAAAAAAGTTATGTTTCTCTGTACTGCAAATTCCTGCAGGAGCCAGATGGCTGAAGGATTTGCAAAAGAATTTGGAAAAGGGCTAATAGAAGTCCATGGTGCAGGTTTATTTGCTGCCGGCGTCCATAAAAGGGCAATTGCAGTCATGAAAGAAATCGGCATAGATATATCAAAACAGAAATCCAAGGAGATAAATGAAGAGTTGCTCAAAAAGATGGATATTGTCGTAACGCTCTGCGGGAATGCAGAAGCGACATGTCCCCGGACACCTCCGCATATAAAACGAATCCATTGGCCAATCAAAGACCCTGTTGGATCTATAGGGACAGAAGAAGAGATCATGAATGAGTTCAGACGAGCAAGGGATGAGATAAAAGAGAGGGTTAAGAAATTAATAGAAGAGATATCTGCATAATAGGATTTGAGCTATCAGACAATGACAATCAAAGAAAGATTCCCGGCAAGCGGGAATGACAAACAAAACAAAACATTATACTCAAAGCAGAGCTTCGGGGAATTCTTTTATTACACTTAATCAGTATCTGTAAACCTGACTAAAGTACCTTTCTTAGCAGTCCCATACCTGAAGATCGTTATCCCCTTACAGTTCTTTTCGTATGCAAGGAGAAAAGCCTTTGCAACATCTTCCAGTTTTGCCCTGTAAGGCATATTGATGGTCTTCGAGACGGCATTGTCCGTAAACTCCTGGAAACTGGCTTGCATCTCTATGTGGTCTTCAGGTGGGATTTCATGTGCTGTTTTAAAAAGCCTCCTTATGTCTTTCGGAACCTCTTTGATCCCTCGTAAGGTGCCTTTTTCTATAACCTTTGCTTTCAGTTCATCACTATAAAACCCCCTCCTTTTAGCCACCTCAAAAAAGTACTCATTAATCTCGTCAAGCTCGGTACCTAATATGAGTCTCTTATAAGCGAGGGCAAAAAGGGGTTCTATACCACTCGAGCAAGCGGCGATTATTGAGAGGGTTCCCGTTGGTGCAATCGTTGTGGTTGTTGCATTCCTTACGCGTGGCATTCCAGGGGCATCATATATAGAACCCTTAAAATTCGGGAAAACCCCTCTGACTTCAGCAAGTTCAACCGATGCCTGCCTTGCTGTGTCCATTACGAACTTCATCAAGTCTCGACCAAGCCTGAATGCCTTTTTACTGTTACAGGGAATACCAAGGAGTATCAGCATATCTGCCCATCCCATAACTCCAAGGCCTATCTTTCTGTTGCCTTTGTGCATTTTTTCTATTTCAGGAAGAGGATATCTATTGACATCTATAGCGTCATCGAGAAACCTTACTGATGATTTTATGTCCACGGTAAGGCTTGTCAGATCTATATCCTCTTTCATGGTTCTGAACTGAAAACCCGGATCCTTCAAGATTGAGTTTTTGACGTATTTCGAGAGGTTTATAGATCCCAAAATGCATGCCTCATAGGGAAGCAGAGGCTGTTCGCCACAGGGGTTCGTGGATTCCATTACACCAATATGCGGAGTTGGATTTGCCCTGTTGATCCTGTCTATAAAAACAATACCCGGATCGCCGGTCTCCCAGGCGCTTTCTACCATCGCGTCAAAGACAAGCTTGGCTTTTATCTTACAAACTGCAGCCTTGCTCCTGGGATTAACAAGCTCATACTCCTCATCTTTTTGAAGGGCATCCATGAATGCATCCGTCACTGCCACAGAGATATTGAAATTGGTCAATTCACCTTCTGATCTTTTGATTTTTATAAAATGAAGGATGTCTGGATGGTCTACGCGCAGTATTCCCATATTTGCCCCTCTTCTCGCACCACCCTGCTTTATAACCTCAGTTGCCGTGTTGTAAATCCTCATGAATGAGACAGGGCCACTTGCTATCCCCCCTGTTGAGCGAACAATATCAGCCCTTGGCCTCAGCCGCGTAAAAGAAAACCCCGTGCCTCCACCGCTCTGGAGTATCAAGGCAGCATTCTTTAGGGTGTCAAATATGGAGTTCATCGAATCTTCCACAGGAAGCACAAAACATGCAGCAAGCTGTCCGATATCTTTACCTGCATTCATAAGGGTAGGGGAATTTGGGAGGAATTTAAGATTTGCCATAAGGTTATAGAATATTTCTTCCCATTCTTTAGGGTATCCATCATAGAGCTCCTCTGCAGAGGCAATGGCCTTTGCAACCCTCCTGAACATCCCTTCAGGGGTCTCTTTGACATCACCTTTCTCATCTTTAAGGAGGTATCTGTGGGTGAGAACTTTCAGGGCATTTTCAGTGAGATACATAAGAACTATTTTCTTCTTGTAGCCAGCTTATTCAGTGCATTGATATATGCTTTTGCGGCAGCTACTATGATATCTGTGTCAGCACCGTGGCCTCTTACACTCCTACCGTCTTCTTCAAGTGAGACGACCACCTCTCCAAGGGCGTCTGTCCCACCGGTAATACTCTTTACCTCAAATTTCAGCAGATTACTCTTTGTATTTGTTATTGCTGCAATAGCCTTATATGTTGCATCTACAGGACCATCACCATGCTCCATTCTGTCCATGATATTTTCACCGACTTTGAGCTTGACTGTTGCAGTAGGCTTCTGATTAACTCCGCTTACCATATATAAATCAACAAGGCTATAGACTTCCGGAACCTTTGTTACATCTTCAGAAACCAATGCTTCAATATCTTCATCGAAGATATCCTTCTTCTGGTCAGCAAGCCTTTTGAACCTTTCGAACGCCTTATTGATTTCTTCATCTGGCAGAACATACCCAAGTTCTTGAAGCCTTTTTTTGAAAGCATGTCGTCCTGAATGCTTTCCAAGAACAAGTTTTGCAGAGTAAAGGCCTATGCTTTCAGGCTTAATAATCTCATAGGTAGACTTTTCCTTTAGAAGCCCATCCTGATGGATACCTGCTTCATGTGCAAAGGCATTAGCCCCAACAATCGCCTTGTTTGGCTGTACTGAAATCCCTGTTATCTTTGTAACAAGCCTGCTCGTGCGCATTATCTCTTCAGTATTTATTTTGGTATCAGCATTAAAAATGTCGCGCCTTGTTCTTAATGCCATAACAACTTCTTCTAAAGAACAGTTACCCGCACGCTCTCCAATTCCGTTGATCGTGCATTCAATCTGCCCGGCTCCATTCAGTACCGCTGATAAAGAATTGGCAGTTGCAAGACCGAGATCATTGTGACAGTGTACAGAGATCACAGCCTTATCAATATTTTTAACTTTATCATGAATAGTCTTTATCATTGCTCCAAATTCAAGGGGAATGCTGTATCCGACGGTATCGGGTATATTTACCGTTGAAGCGCCAGCATCGATGACAGCCTCTATTACCTCGCAGAGATAATGAATATCCGTCCTTGTTGCATCCATGGGAGAAAATTCCACATCCTCTACAAAACTCCTTGCAAGTTTGACCATCTCAACAGACCTTTTAAACGCCTCCTCGCGACTCACACGAAACTGATATGTGAGGTGGATATCAGACGTCGAATGAAATGTATGAATGCGCCTCCTATGAGCATCCTTGAGCGCTTCCCAGGCACTTTTAATATCCTCTTCCTTTGCCCTGGCAAGACTGCATATAATCGGCCCTTCTACTTCACCACCAATGGTCTTGATTGCCTCAAAATCTCCTGATGAACTGAAGGCAAATCCAGCTTCAATAATGTCAACACCGAGTTTTGCGAGCTGCTTTGCAATGGTCAATTTTTCCGATACGTTCATGGATGCGCCAGGTGATTGCTCACCATCCCGAAGCGTTGTATCAAATATCTTTATTATCCTCATTGTGAAGCTCCTGCCTTACCCATCTTTTTTCTTTTTTTATAAAAGAGTATTATATTTTCAATTATACCACTAATCAGATAGATCATGGCGAACATGAAGAGTGCAATCTGCGGATGGACAACGATAAGCGTAAATACTATTACGATAGCGACGAGAATACTAAAGGGTTTTCTCCTGCCGATGTTCAACTCCTTTGCACCGTGAAACCGTAAAGTGCTGACCATGAGCACGGAAAGAAAGATGGTAAAGAGTAAGATAAAAGAATTTTTCTCAGGGACGGTCTCCCATATTTCATAGTAGAAGATTACGAGTGTGGAGACAAGCGTTGCAGCTCCCGGAATGGGCATTCCTGTAAATGCCTTGGATTCTGTTGATCCCATCTGAACGTTATATCTGGCAAGCCTCAATGCGCCACAGGCCATAAACAGAAACGCTGCTGCCCATCCTACACGACCAAAGGGCGTAAGGCCCCACTTGTAGAGCATTACTGCTGGCGCTACACCAAAGGCAACAAGGTCTGAAAGAGAATCTAATTCTATACCGAACCTCGTGGTACTTTGTGTAAGCCGTGCAACCCAGCCATCAAGGCCATCGAATATATTGGCTATCAGGATTGCCCAGGCAGCATGGATGTAGTTACCTTTCAGTGATGCCAGGATTGAATAAAATCCGAAAAACATCCCGCATAACGTCAGAATGTTTGGTAACAGGTATACGCCTTTTTTCATTACATGTAATTATAATAGAAACAATGGCGCCTTTGCTTAGAAAGAATATCTACCATTTTGCGTTGACAGACGCAATGAGAATCATTACAATTAATACAGTTCATTGATTATTAAACAAATATTTCCCCATCGAAAGGAGGTGGAAGAATGAAAAAAATAGTATTGTCAGCATTAGTCCTCTCATTCATATTCTCCTTTGGATGTGCCACCAAAGACTATGTAAAACAACAGACAGACCCGCTCCTGGAAAGAATTAGCAAACTCGAATCGAGGGTTTCGAATATTGAATCAAAAATAAATGCCCTCGAAAGCAAAACTGTTGATATCGATGCAGCGAAAAAAGATGCAGCAGAAGCCAAGGCGTTAGCACAAGATGCAATGAAAGCTGCTAAGGATTGTTGTGAAAAGGCAGAAGCTGCTGCAAAAAGGGCAGAGGCTGCTGCAGACCGTGCCGAAGATGCACTCAAAAAGGCTGAAAAAGCCGCAGAAAAAGCTAAAAAGGCTTTTGAATTAGAACAGAAGAAATAAAGTATTTTGATGAATGATGTGGGGTTCAAAACAATTTTGACCCCACATCATTGCTTTGAAATATCAAGAGGAATGCTTGTTCTATCATTCAAGGCCTTGAATAATCTTTCCACGCTGATAACATCAACCAGATTTTTCTTCTTGAGTAATTCCACTGCTTCATGAAAATAGTCCCTGCTCACTTCCGGGTCATTACTAACTTCAATGAACACTCTGCTGCCTTTCTTACCTACTTTTATGGGTTGCCGAACGATCGTTACCTTAGTATCATTGGATACCAATTGAAAGAGCCTCGGTATGTCTTCTGGATATAATCGAATGCATCCATGGCTGACCTTTCTTCCAACACCCCATGGCTTGTTGGTACCATGAATAAGAATATTACCGGATGAAAGCCTCAGTGCATGTGAGCCAAGGGGGTTATCAGGTCCAGGTAGCACAACTTTAGGCAAGTATGGTTTTTCTTTCCGAATAGACTCAGGGACATACCAGCTTGGGTTTATTATTTTTTCTATAACCCTGAAGTTTCCTACAGGCGTATCGTTACCCTCATCCCCTATTCCAATGGGCAAAGTCATCACAAGTTGAGAACCCAGCAGGTTGAAAAAATAAAAAAGCCTCATTTCCGAGAGATTTATAACAATGCCTTCGGATGGGATGACGTCAGGTAATATCCACGATGTTGGGATCTCAACAGAAACACCCTTTCCTGGAATAAAGGGGTCAAGCTCAGGATTTGCAGCAATAATTTCAGTATAACCGAGATCAAACTTCCTTGCTATCTCGATTAAAGACTCGTGGTCCTTGACTTCATACGTTTGAACATAACCAATTACATTGTTTCCGTCTTCATATGAATAAACCCCGGCAAAAGCTAATGCAGGCATTATGAGAATTATTGATAGGGCAATGATGTGTGTCCAAATTTTCATAGCACATGATAACCAACATATGGAGCCAGATTCAAGCAATCAGGAAATCAGTAAACCCCGTTGGAATTGTGCACGGCACCCGTAGCAAATTGCAACGGGTCGGGCACAAAAGCGGAAACTTTCTTAACTTATCATCCTCGTGGCAAGCAGGCTGTCCGACAATTCGAAAAATGGGTCTGTTGTCATTCTGAGCGAAGCGAAGAATCTAATGGTAACAGCGAGTTACAAAAGGAGATTCTTCGGCTAACACCTCAGAATGACCATTGTCGGACAACCAGCAAGCCACGGGGTATTCTGCAAAGAGTTTCATAAAAATTAAGTCTTTATTTTTTATTCATAATCTGGTAAATTTACAAAAATATTCTTTCCAGGAGGTGTTCCATGTTTAAAAAACATCTGTTTTACAGGTTCTTAGTAGTAATGCTCTCTTTTTCTATTATGCTTTTTTATGGATGTGCAAAGCCTCCGACAAAGGAGGTAGAAAATGCCGAGAAGGCTATAGCAGAAGCAAAACAAAAGGAAGCAGACCTGTATGTGCAGGATGTGTTTACAAAAGCTGAAGATGCTTTGAAAAATGCAAAAGATCTGATTGCTGTGAAAAAATACAAAGAAGCGAAAAAGGCTGCAGAAGATGCAGATAGCCTTGCTCAGCAAGCGATTCCTATGGTTGAGCCCAACAAGGCAAAGATGAAGACAGAGGTTGAACAAATGATTCCTGAGGTTCAGGGAACAATGGATGAGTTGAAATCATTAGTTGCAAAGGCTATTAAGAAAAAGGCTCCAATCAATCGTGAAGAAATACAGAGCTCACTTGGAAAATGGGAGATTGATATGGTCAATATTAAAGACCAGCTCCAGGGAGGAAGGGTACGCCAGGCACATGACCAGCTCCTATCAATGAAAGAGCAGATGAAAATGCAGAGAGAAATTCTTGTTGCTGCCGTAGAACAAGAATCAGCAGCCAAAAAGTAATCTAAGAGGAGCAGGCAATGACTTTCTGGGAAAAGGTACAAGAGGATTTGCAGAAGGGAATAAAAGAGGGTGTTCATCTTCTGAAAGAAAAAGCAATAGTCGTGAAGGAAAAGGCTGGAGAACTTGCTGAGGAAGGTAAAAAGCGGTATAAGATTTTTGACCTCCAGATGAAGGTTCAAAAGGAGATAGCAGAACTCGGTGGACGGGTTTATGACCTGAGTTCAAAGCTCAAAAATCCAATGCTCGATAAGAGGGTAAAGGCACTTATAGCACGAGTCAAAAAGTTAGAGACACAGGTGACAAAACTTGAAGGAAAGGGAAGGGTAAAATCGAAGAAATAAACCACCAAACGTATCAAGTAGTCAATAGTCAAAAATCTGAGATTCCTGACTGGGGAATGGTATGAAGACCGTGATACTTATCCTTTTAGTTGTTTTGGCATTGATAGGCGCAGGGTATTTTGGCTTACCAATACTGATAGAGAAAGAAACGGCTGGTCTTAAGACAGAAGTTCAGGATATCAAGCAGAGACTCCAAAAGATAGAGGAGTTTACTAAGGTTGCGCCGTTACAGCCTGATGCCGATTTCCAGAAGGTTATTCATACCGTTAATGCTCTTCATGCTAAGGTGGTTGCCCTTGAAGACTCTCTCAAGAGAAGTACGTCTGCAATAGATGAGACAATAAAAAAACAGAATGCAGCAAACGAAGAAGCTTTAAGGAAACAGGCTGAGACCATAGAGAAAACGACAAAGGAGACGCAGTCTAAGATACAGGAGATGATGTTTTATGCCACAATGGCAAGTATCAGGGGACATATCTTAAAGGCAAGAGTAGAAATTTCGGCTAAGAATGTCGGAACTGCACGATCTGAGCTTGACCTTATTAATGATTTGTTGAATGAGGCAAAGTCCTCAGCTTCTGTTAAGAACAAAGAGATTATCGAAGAACTTCAAGGATCGCTCAGAAAGGCGAGGGCTGAGATAGATACTGACTTGCCTGCCGCTCTGAATAAAATTGACCTTCTCTGGTATGAAATGAGCAGACTACTGAGGAAGGTCTGAGGAAAGATATAAAGAAAAGAGGGATAGGGTGATTAATATTGCGATTGTTTTAATTATTATGGTGCTGGTAGCCATATTTTCAGTTCAGAACGCTATACCTGTTGCAATCACTTTTTTCTTCTGGAAGTTTGAGGCATCCCTTGCGATAGTTATATTTCTTTCTGTCCTCACCGGGCTGGTTACAGGAGTAATTATTGCTTTCTTTTTTCGAACAAAACCATCTAAGAAAACCATGCAATAACAGAATGTTATTCAGGAAACGTTTATCTATATATTGAGAGCATGATGTTACATCCAAAGGTTCTTGCATTTGTTCTTGCCGGAGGTAAAGGCGAGCGACTTTTTCCGCTCACGGTATTTCGTTCCAAACCATCTGTACCATTTGGCGGCCGATACAGGATAGTAGATTTTGTTTTGAGCAATCTTGTTAATTCGCATGTATACTCCATCTACCTTCTCGTTCAGTACAAATCTCAATCTCTTATCGAGCATGTGAGGCGTAACTGGGTTTTGTCCTCCGTTATCAAAGATCATTTTGTAGCAGTGGTTCCTCCACAGATGCGCATGGGTCCTGAGTGGTTTCAGGGTACAGCGGATGCTGTTTTCCAGAATATCGATCTCATACGTCAACTTAATCCGGGACTCGTCATAGTCTTCGGGGCAGACCATATCTACAGAATGGATGTCCGCCAGATGACAGATTTTCACCTTGAAAAGGATGCTTATGTGACTGTGGCTGCAAGACCTGTTACCATTGAGGAAGCATCGTCCTTTGGGGTTATCAAGACGGATAGTGAAAATCGAATCACAGGATTTCAGGAAAAACCAAAGAAACCTACGCCTATTCCTGAAGATCCTCAACATGCTTACGTCTCTATGGGGAACTACATTTTTAACAAAGATATACTCTGTGAAGCTTTAGCAAAGGCACAAAGGAAAAAACAGTATGATTTTGGTGCCCATTTGATACCAGGTCTTGTTGAAACAGGGAAAGTATTTGCTTATGACTTTGCAACAAATATTATCCCTGGAACCATGCCCTATGAGAAAAAAGGATATTGGCGTGATGTGGGAACAATAAAGGCATACTTCGACGCCCACAAGGATATGTTGGGAGATGCCCCTCTCTTTGACTTAAACAATGCTCTATGGCCCATACACCCATCAAGTTACGAAGGCCCTTCCACAAAGATATTAAGAGGTGATATAAGAAACAGTATCATTGCCGAGGGAACAGTAATTCACAGGGCAAAAATACGCAATTCTGTTATCCGTAGTGGAGTTCTTATTGAAGACGATGTCAGTGTCGAAGACTGCATCATTATGGATCAGGTAGTGCTGAAAAAGGGTTGCAGTCTTCGAAGGGTAATATTAGATAAGTCGAATATGATACAGGAAGGTGAAAATTTCGGTTTCGAACCTGAAAAAGACCGTTTTCGCTGTCATATAGACGCTTCTGGAATAGCAATAATTCCCAAGAAGGGTCGGCCTATAAAAGCTCCGAAAGTATCTTGAACATGAAAATTGTTTCATGCTTATCGTACAATTGTAAATATATTGGAGAGTAGAGCAGGACGATAATGAACACTTTTAAAAAGTTCTTCACAATAGCTATTGTTGTTCTTTTCTTCTTATCAAA
Source organism: uncultured Nitrospiraceae bacterium (assembly GCA_964558725.1). Taxonomy (GTDB): domain Bacteria; phylum Nitrospirota; class Thermodesulfovibrionia; order Thermodesulfovibrionales; family SM23-35; genus DASPRG01. The sequence goes on along the minus strand of CAZLFE010000034.1, from coordinate 4,568 downwards.
TGGAGGAATTTCAATAGCAGAAAATATTGATAAGCTCATATCAGACCTTGATCGTGGTGACTGGAACACCCGGTTATCGGCAGTGGAAGAACTAGGAAGAATCAGGGATGAAAATTCAATTGTTCTGTTGATGAAGGTTGCTGACACCAGTGGAGAGGCCTGGAAGATTAAAATAAGAGCTATTCGACTCTTGGGAGAGATTGGGAACCCAAAGGCGATAGATTTGTTAGCAAAAATCTTTAATGACTCGTTCCTCAACCATGAATGTCCTGCGATAAAATGGAATGCTGCTATTGCCCTTGGTAACTTTAAGAAGAATCCAAGGGTAACACATACTCTTATCAACGGATTGGAAGACGATAACCTTGTTATCAGGGAGGGAATCATACAATCGCTTGGGAAAACCGGTGATCCAAAGGCTGTCCCCTTATTAATCTCTTTATTACAGGATAAGAGTTTTGCTATTAGGATGAGTGCTATAAAATCCCTCGGAGAAATCGGAGACCATCAGGCAATTTCCCCTTTAAAGCACATTGTAGATAATGATGACGACCCTTACATGAAAAATGAAGCCCTTTCAGCTTTGAAAAATATTCCCGTGCAAAAAGATTAAATTTCTCTCTTACCCGCATGGAAGATTTTTCTATAGAAAAAAGAATTTATTACCACGACACCGATTGCGGAGGTGTGGTTTACTATGCAAATTACTTGAAATATCTTGAAGAGGCACGGACAGAATATTTTCTTCGCAAAGGTGTCCAATTGCAGAATCTTTCCAAGAACGGTATATGGTTTGCAGTTGTACGTGTAGAGATAGAGTATAAATCGCCTGCTCATTATCAAGATACTCTCAAGATACTTTCAAAGGTTGAAAAAATGAAATTTTCTGTTATGCAGTTTTTTCAAAAGATTTTAAGAGACAGTACGACAGTAGTTGAAGCACATACCACGTTAATCTGCGTAAATAACAGTTTTAAACCGATACCCATACCAGAAGAAATCAAAATGTCATTGGGTAGTTAATCTCGCTAACCTCTTCCTATAACAATCAATTTAAAACGTGTAAACATATTTATGTAGTAAACCACATCTACCGCAACGAATGAGATTTTGACACGAATGAGATTTTGCTTGACAATAATTAATTTTTTAAATTAAATATATGGGGTCTAGAAATAGTCAATATTTCTGGAGGTTAATAATAAAAAGATAGTCGGGCCGCTATCAGGATATGCAAATTCCTGATAGCGGTTTTTTTTATTTGAAAAAAAGATATGTTGTCATACTAAATTATAAATAACATCATAATAACATAACCTCTTATTAAATAATGGAAAAGTCAATTAATAGGGAGGATCATCAAAAACTGTATGTCCAGCTTTGCGAAATAATAAAAGGAAGGATAGAAAAGGCAGAATGGGCTGTTGGTTTTCAGATACCCACAGAAGAAGAGCTCCGCAAAATGTATGGTGTGAGCAGGGTAACGGTGAGGGCTGCTATTTCTGAGCTTGTTCGAGAAGGCTATCTGTTCCGTCAGCAAGGGAAAGGGACTTTTGTCAGGAAGCAGATATTAGACGAGCTGATTATGTTGACAAGTTTTCGTGAGCTCATGCTTGAACCGGGGCTTGCATTCTCCACAGATGTTCTTGCCCATACAACAATGATGTCCATGGGCAAAATAAGTAACTTACTTGATATTCAACCTGGTAAACATCTTATCTATATAAAAAGAATAACTGTCGTTGAGAACAAACCTGTTATCTTTCAGGAGGTATACATACCTCTTTATATATGCCCACAGCTTTTAGAAGAGAATGTTGTCGTCAACTCTCTATTTGGACTGTTCAAAAAATACAAGATAGACATTACACGGATACGAAACTATTTTGGTACAGCCTATCTCAGCCCTGAGGAAGCTCAAGTTTTTGGTCTGGCAGAAGGTTCACCCACTTTATTATTAAATCAGCTTTTCTTCTCAGGAGAAACGCCGATCATGTATACCCGTTCAATAAAAAGATCAGATAGCTTTGGATTCGCAATAGAATTCAAAAAAAGTTCTATCAATGAGAGGAGGTTTTATGTAAGAAGATAAGGTTTTAAAAGTCTAAAGTTCAAAGGTTTAAAGGTTTTTTTTGACTTTTAAACCTTAAACTTTAAATTTTAAACCATTTAACCAAATGAAAGGGGAGGTGTTGTATGCAGAGTGACAAGAAGATAAAAGATGTAATGATAGGGATTTTCGAATATCCTCATATTCCCTACTGGTTTTCGCTTGACCAGGCTATGAAGATCATCAAGGTATCTTTTATCAGCACGAAGAAGTATCCGGAACCACTTGCTATGCTGGTCTTTGATGAGAAGTACAATCTCCTTGGTACCCTTACATTAAGAGATATTCTGAGGGGACTTGAACCGAGGTTCATGAGGACACCAACGGAGAAGGCACAGGTAATTGAAGAGGATGAGACAGCGCTTGCGCTTGTCTGGGATAGCCTTTTTGCGAAGGAGTCCAGGGATCTGGCAAAGAAGCCGGTGAGTGAGGTTATGACTCCGGCCAAGTTCTTTGTTGAGCCTACAGACCCACTTACAAAGGCAGCATATCTGATGATTCACAACAACCTGATACTGCTTCCGGTGCTGGAGAACAAAAAGAAGTTTGTTGGTCTTGTGAGAATGATAGAGATCTTCGACGAACTGTCCAATGCGATTTTGAAGGAATAGGGGAGGGAGAGGAGATGGCAGAAAAAGAGAAAAAGAAAACAGAAGGCTTACCAGAGCCACCACCAGAGATACTTGTTGCGGAAGCAAAACTGAAAATAGATGTAAGAAGAATATTCTTTATCTTTTTAGGATTAACATTCTTTTTTGCTTTTAACTACATGCGGCCGTTACCAGACGCTGTTGACCCACTGGGTGCACATTTTCAACTTAGCAAGGAAGGTAAAGCAGCTATAGCGCTCTTCCTTTTAGCCGGTACATGGTGGGTTTTCGAGGTCGTACCTATTGGTGTAACGAGTGTTGCAATCGGTGTTTTTCAGGCTCTTTTCATGATCAGGCCTGCAAAAGAAGCATTCAGGAGCTTTTTCGATCCCTCTGTATGGTTTATATTCGGTTCAATAATAATTGGATTAGTATTTACCAAAACAGGTCTCACAAAAAGACTTGCCTATAAAATGTTATCTATTTTAGGTGAGAAGACGAGCATGATATACCTTGGGTGCTTTGTATTAACGACAACCCTCTGCCATCTTATGGCGCATACAGCAGTTGCAGCTACAGTATATCCTCTTCTTCTCGCTATTTATTCACTTTATGGTGAAGGAGACAAGCAAACAAAATTTGGAAAAGGGCTTTTTATAGGTATGGCCTATGTTGCAGGCGCAGGCAGTATCATCACCCTTCTTGGCGCAGCCCGTGGCGCTGTTGCGATAGGATTTTTCAAAGAGATAGCAGGAAAGACGATAACGTTCTTCGAGCTCACAAAATTCTTGGCTCCAATCGGTTGGGGAATGACTATTCTTATCTGGTTATTCATTCTGTTATGGTTCAAGCCTGAAAAGAAGACCATTCCTGGACTCAGAGAAAAATCAATAAAGCTTTATAAAGGATTAGGGGCTATAACAGGGAAAGAGTTATTCGCCGGGCTTGTAGTTTTAGGGATTATCGTCTTCCTCTCACTGCAGTCCTTTATCCCGGCACTGAAGGATTTCAATAAATCTGCGATTGTTCTGGTTGGTACGTTAATCTTCTTCCTGACAAAGATTCTCACAATCAAAGACCTGGAGGAAATCCCTTGGAATATCATTCTCCTCTTCGGTGGAGCCATGAGTATTGGGTTTTGCCTATGGGAGACAGGCGCGGCAAAATGGCTTGCTATCAACTGGCTCGTCATGTTCCAGAAGGCAAACTGGTTTATTTTCGTTCTGGCTATTGCCTTTTTTGTCCTGGTCATGACCAACTTTATTATGAACGTTGCAGCTATAGCTATTTCGATGCCTGTTGCGCTTGTTATCGCACCTTATCTTGGTGTAGCACCTGAAGTAGTCTTATACGCATCGCTTGTGACGGCAGGTATGCCATTTTTGCTTCTTGTAGGTGCTGCTCCAAATGCAATTGCGTACGAATCTAAACAGTTCACTGCAGGAGAATTTTTCCTTGCCGGAATTCCTACAAGTATTGTATTGATGGCAGTTGTCGGCTTTGCGGCAGCAATACTCTGGCCGTTAATGGGCATGCCGGTGTTGATTTAATAAAGGTTGAACGGTTAAAAGATTATGAAAAAACAATTAAAGCTGTTAACCATTAAACTTGAAGCTTTTAAGCTATTCAACAAAATTTAAGTGGTGAAAGGTTTAACGGGTTAATGGTTAAAAGTTAAAAGGTTTAAAAGTTGAAAAGGACGATTCAGAATTTTGAAGACCTTAATGTTTGGCAACGATCAAGGGAATTGGTGAAGCTTATTTATGAGCTAACAAAGAACAAAATATTTAAACGAGATTATTCTCTTGTAGACCAAATAAGAAGGTCTTCAATTTCTGTATTGTCGAATGTTGCAGAAGGGTTTGAGA
>CAZLFE010000033.1:0-20088 GCA_964558725.1 uncultured Nitrospiraceae bacterium | reverse complement strand
AAGGATAGTTCTATTTTAAATTATGACCAAGGTGGTGTTAAGAAAATAAATTTCTGTTTTATTGATACTTCCTATCCCTTTGCAGTAAAGACCTCTTATAATATTATTGTTTCTCTTATTGAAATCTCTGAAATTAACCGATCATACTAGTTTTATACAATGAAAAGATTTTATAAAAAGAAAATAGACATGAAGACGTATGCACTCATATCTGTTCTGGTCTTTCTCTGCGGGTGCACCAGTGCTATCAATTCGCCTTCGAAATGGTTCGATAGTGACCATTCAGTTGCGAAGGACATTCTGGAACCGATTAATAAGGCACGTTCGAAAGGCACGATGTGCGGCAATAGATATTATAAGCCAGCCCGTCCTGTTGTCTGGAATGATACACTTGGAAAGGCAGCATTACAGCATTCTCTGGATATGGCTGAGAAAGGTTTTCTCAGTCACAAAGGTTCTGAAGGGAGCGATCCAGGGGAAAGGCTTTCAAGGGTTGGTTACCTGTGGGTTTCATATGGAGAGAATGTAGGTCAAGGGTATCGAACTGCTCAGGATGCAGTGAGCGCATGGTTGAAAAGCGAGATACATTGTAAAAATATCATGAATCCTGAATTTAAGGAAGCAGGGGCTTCGTATGCAAAAAGCAGTAATCAGAGAAGTTACTGGACCCTGATGTTAGGTAACCCTAAACAGTAAGGAGGGGCAATGATAAAGTTTAAGGGAATCAATCACCTGGCGATGGTAACAGGAGATATGGACAGCACGATCCGCTTCTGGAGGGATTTATTAGAGATGAGATTAGTAGCTGGATATGGTAAACCTAACTATCGGATCTACTTCTTCGAAATCTCAGGTTATGATTGCATTGCTTTTTTCGAGTGGCCTGATGTCAAACCCATTCCTGAAAAAGATGCTGGAGTGGCAGTTAAGGGTCATGTAGTATTTGACCATGTATCCTTTGGAGTAGAAACTGAAGACGATCTCTGGAAGATAAAAGACAAACTTTCTGCAGCTGACGTTTGGGTATCGGAGGTGATTGATCACGGTTTCATCCACTCAATCTATACCTTTGACCCTAATGGTATATCTGTCGAGTTCAGTCATAATGTCAAAGGTATCAATATCCATAAAAACCCAAGAATGGCAGACCAAGCACCTTCACATGTTACACAGGAAGGCCTGGAACCACAGATTGATAAATGGTCTCAGGTTGAAAAACCCACTCCGCTTGATGAACGCACGATTTACCCCGGCTTTGGAAGTGAGTTTTTCATAAAAGGGGAAAGAAGCAAGGTGAAAAGAACCAGTAACATTTCACTGAGAAAAGAAATACCTTGACAACTTTGACTTAAAAAATGGTATACTTCTTACAACTAAAACTCACATAAAGTATCAATCAAAAGACTTTCTCTTTTAAAAATAAAGTTCAATCCTTCACATAGAGGTCAGGGGGAAATGACAAAGTTATTCACATCAATATTGCTGTTGCTATTATTGTTATGGATGCCCGTTAACGTCACTGCCAGTGAAGAGCTCCATGCGATAAAAGAACATGAGTCAACAAATCAACTTTATGACCGGGCAATACAATTTTTTACTCAGAAGATGCCGGAAATGTTCGAAAAGAGACTCAACAACTCTTATCAATATATAGATTTAGTAACAGAAATATTTCAGGAGAAAGGCATCCCTGCTGAGATAGCGTATCTCCCCCTTATCGAGAGCGAATTCTCTCCTCTGATCGTTGGCCCGGGCAATGCTGTCGGACTTTGGCAGTTTGTAAAGAGTACTGCACGGCAGTATGGTCTCAGGATAGATAAATACGTGGATGAGCGGAAGGACCCAGTCAAGTCTACGTACGCAGCAGCTTATTACCTGAGAGATCTCCACTCCATGTTCGGTGCCTGGGATATTGCCCTTGCGGCATACAATGCAGGGGAAGGAAAGATTAAACGTATATTGAATAGAGGTAAGTTTGATTGCTTTCCCGTTGTAATAAAACGCTATTTAGCTTCTTTTGCGGCTGCATTTACTATCGCCCAGGATCCGGAAAGATACGGATTTGAGTCATATCAGGGCATGCAAAAAATAGATATGGATTATAGAGAAATAGTCACAGATAAAGTTATCAGTTTGAAAACTCTCGCAGAAAAGTTTAATACAACTGTCAAAGCAATAAAACAATTAAACCCTGCCCTCCTTACAGATGCTACACCCCCTTACCCGTATGTGATACGTTTGCCGAACAGTTAAATCCTCAGTCGTTTTTGATATTTCTTTTTAAGTAGAGGAGCAACTCTTCGCCCTGACTATGCCTGATAACTGTTACTGAAGCGTTGGCGAGTTTATCAGGAATGCCTGGAGCATCGGTAAGGAGTTCAAGAAAGCATAATCAAGGGAAAAACAATATTTATTTATTTATTTATTTAGTGAGTGAGTGAGACAAATACCTACAGAGCAATGAGAAAAACTCTTACAAGATTATCAGACTTTTTCTGATACCATTCTTTGGATCGCCGTTCTATACTGCACAGAGTGAATGATAACAGAAACAAAAGTTCTGACAATCCTACTCAAAAGTTAGAAAAGGCTACATTTGCCGGGGGTTGCTTCTGGTGCATGCAAGCCCTCTTTGATAAGGTAAAGGGAGTAGTCTCTACCACCGTAGGATATACTGGCGGCCATAAGGAAAACCCTACCTACGAAGGAGTGTGTTCAGGCAAAACAGGACATACTGAAGCTATTGAGATACTGTACGATCCTTCCCAGGTTACGTATTCAGAACTGTTGGATATTTTCTGGAAAAACATTGAACCAACAATGCTGAACAGACAATTTGTTGATTTCGGGACTCAATATAGAACAGCCATTTTTTATCATAACGAAGAGCAGAAAAGATTAGCTGAAGCTTCTAAAGAAAAACTGGAAATATCAGAACAATTTGAGAAACCTATTGTTACTGAAATAAAGCCAGCCTCAACATTCTATAAAGCCGAGGAATACCACCAAAAATATTATGAGAAGAAGCCAATCAGGTATGCGTTTTATGAGTCTCACACAGGGAGAAAACAATATTTAAAGGAGATATGGGCAAGGGATTCAAAGTACTGATTGCCATCACTACTCTATTCTTGTGTGCCGTTGTAATAATAGCGAATGTCACCGTATCGAGTGGGAAGGAGGGGAAAATGCTGAAGAATCAGAAGATCACTATTTATAATGCAAGCAAAGGTGTCCTGGAAGAAGTTGACAGAGTAGTGAAAACTGACCAGGAGTGGAAAAAGCTTCTCACTCTCGAGGAGTTCAAAATTACAAGGAAGAAAGGAACAGAAAAGGCCTTTACGGGAAAATACTATACTCATAAGGAAAAGGGGTTCTATCAGTGTATAGGTTGTGGCACTAACCTCTTCAGCTCAGATACAAAGTTTGAATCAGGGACTGGCTGGCCGAGTTTCTGGGAATCCATTTCAAAATATAACATCAAGACTGAGCGCGATGCTTCTCTTTTCATGGAGAGGACAGAGGTGTTATGTGCCCGGTGTGATGCCCATCTCGGCCATGTATTCAACGATGGCCCGCCTCCGACAGGACTCCGCTACTGTATCAATTCAGCAGCATTGAAATTTGTGGAAAGGGTTGAAACATCGAGAAAAAATACTCAAAGGGCATAAAAATCATAAAAATCGTAAGATAAAATCCTACAAAGCAAAGAGACAGTTTCCTACAAAAAAATCAGACAAATACTGATACTCATTTTTTATTGTTTACCTTATTATATTTTTAGAAGCAGACTCAAATGGATCTGCTTCTACCCCTCGTGAGGGGCCTCCCATACCCCAAGGCCCCTCTCCCTCCTTTCTAACTGACAAACAACGCTACCCTTAACTTTTAACTCGCAATCACATGAAGGTATATAAGCTCTGTTTCTTCATTCACTTTTTGAATGGAGTGTGTTTCTTTAGGTTCAACAAAGAGTAAATGCCCTTTCCTGATTGAAACGCTCTTCCTATTTATGAAGAATACCGCATCACCCCGGATGCAGTAGAACACCTCAACATAATCAGAATGTGAATGTTCGGAAGCGCTGTCTCCAGGCTGAAGAATAATATGGCTTATATGCTTTACAGAGGGAAGGACACTCTCGCGAGAACCTTCTTTTTCAACCCGGGATCATGGCTGACAGGTTCATACAGAGTTTCATGCAGAGAGAAGAGTTTCATGGCATTGGATGGTTCATCATATTATGTTCCATATGATGTATGATGTATTAATTTCTTTGAGCATCTGCTCTGATGGTTTTTCAACTTTTATCTCCATTTCATCCTCCTAAAATGTGTACAACTATTTTCCTGTGCCTCTCCCTGTTGTCGAAATCTATAAAGACTATTTGTTGCCATGTCCCCAGCACGAGCTTTCTCTCTATGAAGGGAATGGAGAGGGAAGGTTTCATCAGGGCTGCCCTGACATGGGAAAAACCGTTACCATCTCCCCAGCGTCTGTCATGTTCATATGGGACATTTGATGTACAATTTTCTCCAGAACCCTCTGCAAGTCTTTAATGACACCTATCTCATATTCTATTGTTGTGATCGCGCCAGTAGAACCAGGGCAGAAAACCGTGACCAGACCGTTTTCGATGCCTGATTGCTCTACGACTTGAATAACCTTAGCAGTGATGTCAATGGTATCACCGAAACCTTTCGTATTGATTGCAAATGTATCGGTAAAAATCATTGTTTCAGCTTTCTCCCTGGTAACATTAAAGATCTTTTCATTGCCCGTAAGGTCTTGCTTCACTCTATTCTACAATACTATGGTTCTCTTTTTATTCGTGAAATAACACTCAACTTAGGTTATAATTTACAACCTGTGTCATTAAGGAAGATCGTTTATCCGATTATCAACAGGAGTGAGAAGGTACTATGCCGAGGCGTGATGATATAAAGAAAGTAATGATTATCGGTTCAGGACCAATCGTGATAGGACAGGCCTGCGAGTTCGATTATTCCGGTACCCAGGCGTGTAAAGCCCTTCGGAGTCTGGGCTACGAAATTCTGCTTGTTAATTCAAATCCTGCGACCATTATGACAGACCCCGGGATGGCAGACTTTACCTATATTGAACCGTTAACCCTCGACGCCATGAATGAAATTATCAAAAAGGAAAGACCTGATGCGCTTCTCCCGAACTTAGGCGGTCAGACTGGTTTGAATCTTTCTTCTCAACTGGCACAAACGGGAGTGCTTGACAAATATGGCGTCAGGGTCATAGGTGTTGAAGTGGATGCTATCAAGCGCGGAGAAGACCGCATTGCCTTCAAAGAAACCATGAACATGCTGGGAATAGAAATGCCAAGGAGCAAACCAGCCTTCAGTGTAAAGGAGGCAGAAGAAATCGCTAACGAACTTGGATATCCCGTCGTTATCCGCCCTGCTTACACACTGGGTGGAACAGGGGGCGGTCTGGTTTACAATACAGAGGAACTGCAAGCGGTAGCAAGCCGTGGTCTTTCAGCAAGTATGGTCGGCCAGATACTCATCGAAGAATCAGTACTTGGATGGGAAGAACTCGAACTGGAAGTTGTTCGTGATGCCAAAAACCAGAAGATTACCGTTTGTTTCATCGAAAATGTTGATGCCATGGGCGTCCACACCGGCGATTCATTCTGTACGGCACCAATGCTCACCATCGATAGCGAACTCCAGAAGCGTCTTCAAAAATATTCATACGATATTGTCGAAGCTATCAAGGTGATTGGTGGCACAAATATACAGTTCGCCCACAACCCTAAAACAGGACGAGTAGTAGCTATTGAGATAAACCCCAGGACTTCTCGCTCTTCTGCTCTTGCCTCTAAGGCTACTGGCTTTCCTATCGCGCTGGTCTCTGCCAAACTGGCAGGTGGCATGACCCTCGATGAGATCCCTTACTGGAGAGAAGGTACACTCGAGAAATACACACCTTCAGGAGACTATGTGGTGGTTAAATTCGCCCGCTGGGCCTTTGAAAAGTTCCACGGTGTGGAAGATAAGCTGGGAACCCAGATGCGTGCTGTTGGCGAAGTCATGAGCATTGGTAAAATATATAAAGAAGCCTTCCAGAAGTCTATCCGGTCTCTTGAGATCGGACGTTACGGACTCGGCTTCGCAAAAGATTTCAATAAGAAACCATTGAAAGAACTGATGGATCTTTTAAGTGAACCCTCAAGTGAGCTGCAGTTTATCATGTATGAAACCCTGCGTAAAGGTGCAAACATACAGGATCTTTATGAAAAAACACACATCAAACCCTTTTTTATTGAGCAGATGAAGGAGCTCGTTGATCTGGAAGAAAAAATACTTCAATACAGGGACAAGGAGTTGCCTGATGATCTTCTGAGCAAAGCAAAAAGGGACGGATTTGCAGACAGGTATCTCTCTCTGCTTCTTGGTATCCCGGAAAAACAAATCAGGCAACGGAGAACTTCCCTGGGCATTATACAGGGGTGGGAGCCTGTGCCGGTCAGCGGCGTTGAGAATGCGGCTTATTATTTTTCCACGTACAATGCACCCGACAAAGTCCAGGTAAGCAAAAGGCGAAAAGTAATGGTGCTGGGCGGTGGACCGAACCGTATTGGCCAGGGAATTGAGTTTGATTACTGCTGCGTACACGCTGCATTTGCATTGCGCGATGAGGGATATGAATCAATTATGGTCAACTGCAATCCTGAGACAGTCTCAACAGATTACGATACCTCTGATAAGCTCTATTTTGAACCCCTAACTGTTGAAGATGTTTTCAGTATCTATCAGAAGGAAAAACCGGAAGGCATTATCATACAGTTTGGCGGCCAGACCCCGCTCAATATTGCCAGTGAACTGGCAGAAGCAGGAGTGAAGATTCTGGGAACAACGCCAGAGACAATCGACCTTGCAGAGGATCGCGACCGCTTCCGAAAAATGATGAGCAAGCTCGGCATACCACATCCTGAATCGGGAATGGCAAGCAACCTTGAACAAGCCCTTGCCATTGCAAAAAAAATAGGCTATCCCCTCATGGTGAGGCCTTCTTATGTTCTTGGTGGACGTGGAATGGAGGTGGTGCATGATGAGGAGATGCTCGGCCAATATGTTGCTGCTGCTGTTGATATATCTCCTGAACGACCTATCCTGATAGACAAGTTTCTGGAAAATGCTATTGAAGCCGAAGCAGATGCAATTGCTGACGGCACCGATGCATTTGTACCTGCAGTGATGGAGCATATCGAGCTGGCAGGTATACACTCTGGTGATTCTGCATGCGTTATTCCTCCGGTAAGTATCCCAAAAAAACATATCAAAACCATCTATGAGTATACGAGAAGAATTGCGATAGAGCTGAACGTGGTGGGCCTCATGAATATCCAGTATGCAATTGCACATGATACTGTCTTTGTTCTTGAAGCTAATCCGCGTGCATCGAGAACCGTACCTCTGGTATCAAAAGTATGTAATATTCCCATGGCACGCCTTGCAACCCAGATTATGCTCGGCAAGAAACTCTCTGACCTTGATCTGAAGCCAAAGAAGATCTCCCACTTTGGGGTTAAGGAAGCGGTATTCCCTTTCAACATGTTCCCTGAGGTAGATCCACTCCTCGGGCCGGAGATGCGTTCAACAGGAGAGGTGCTCGGAATGGCCGATTCCTTCGGCCTTGCCTATTTCAAAGCCGAGGAAGCTACAGGTCTCCGCCTTCCCTTAGGAGGTACTGTCCTGATTACTGTCTTTGATAAGGACCGTCAAGCTGTCCCTGAAATAGCCAGCCAGTTTAAGAAACTGGGATTTAAAATAAAGGCTACTGAGGGAACCTGCAAGTTTCTGGCTGAACATGGAATCGAAACCGAACGCATCCTCAAAATGCATGAAGGCAGGCCTAATATCGTTGATGCGATTAAAAACGGAGAGATTCAACTGGTCATTAATACCCCGAGTGGCAAACTGGGAAAATATGACGATTCATACATCCGCAAGGCTGCAATCAAGTACAAGGTGCCTTATATAACGACCTTGGCTGCAGCAAGTGCTGCAGCCAAGGGGATTGCCGCTTACCAGCAGGCACATGGGGAAGTCAAGTCACTCCAGAGTTACCACGCAGATATAAAATAATTAATTTCTGAAATTCACATTTTCATCATCAGAGATTTTATAGGTTTCAATCTCTCCTCATGAATTGAGCAAGAACATCTTTTAATTGATTCTCATTGACTCCCACAATGAGTAAATTGCGTTTAATCATCTCTTTGGTTTATAGTTAATTCCTAAAGACGGCTAACCTATGGAGAAAGGAGATATCATGAGCACAATAAAGATCATGCCATGTCTCGACATGAAAGACGGTAGGGTAGTCAAAGGTATCCATTTTGTTGATCTGAAAGACGCAGGTGACCCAGTAGAAAATGCCATGTTTTATCAAAAAGAAGGGGCTGATGAGCTTGCCATGCTGGATATAGCAGCAACAGTTGAAAACCGAAAGACCAGGCTGGAATGGGTCAAAAATGTCTCATCCGTCATCAACATCCCGTTAACAGTAGGCGGTGGTATTTCTTCCTTAGAAGACATTGAACTGGTTTTTGAGGCTGGTGCCGATAAAATTTCCATGAATAGTGCTGCTGTTAAAAATCCTGATCTTGTCAGGCAGGCAGCAAAGGCATTTGGTTCAGGAAAGATTACTGTTGCCATCGATGCCAGAAGAAACAAGGAGATGTCTTCTGGATTTGAGCTCGTTGTCTCAGGTGGTACCAAGCCTGTAGGCAAAGATGCTATAGCCTGGGCAAAGCAGTGCCAGGATCTGGGTGCTGGTATAATTTTACCAACAAGTATGGATGGCGATGGAACACAGGCTGGCTACGATTTGGAATTCACAAGGGCCATTTCAGATGCTGTAAACCTACCGGTGGTTGCCTCTGGTGGAGCAGGAAAGCTTGAGCATTTTTATGAGGTTGTTGTTCAGGGAGGCGCACAGATTTTATTGGCTGCTTCAGTTTTTCACTATCGCATCTTGAGCATCAGGGAGGTCAAAGAATATCTAAGAAATAAAGGTCTGGAGGTCTATTTGTAATCATCCTGAAATGTCCAGTGAAAGGAAAGAATTCCTCGATACCGCCCTGCAAGCTGCTAGGCTCGCAGGGCAGGTCATTATCAATCACCTTGGCAGGATTTCGAAGAGGGATATTAGTCTCAAACAGGCATCTGACTTTGTTACCTCCGTTGATAGAGAATCAGAAAAAGTTATCATAGGCACTATAAAAGAGCATTTCCCCGGTCATCTCTTTTTAGCAGAAGAATCTCTTAAAGAGTGCGGTAAGGAAACATATCGCTGGATAATAGACCCCCTTGATGGCACTACGAATTATATCCATGGCTATCCTGCTTTCTCTGTATCAATAGCACTCGAATATGAAGGGGAAATAATATTGGGGGTAATTCTTGATCCCTTAAGGAATGAACTCTTTTGGGCAGAAAAAAGCACAGGCTCTTTTCTCAACGGCCACCATATGAAGGTATCTGAAGTGCATACACTGAGGGAAAGTCTTATCACTACGGGATTTCCTTTCCGCTGCAAGGAAGTAATAGATGATTATCTTAAACTCTTTAAAAATCTCTTCCTCAGGGTTAGTGATTTAAGGAGGGCTGGCTCTGCTGCCCTTGATCTTGCATATCTTGCCTGTGGTAGGTGCGATGGTTTCTTTGAACTAGGCCTCAGTCCCTGGGATATTGCAGCAGGAAGCCTTCTCATAAAAGAGGCAGGTGGAGTTGTTACGGACTTCGGGGGAGGCATTGACTATTTATGGACAGGTAATATCGTTGCAGGAAACCCTGCACTTCAGAAAGGGATATTGGAAGAAGTGAAAAAAGTATTCGGCGGAATTATAAACAGATGATACGAAATCTCTTTAAACCTCTAACACTTATTATTCATAAAATTAATGGCAGATATAGTATTTGAACGGTTTTATCCCGAAAGCTTTCGGGATATCTCGGAGGTTCGATGTCTATCGAGCCAAGAATGAGCAAAAATACTATATCTAGCATAAGTTCAAAAATTTGTGAACTAAGATCACCACCCCTATCTATACAGGGAAAGAAACATATAGCGATACCCAATATGTTTTGCTCTGTTTAAAGGGGGACTGTTGAGAATCCCCCTTTATAATTCCTGTTCCAGGCACCTCAACGACTAGGCTCACTCGCCTTGGGACTAGCACCGTCTCCGACAGACAGGAGCTCTATCTCGAAGATCAGGGTGCTGTTGGGCGGGATGCGGCCGAACTTGTCCTCACCATAGGCCAGCTCGGAGGGGACAAAGATCTGCCACTTCGAACCTACCTTCATGAGCTGCAGAGCTTCAGTCCAGCCACGGATCACCCCATTGACATGAATAGCAGCGGGCTCACCGCGACGGTATGAGCTGTCAAACTCCGTCCCGTCGATCAGGGTTCCGCGATAGTGCACTGTGACGGCATCGGTCGCTTTCGGGCTCGGACCGTTCCCCTCCTTCAGCATTTTGTACTGAAGGCCGCTTGGCAGGGTCACCACACCCTCCTTTGTCTTGTTCGCAGCAAGGAATGCCTTGCCCTCCTCCAGGTTCTTGGCGGCGAGCTCCCTGAAGCGCCGGTCCTGCAAGACTATCACCTTCTGTCGTAGCTGCTTAAGGGTGTCGCGGATCTCCTCGGTGCTGAGTACAGGCTTCTTATCATCCATCGCGTCCCGGACTGCTGAGAAAAGGACATCCGCATCTACCTCGACCCCTTGCCTCTTCAGATTGCTACCGAACTCGTATCCGAGGCTGTAACTGTCCTTGGCCTTCTGGTCCTTGAGTGGGGCTTGCTCCTCTGCCCAGCAGAACGGGACAAGCAGGCTTATGCTCAGAATGATCGTTAATACTTGTCTCATCTGATTCCTCCGTGTCTTTTCAATATCTGCAATGAACAAGAAGAGGGCCGCACAAAGCGGCCCTCTCGTCATTTCATAAGACTGTTTATACTACGGTGCGACCTTGTATGGACGCATCATCTCGTTGTCCTCGTGATCGACAATGTGGCAGTGCCAGACATAGCCTGGGCCCCTAGTTGGATCAAACGGGTAGAGGTTCAACCTCGGTCTTGCCTGCGAAACCGGCGTACTCGTTGGTGCCCAACGTACTAGTATCCTCAGCACCTGACCGGGAAGTGCCTTTGCCGTATCCTTCCAGCCGGATTCTTCCGAAGCTGGTGGGGTGGGATTACCCAGAAGGTAAGTACTAATTGCCGGGTTCCCGCCGATGGCACCATCTGCATTGGGGACATTGTAAGGAAGTGGCGGCCCATATTCCGGGCAGAATACGCCGCCAGTACAGAGTGGACTAAACGACGTAGCCGCCGGGAACGCTGCTTCCCATGCAGCAGGGTATCCGGTCACCGGGTCCTCACTAAAGCCCTCCCGGTTCAGTATCTGGAACTGGGTCAGGTGCGTATGCATCGGGTGAGCGTCCATCGTCAGATTGATGATTTCCCAGAGCTCGGTCGATCCCACGCGCGGCAACTCACTGACACCGTCCGAAGGGAAGATAGCCGCAATGCTCGGGGATCTCAACCCGTCCCACTTGGTATTGTTGACCAGGACCTCAATCGGTCCTCCAGGCCCCTGGACCTCCTTCAAAACAAGCTGCCTGACCCTGCGGATGTTCACACCTGGTGCAATGGTGCCCAGCCCATCGGTCAGGCGTACCATCGGAATTGGTCGTGTGCACTGCGTCGCGGGGTCGCAACTTGTGTCAGTTACTGCAGTAGCGCTTACCTGAAACTGCATGATATTAGCCATGCTGGGCTGGTCAACACCAGGAATAAGCCCGGCAGGAAAAGGAATGGGCGCATCATTTGTGACCGTAACGGTCTGGCCAGCCAGGTTCGTGAAGTCAACGATCACGTCTGCGCGTTCACCGGGTGCGATAAACACCGTACTGACTGGCACAGGCGCATCGAGATAATTGTCGTCCGCACCGATTACGTAAACAGGGGCGCTGCCGAAGCTCAGGTTGTAGAAACGGGCGTTAGAGCCGTCCAGCAGGCGGAAGCGGTAGCGCCTTGGCTCTACATTTAGATACGGCCATGGAGCTCCATTTACTATCGCTACGTCTCCCACGAACTCGGGAATCCAGAAAGGATGCATGTCCGGGTTTGGTGGAGGTCCGTTGAGGCAAGGATCGGCCGGTGTGCCAGTCCCACAGTTGAGGTCACTCCCGTCAGGGAAGAACAGTTGGCTGTTGGTATCGAACTGGCGATCCTGGATTGCCATCTCTATCTCATAGGGACCACTCGGAAGGTTTGCGGGTTCTTTATTCGGGGCCCTGATGAAATAGAATGCAGCCAAGCCGCTGTAAACGTTGGTGCGCGTTGCGCCAAGGGCATGGTCATGAAACCATAGAGTACCTGGCTCCTGGGAGTTCAGGTACTGATAAATCGCCCTGCCTGGACCAGGGGAGTCAAGCGTACGGAATGCTGAGCCGGTTTTACCGTCCAGGGTGAACCAAGCCTCCGGGCCTCCGTCGAAAGCCGAAGGCACCTCGCCGCCATGCAGATGCACTACAGCTGGGGGAGCACTGGTGAACGCGTGACAGCAAGGATCATTTGGCGTCAAAGTGCAATCCACCATGCGGTTCATGCAATTCAGCCCCAAAGGATTAGCCCAGTGAAGCGCCTGGTCTACTGTTATAAGCCCCTGAACCAGCGCAGTGGTCAAGTTGCCGTTGATGATGATGGGGTCGCCGAATTTCGGTAGCTCATTCACATACTTCATTCGGGTCGGGGTACCCCTTCTGTTCTCTACCGTTACCGCTGGCCAGTTTGCAGGGCCGAGGACATTTTTCGTGAGCGTGTCTGAGACCTCGTAGGCCCATACACGTGTCGTTCCAAATGTGACGCCCAAGGCACAGGTATCCGTGCCGCCCGGGGGCAGTACTTGCTGATTGATCTCCTTCATCTTAACCGTGAGCCGGGGATGCGCTCTGGCATTCACTCTGGGGATTGGGCCGCCGGTCCGAACACAGGCATCTGGACTGCGAACTGCGGGATGCAGTCCCCGGATAGCCACGTCTGTGAAACCACGGAGCTCGCATCGGCGCTTCTAATAGTCCATACAAAGAGCATAAAAAGCACTACTCCGAAGGGTATAAATAATCTTAAAAACTGCCGACTTGAAAACATTGTCTTACCTCCTTTCAAAAAATCTTTATACGCTGCTGCCGGCCCTAAAGAAAAAACTGCCTTTCACATTTCCTTCAAATCCTTTCTATTTAAAAATTTCTAATAATCATGCTCTCTCCATCTTTCCTCATACTAAATGACGGTACGAATGTGCTTGCGCCAGGACTCCAGATAATCTTTGGTAACCCTCTTTATGTTGTGATCTTTCCTGGCATGTTCTGCGGCCTTTTTTAAAACCCCTTCCTCGGTCTTGCCCGAAGCCACAAAATCACAATCCACACCAATATCTTTGCACTTCAGTATTTTTGCCATTTTTATCTCCTTTTTAATGATTATTTTTAAAAATTTATAAAAATACCCTTCCCTTTCATTTCTTTCGAAGGGTGAAGTTAAAAGAGCTTCCCTTACCAGGAATGCTTTCTACCCGGATTTTCCCGCCATGGGCCTCAATTATTGATTTGACAATAAATAATCCGAGTCCCGAGCCTGATGAGTCTCTGTTTACTCTGTAAAAGGCATCAAAAATATGGGGGAGATGATTTTCTGGAATGCCTATACCGGTGTCTGATATCTGAACAAGGACGGCCTCATCTCTGTCCGAAAGCTTGACTGTTATAGTTCCTCCCGGGTTTGTGTGTCTTATTGCATTGTCAAGAAGGTTTGTTATAACCCTATGGATCAGCATGGCATCAGCATTGATGACAGAAGGGATTTTATCAGGATGGTCAAAAAGGATTTTTATATCTTTTTTATCTGACTCCATTCTCAGCATTTCGATATTTTTAGATAACGTTGATAACAAATTTACAGGACTGAGTACCAGGTTGTACTCCTTTGCTTCAAATGTCAGGAAATCAAGAAATTGTGTGACTAAATTCTCTACTTTGCTGAGATTATCTTTTATTAATTCAAGATAAGCCAGTTGCGTTTCTGTAAGAGAGCCTATTCTGCCTGAAAAAAGCCTTGAGAGAAATCCTCCTGCCGTTATAACAGGGTTCTTCATATCATGGGCAAACATGTACAGGATGGTATTCCATTCCATTTTCAATTGCTTTGATTCAGTATCACAGCTCTTTGATCCGGCATCTTCAATGCCTTTGATGATCAGTGTATTGGAAGCGATATTAGGGAACATAATGTATTCTTGTCTTCCGCCTTCTTTTATATGTAATACTTAACCATATTTTAAAAATGGGCGGTATCAGCAGAAGTCTGATTTTTTTGTAGGATTTTTTCGTATTTGCGTGTCAGCGTCTGTCCTACAAAATTTCATATCCCTGTCTACTGGTCATCAATCTTTTCAAAAATTATGGGCTAATTCCCTTGCAAGAGAAGGGCTTATATATTTCTTGCCCCGAGATATCTGTCGTATAGCCTTGACCAATTCGTCCGGCGCTCTTTCTTTTGTTAAATATCCCGAGGCACCTTCTTTTAATGCACGCACTGCGTATTGTTTCTCGGGATACATGCTCAGTATGAGAACAGGAAGTTCGGGTTTCTGCTTCTTTATGATTTTCAAAATATCGAGCCCGCTTATGCCGGGCATGGCAATGTCTAAGACAATCAGATCTAAATCATTCTTACCAATCTTATCAATCACTTCCTGCCCCGTGCTTGCTTCAGCAACGACAACCATATCAGGCGTTAGCGAAAGAATCTGCTTCAGCCCTTCACGCACAACTGTGTGGTCATCAGCAATGAGTATTTTTATCATCGATTCCCATCTATCGAAATAACATTCCCATGCTTCATTTTCGCTAACTTATGAGGGGCCACTATGAATGCTCTAAAGATGAGTCTCCTCAAGATATTCTTTAAATATTTTTAAATAAAAGGGGCATTTTTTATGCTCTTTCCGATTACAGTATTCTTGAAGTTGGAAAGGACTTGGAAAATAGAGTTTATCTTTAGCCTTACATGCAAAGGTTAGCCATTTTATAAGATGCGGGCATTTCATTTGAATCTCCATTTCTCAAAATTTCCTTGTTTTTAAATATTTATCACGAAATGTAGATAAATGGTATCAGCATAATTCCTATTTTTCTGTAAGACTTTTGCTTGCTATGTTGTAAGTATTTATCCTATACCAATAAGAAACAGTTGCGAGTTAGAAGTTGAAATTTGAAAGTTGAAGGTTAAAGATTGACAGTCGAAGGTTTAAGATTGAAGGTTTGGAGTTTACGGTTGAAGGTTATAGAGGTATTACTCCACAAGTCGATTTTTTATGGCGTAATGGGTTAATTCTGCATTCGTTTTCATATTCATCTTTTCGAGAATGCGGGATCTATAGGTGCTGATAGTTTTTATACTCAGTGATAGTGTGTCTGCAATCTCTTTGAGCGTTTTCCCAGAAGCGATCATACACATGACCTGATACTCGCGATCAGAGAGTGTCTCATGAGGTGCTCTGTCAGGACTGATTTCTAAATCAACGGCTAACTTCTCTGCAAGGGAAGGACTTATATATTTCTTTCCCTGAGATATCTGTCGTATGGCCTTTACCAATTCAACAGGCGCGCTTTCTTTTGTTAAATATCCCGAGGCACCCGACTTTAAAACCCGAACCGCATATTGCTCTTCAGGATACATGCTTAGTATCAGAACAGGAAGTTTAGGACTCAGACTTTTTATCTCTTTCAAAATATCAAGACCGCCTCTGCCAGGCATGGCAATGTCCAAAACAACCAGATCCAGATCATCTTTATCAATCTTATCAATCACTTCCTGGCCAGTGCTCGCCTCAGCAACAACAACCAAGTCAGGGCTTTCCGAAAGAATTTGTTTCATTCCCTCGCGAACAATGGCGTGGTCATCAGCGATTAATATTTTGATCATAAGGTTCCTCCTTTTTTCTGAGGGGAATACATACTGTTACCATAGTTCCTTTATTACGGATACCGTTGATTTTAACATCACCTCCAAAAAAATTGACACGCTCCCTTATCCCTATGAGACCGAATGACGTGGGATCTGAAAACTGCTTTTCTGTAATCCCTTTACCATTGTCTTTAACTTCAAGCATAACCTGACCATCTCTCAATCTCAGGCTCACTTTGACCTCTGTAGCATCTGCATGTCGGGCTATATTCGTTAGTGCTTCCTGGAAGATACGGAAGACAGAAGTGGAAAAATCTTGATCCAGAATGATTTCTCTTGGTTCAAGGGAAACATCACATTTTATCCCCGTCCGGCTTTCAAACTCCTCCGCCTGCCACTCAATTGCAGCTGAGAGACCAAAATGATCCAATACCGTTGGCCTCAATTCAGTACACATCCTCTTTACAGCCTGGATGGTCTCATCAATCCTTTTTGCCATGGATTCTGTTTTTTTAAAGAGTGATTTATGGCCTGGACCTAATTTATTTGCTAATATGGACACGTCTATTTTTAATGAAGTCAGCACCTGACCTAACTCATCATGAATCTCCCTTGCGATGTTCGTCCTTTCTTCTTCTCTTATTGATTGCAAGTGTGCTGAAAGATTCCGCATTTGTTCATGCGATTTTATTAATTCTGCATTGACTTTTTCCAGCTCGGCAGTTCGTTCCTGCACGCGCCGCTCCAGTTCATCATAAGCTTTTTTCAGGGCATCCTGGATACGCTTTTTTCCGCTTATATCATCGAAGGTTGTAAAGACCTGGTATGGTTTGTCCTCACCTTCTCTGAATTGGGGAACAGCGTCTATGTTTATCCATCGATAATCATTTTCCCTCGGATTGAAAACTCCCATAATGACATTGTTCACTTCCTTGCATGTCTTTAGCGCAATCACGGAAGGATATTCTTGCCCGGAGAAATCGGAACCATCCTCATGAATAATTTTCCATCGTGGGTCTACCAAAGTCATTCCAAGAAGTTGATCGAGCGAACAGCTAAGAATTCTCTCTGCTGCAGGATTGGCAGATATGATCTCACCCTGAGCATTCCAATATACAACCCCCTGGGCCATGCTTTCAAAGAGGGCGCGATATCTCTTTTCACTCTTTGCAAGCCCTGACTCTGCCTTCTTGCGCTCGGTGATGTCTATGAATGATCCCATCATGTATGCAGGATTATCAGCAGTATCTTTAATTAAGTTTGCTGATAACTCTACATCAAATAATGAGCCGTCTTTTCTCCTGGCCTTTAATTCACCGATCCATATTTCTTTTATCTTTAAGGCATTTATAATTTCATTCACTTCTTCTTTGGAATGCCAAAAATCTACTGCAGATTTTCCTATAATTTCATCTGCATTATATCCCCACATTTTCAGCAAGGCATCGTTTACGTATACGATGTATCCCTCAAGATCAGTTAATGCAATACCATTGATTGAAGATCCTATTGCGCTATCCTTTATTTTCAGTGAATCCTCAGTCTCTTTGCGTTTAAGGGCATTCCCTATAAGTTCAGATGAGATGCGGAGCAATAATAAATCTTCATCTTCCCATTCTCCGGTTTTCTCAACGTTGTCGAAACCTATAAAACCGGAAAGGTTATCTTCAATAATTAAAGGTATTACGAGAAGTGATTTGACGTCCTGACTTTCCAGTATTTCCTTTTCGGCTTTTGCTTCTTCCGGCATCTTTGAAATATCTGTAATATGAATAACTTCTCTCTTTTGAAGTTTGTGCATCCACCAGGGAAACATATTTGCAGGAAGATTCTTGAGATTGTCTATTTGCGGAGTTACTCCTTCCTTACACCATTCATGGGTATTATCCATAAGGGTTACATCTTTGTTGAAAAGAAACAGGTAAGTCCGACCTGCTTCCGTGAAAGTACCCACATCTCTAAGAGCAGCAGTAATTGCTTCATCAAAATTGGAAATATGAACAAATCGGGAAGAAATATTGGCAATTACCTTTTCAAATTCTAATCTCCTCTGGAGCTCCTCCTCCAAACGTTTGCGCTCGGTGATGTCCCAGAAAATCCCTAACACGCCAATGATATTGCCTCTTTCGTCCTTGATAGGGGTCTTGACAGTATAGACGTCACATTCCTTACCATCCTGGACATACTTTTCTTCCAGCTCTTCGGTTTTTCCCGACTCAATTATTCTTTTATCATCCGCTCGATATTTTTCAGCCAGATCCTTCGGGTAAAAATCAAAATCAGTCTTTCCAAAGATATCATCAGGAGAAATTTTTAAATCATGTGCATAATTTTTATTACAGGACACATAAACCGAGTTCTTATTCTTAAAGAATATTTTTTGGGGAAGATTCTCAACAAGAGTTCTATACTTTCTCTCGCTATCTTGTATCGCCTTCTCCGCTCGCTTGCGCTCAATAATCCGCCCCAACCGCTCGGCAATTGCATTGATCAGGCTACGCTCTTCCTTAAGGAAAGGCCCTTCGTCACATTCTGGCTTCTCTTCAAGGTAATAGACTTCCACAGCGCCAACCCGACTGCCATGCACTAAGAGATCGGTAGCCTGCTTCCAAACAGTCTCTCTGAAGTTTTCCGTTATGAACTTGTGGCCCTCTACCGATATACGTGCAGAGGTAACATCCGGATATTGCCAAGCAGGAGGGATGAGATTAACGATCCTTTGAAGTAATTCTTCCAATGAAAGGTTAGACTTCTCTGTGAGGCGAGAAATGCTATATAGACAATCCAGTTCCTTTACCCTTTCGGCAAGGTCACACGCCAGCCGCTCTGAGTTGTTAAGAGTTTCGCGGAGAGTCTCTTCCATTCTCTTCAGATCTGTGATGTCCTTGTACATGCAAATGAATTGTGTAATCTTCCCTTTTTGGCCTTTCACGGGATAGGCACTGGCTTGAACAAAAATCTTATTCCCTCCTGTATCAAAATGGGTATGGGTTGTGGTTTCAGCCTTTCCGGTTTTTTCTGACTCTACGATAGGACATAAATCATGCGGAGGCTGGCAAGGGGCTTCCCCGCGGTGAGTAAGCCTGTAGCAATATTCCCCTATAATTTCTTGATTCTTATAGCCTGTTTGATTCTGAAATGCCTCATTAGCCCAGAGGATTTTAAAATCTTTGGATACAAGGAGAACTGACTCTGTAATCCCCTGGAGGATGTTTTCGAATATATGACCCTCGCTACTGAATTCCTCCATTATTCACTAGTCTTCTGGTCTTCGATAGGCATAGTTCTTACTACCTTAATCGTCTCTTTTTCCTAAGAAGTCCTTAGGGTAATATGCAGGGCAAAATCCGTTATTTTCTAACTCGCCCCGTTTTCTCGTTCCATTTTAACACATCTTTATCAGTTATTGGTTATTGCAAGGGAATACCAGGTCATAAAAAAACTTAGCTCACAAAGCTATTACAATTGTGCTGAAGGAGTATTATAATTACTCAATGGTAGATATTATAAAAATACTTCCCAACACCTTTATACCCCTCTTTGTTGCGACTAATGTGTTTACTGTCCTTCCCTTTTTTATTGCTCTAACCGAAGAAATGTCAAATTTAGAAAGAAAGATAATCATCAAGGATTCGCTGCTTACAGCTTTGATTGTGGGACTCTTGTTTGTAGCATTGGGAGAAGCGATTTTCAATATATTAGGTATCACTACAGATGATTTCAAGATTGGAGGAGGGCTTGTCCTCCTTATTTTTGCAATCCTTGACCTCATAAGGCATGGTGAGGAACGAAGAAAACCTGTTGATAAAATGGGTGTAGTGCCTATCGGGGTGCCTTTAATTACAGGACCTGCAGTGCTCACCACAATCCTCGTTCTTGTAGACCATTATGGTGTTATCCCGACAATTATTTCATTCATACTTAATCTTTTAATTGTTTGGGTTTCATTCGTTAATGCCGAACGGATTATAAATTTCTTTGGCAAAGGTGGCGTAGCTGGAATCTCAAAGATTATGGCCCTCCTCCTTGCATCAATCGCCATAATGATGATCCGTTTGGGCATTAGTAACATT
>CAZLFE010000032.1:0-20450 GCA_964558725.1 uncultured Nitrospiraceae bacterium | reverse complement strand
CTATCGTCCCAACATTTACATGGGGCTTTACCCTCTCAAATTTAGCCTTTGCCATCATGACCTCCATCTCTTGGCTATGAGTGAATACTTTTCAGAACGAATAACTAATCACTCAATACCTTTTTAGTATTTCCCTGGAGCCCATGACCGGGATTGAACCGGTGACCTCATCCTTACCAAGGATGTGCTCTACCGACTGAGCTACATGGGCACTAATTCATAAAGCGTGACACGTAATGGGTAATGAGTTTTTAAAATTAATTCTTTTGCTCCTCACGCATTACGCGTTACTCATCACACTTTATGGAGCGGGAAACGGGATTCGAACCCGCGACCCTCAGCTTGGAAGGCTGACGCTCTACCACTGAGCTACTCCCGCACCCAACAAAAGTTTAACGTAAAAAGTTATGAGTTAAATGTTTTAAATTCATTTTTGAATTTCCTTCAACTTCAACTCTTAACTTTTACCTCGGAACTTAAAATTTGCTTTGCAAATTTTGCTGGTGGAGAGGGGAGGATTCGAACCTCCGAAGGCTGCGCCGGCAGATTTACAGTCTGCTCCCTTTGGCCACTTGGGAACCTCTCCATGGAGCCACCGAAGGGAATCGAACCCCCGACCCGCTGATTACAAATCAGCTGCTCTGCCTGCTGAGCTACGGTGGCTTCATAGTATCTATATAAATAGTTATAAATGCAATAGGCTAAAAAAGGAAACACCAATCCCTTAAACCTTAATCTTATATTTAACAAGTCCTATTATAAAATGGTCAATTTCGAAAATTCAAGAATAAGTTCATTTATTTCGATTTTTCTCTTTAAAATTGACTCAAATGAGCTCTTTGTCGTAAAATCTCAAAAGTCAATATGCCTACGGCGACAGAGACATTGAGGGAGTTTATTTTTCCCTTCATCGGTAGGCTGACCAGGATATCGCAATTCTCCTTCACCGTTTTCCTTAGTCCCTTTCCTTCAGAGCCTATCACAATGGCCAAGGGTATTCTTAAGTCTAAATCCCACACGCGTTTCTCCACCCCTGCCTCGGCACCCACTATTGTTATACTTCTTTCCTTCATTTCCTGAATTGCATGCTTTATATTAGCCACTATGGAAACAGGAATGTATTCCACAGCACCTGCAGAGGCTTTCGACACCTCAGCACCGAGAGTGACAGACCTATGTGATTGAATAACTATTCCATGAACACCTGCAGCATCTGCCACCCTTAATATGGCGCCAAAATTTCTTGGGTCCTCTATGCAGTCAAGGATTATGAACAAAGGGGGTTCTCCCTTCCTCGAAGGAATTTCGAGCAATTCCTCGATGTTGAGATAAGCCTTTGGAAAAACCTTCGCCGCTATACCCTGGTGCCCCTTCGGGAAATGAGTATGGAAAAAGCTTATATCAGCTCTCCGGAGAGATATATTTCTTTTCCCAGCCTCTTTCTCTATCTCAAGGATCCTGGGAGAATCCTTTTTACCGGAGGAGAGAAAAATGCCTTCAATATTTCTGCCAGCCCGTATTGCCTCAAGAACAGGGTTCAGACCATAAATCCATTCACTGCCCGACCTTGACTTTCCAGTCAGTTCTGTCCGCTTTGTCTTCAAGGATAATGCCTCTCCCTTCGAGTTCTTTCCTAATTCTATCTGCTGCATCCCATTCTTTCCTTTGCCTTGCATCCCGCCGTTGTTGAATCTTCTCTATGATTTCTTTTTCAGAAAGCCCTATCTTCTTCGCAACCATCAATGAGCGGTGCCACTCTCCAGGGGTTCTGCCGAAGATATTCAGGACCTTCCCTACTTCTGAAAGGAGTTCTTTTGACTTCTGTAAGAGATCTCGGGCATTAGAGCCTGAAGGTTTGCCGTCAAGAAATCTGTTCACATCTCGTATAAATTCAAAGATATGTCCGAGTGCAAGGGCAGTATTAAAATCATCATTCATTGCCTCTTCAAATTTCTCTCTGAAGTGGAGGACTCTCTCTTCAAAGTTCTTTTCAGCATTGAGAAAGCCTCCTCGTGCGTCATCTTTTTCGAGATAACCATGAATCCTGAGAATTGTCGAATAGTATCTATCTAAAGAACTTTCTGCCTCGCGCAACTGTTCGTCAGAAAATTCTATCGGACTCCTGTAATGTGTTGACAGGAGAAAAAGTCTTACCACCTCAGGATCAAATTTATCGAGGATCTCCTTGACAGTAAAGAAATTACCGAGGGACTTTGACATCTTTTCTTTATCAACAGTAATAAATCCATTATGAACCCAGTATCGAGCGAAAGGCTTACCAGTAAAAGATTCTGACTGCGCAATCTCATTTTCATGGTGAGGAAAGATCAAATCTGCGCCGCCGCCGTGTATATCAAAGCTTTCACCGAGATGCTTGAGAGACATAGCTGAGCACTCGATATGCCAGCCAGGCCTACCAGCTCCCCATGGGCTCTCCCACGAAGGCTCGCCTTCTTTTGATCTTTTCCATAAAGCGAAATCCATAGGATGTTTCTTCCTTTCGTCTACTTCAACCCTTGCCCCTGCTATCATCTCTTCCCTGTCCCTTTTCGATAACTTACCATATTCCGGTAACCTATCAACTTCAAAATAAACATCTCCATCAACCTCATAGGCATAGCCTCTCTCAACAAGTCCTTGAATAATATCTATCATCTCTTTGATATGCTCTGTTGCTTTTGGTTCAACATCTGCTCTTGCAACACCAAGAGCATCCATATCACTGTAATACTCCTCAGTATATTTTCTTGCAATGGCATCCCATGGAATGCCTTCCTGTTTCGCCCTGTTGATTATCTTGTCATCGACATCAGTAAAATTCTTTATAAAAGTGACGTCGCACCCTCTATATCGTATATATCTCCTTATGGCATCAAACACAATGGCGCTCCTCGCATGTCCTATATGGCAGTAGTCATACACCGTCACCCCGCATACATACATCTTTACTTTTCCTGGGGTCAGGGGTATAAACTCTTCCTTTCTGCCAGTAAGGGTGTTATAAATCCTCATCTTCCCTCCTTGTCCCTTGATCCTTTCCATGGCATCTATCCTTTTAGTAAGGGCATCTACCTGAGATTCTAAACCTCTTAGTTTTTCTACGATAGGGTCAGGGAAATGGTCCATAACCTCTATCAAGCCTTCCTCGGTAGTCATCCTGATGATTCTTTTCCTTGTTATCCTGCCAGGGACTCCTACGCAGACCGAATTATCCGGAACAGATTTGAGTATTACAGAATTTGCCCCTATGACCACGTTGTTGCCTATCCTGATTGGACCAAGTACCTTTGATCCAGCACCGACAACAACATTATCCCCGATTGCGGGGTGTCTCTTCCCTTTCTCTTTCCCTGTACCTCCAAGTGTAACACCTTGATATAAAAGGCAGTCTTCTCCTATTTCAGATGTCTCACCAATAACGACCCCCATACCGTGATCGATAAAAAATCCTGGACCGATCTTTGCTGCTGGATGAATTTCGATGCCCGTTAAAAACCTTACGATGTGTGATACAAGCCTTGGTAACACCGGGATCCTTATATTCCACAGGAAGTGATTTATCCTGTGGAAAAAGATTGCATGAAACCCTGGATAGGCAAAAATGACCTCAAGGCCGTTTCTCGCAGCAGGGTCTTTCTTGAAGACAGCCTCATAATCCCTCCTTACCGTACTCCAGAAGCCCATGTATGAGAATTATACAACAATTCTCAAGCATTCCGCGTTTGCTTCAAAACCTATTCGAATATCATTCATAATTTTTGCACATCCTCATCCTCCTTTATCGACAATCGTTTTATGAATAAAGTCGGCTATACGACTTCATAAGATAAAGACCTTATGCTATCATAATCTCTACAATGAAACCCTTCAATATCGAGCCCTCAGACGTGAAAACCATGATTGCTGATTATATGGAAAAGGGTTTTCTCGAAAACATCATAGACATGTTCAAACATGATGAGAGCCTGTATGCATGTGTCGGTGACCTGATGAAAGACGAAAGGCTTGTGGTAAGAATTGGGGTTTCAGCGCTCATTGATACACTCAAACATGAAGAACCAGAAAACATTTCAAAGGCTATTCCTTCCATCCTTCCTCTCCTGAAAGATCAAAATCCGGTTCTCAGAAGCGATGCCGCTTATTTTCTCGGAATAATTGGACATAAAGAAGTCCTTCCCTTTCTCAGAGAAGCAGCAAACGACGAAGATGAAAATGTAAGGATTATTGCAAAAGAAGCAATCGAGGAAATCGATTCGAAACTTCCCCTTTGATTTAACTGCGGTTTCTAAGTTCCTATCCTGAAAACAAAGACTCCCTTCATTCTTCATGCAAAGAGGAATTGATTAAATAACCGCGCCCTTTAAATTTTTATCGATTGTGCAACCTCGTGGCACACTTTCTACCAGTAATTAATAATATAAATTTTCTATTTCCTATGAAGGAATCCATTCAATATATATGCCCCTAATTCGCTTGAATGTGTGGATTTCAAACATATAATCATTAAATTATCCTTTGCTGATTGTTATTATGGGTTACAGGTAATAGCTTTGTCTTAGTAAAGTATTTCTTTTTGTTAAGTAATTAAGTATAATTTGGAGTGTTAAAAATATAAACTGTAAGGGAGGTATTATATGACAAAGGCTGAACTGATTGAAAAAATGGCAAAAGAGGCAAAGATTGCAAAGGCAGCAGCTGGTAAGGCGCTTGATTCATTCATTGATGGAATTAAGAAAACTCTTAATAAAGGTAAAAAGGTAACCCTAATTGGTTTTGGCACTTTCTCTGTGGGAAAAAGGAAAGCACGGACAGGTAGGAACCCCAGGACAGGAGAAAAAATGACGATTAAAGCTTCCAAGGCACCTAAATTTAAGGCAGGAAAGGCTTTTAAGGATTCAATAAAATAAGTCTCGACCTTTGTTGTTTTAAATGTTTTAAGGGGTATGGCTACCATATCCCTTTTTATTTGTTACACCATATTTTAACGAAATGAAATATTTAGAATTACAGTTCTTTCCTCTGGATTGCCCGATCAAGCATGCCCTCGACTGCGATCGGAGGGTCTGGCAATGACGAATCGAATTTAAGTCATATTTCAGCAATTCAATATTATATTTCCTTCCGTGTACCTGTTGAAAACTCCGTTTGACTTGACGCTACTCATAAGTTTAATATTATTTCAATATGTATCCACATTCTGACTATGTCCCCCTCCATCTGCACACAGAATACAGCCTCTTAGATGGAGCGATTAGGATAAAAGAGCTCGTCGAACAGGCTGAAGCCTTCAGGATGCCAGCAGTAGCGATAACAGACCATGGCAACCTCTTTGGTGCCGTAGAGTTTTACAGGCGCGCTGTCAAGGCGGGTATTAAACCCATTATTGGCTGTGAGGTTTACACAGCACCCGGTAGCCGCTTTGAGGGGAAAAACACCTCACATATGGATGAGGCTTCCTTCCACCTTATTTTACTCGCAAGAGACAACACGGGATATAGAAATCTTGTAAATCTTGTGACAAAAGCCTACACAGAGGGATTCTACTACAAACCGAGAATAGACATGGATCTCCTCACCCAGCACAGCGAGGGCTTAATCGGACTGACGTCATGCCTGAAGGGAGAGGTTCCATATCTTTTGCAGAGAGGAATGATTGATAAGGCAAAGGAAAAGGCCCTCCAATACAGAGACGTCCTCGGCCCTGACAATTTTTATATAGAGTTACAGGATAATGGTCTTCCTGAACAGGAAGATGTAAACAAGAGGCTTATTGAACTTGCGAGAGAACTCCACTTAGGTATCGTAGCAACCAATGACTGTCATTACCTGAGGAGGGAAGATTCAAAGGCCCATGATATCTTACTCTGCATACAGACTGGCACGACCGTAAAGGATGAAAACCGTCTTCGCTTCAACTCTGATAGTTTCTATTTCAAATCGCCTGAGGAGATGAAGAATGCCTTTAAAGATATCCCTGAGGCAATCCTGAACACAAGGGCCATTGCAGAGAGATGTACAGTAGAGTTCAAGCTAGGTCTCAACCTTTTGCCTGTATATAAACTTGAAGATAGACAGAGACCAGAGACACTTTTAGAGAAACTAGCCTTTGAAGGACTTGTTGAGAAATGCGGACCTGAGCCAAAGGAAATCTATCGAGAAAGACTCAGGAAAGAACTCGACATGATAAAAAAGATGGGCTATGCATCATACTTCCTTATTGTCTGGGACTTTATCAGCTATGCAAAGAAGAAGGGGATTCCTGTAGGCCCAGGAAGGGGGTCAGCAGCAGGGAGTCTGGTATCCTTTTGCCTCGGTATCACTGATATCGATCCTGTTAAATATACTCTTCTCTTTGAGCGCTTCCTGAACCCCGAGAGGATAAGCATGCCTGATATAGACGTAGATTTCTGCAAGGACAGGAGGTCAGAGGTAATCCTGTATGTTGCAGAAAAATATGGGAAAGATCACGTTGCACAGATAATTACCTTTGGAACAATGGCTGCGAGAGCAGCGATACGGGACGTTGGCAGGGCACTCGATTTCCCCTATGCAGAGGTAGACAGGATTGCTAAACTAACACCGAACACACTGCATATTACCATTGAAGATACCTTGAAGGTCGAACCCCAGCTAAAAGATCTTTACGACAACAACCCTAAGGTAAAGGAACTGATAGATATTGCTATGCGCCTTGAAGGTCTCTGCAGACATGCCTCAACCCATGCTGCAGGCGTTGTCATCTCTCCAGAGCCTTTAACAGCCTATATGCCCCTCTACAAAAATCCTGTTGACGGGACCATCACGACCCAGTTTGATATGAACTCCATCGAAAAAATTGGTCTCTTGAAATTTGATTTTTTAGGACTCAAGACACTCACGGTGATAGAAAAGACCTTGAAATACATGAAGGAAAACAGCAAGAACCTATCATTAAAAGATATCCCCTTCGATGATAAAAAAACCTATGAACTCTTGAGCTCAGGACATACAACAGGCATCTTCCAGCTTGAAAGTGCTGGTATGAGAGATTTGCTTGTGAAGATGTCTCCGAACAGGTTTGAAGACCTCATAGCTATCGTTGCCCTTTACAGACCAGGTCCTATGGGAAGCGGCATGATAGATGACTTTATAAAAAGGAAGAAAGGCCAGATACCCGTTAAGTATGACCTGCCACAGTTAAAGGAAATCCTCAGTGAGACTCACGGTATCATTCTTTACCAAGAGCAGGTTATGAACATTGCAAACAGGCTTGCAAACTTCACTATGGGACAGGCAGATATCCTCAGAAAGGCCATGGGGAAGAAAAGACCTGAAGAGATGGAGAAACTGAAGGAAGCATTCATACAAGGGGCGCGGTCAAACGGAATTTCTGAGAAAAAGGCTACAAGACTCTTTGATTTGATGACCTTCTTTGCAGAATACGGCTTCAACAAGTCGCACTCAGCAGCGTATGCATACATTGCATACCAGACAGCTTATCTGAAAACCTACTATCCTGTTGAGTTCATGGCTGCTACCCTTAGTGCCGATATGGATAATACAGATAAAATAGTCAAATCAATCAATGAATGCCGAGAGATGGGGATATCGATCCTGCCACCTGATATCAACCAGTCCTGGCAGGAATTCAAGGTGATAGGCAGTTCAATACGCTTTGGCCTCGAGGCGGTGAAAGGGGTAGGGGCATCGGCGATAGAGTCCATAATCGAATCGAGAAATGCCGAAGGACCCTTTACCTCTATAGAAAATTTCCTCCAAAGAGTTGATTCGAGGAGGGTCAATAAAAAGGTTATAGAAAGCCTTATAAAGGCTGGGGCATTTGACTCCTCCGATATTAGCAGGGCAGGAGCGATGGAACTCATGGGGAAAATCCTGAATGGGAACAGCAGGGCAAAGGCTCTCGGCCAGCAGAGTATTTTCGGAGGTGCCTCTGAAGAGACTGCGGGGAGCAATCGGGAGTGGGATGAATTTGAACTCCTCAAATATGAGAAAGAGGCTCTCGGTTTTTACATTACCGGTCACCCCCTCACAAAATACAGTAGACAACTCGAAAAGATTAACGTGAAAAAAACATCCGAACTCGAGAATATACCCGATGGTGAGGAGATTCAAATAGGTGGCATATTGAGAAATATAAAGAAGATCCAAACAAGGTCAAAAACAGAGATTATGGCCTACTGCACGATTGAAGATGCTGATGGAAGCGTAGAGATGCTTGTTTTCCCGCAGCTTTACAGAGCCAGCATACCTATCCTTCAAAAAGATACCCTCCTTCTCATAAAGGGCACTGTGGACAAGACAGAAAAGGGGATAAAGCTTATTTCCACAGATATATCGAGGTTGGATGAACTTGAGATGGAAATGGGCAAGATAGAGATAATCCTCAGGCATCCCTTGTCTGATAGTTCAAGCCTTCAGAGGCTCAGGTCTGCATTATCAAAATACAAAGGTGAACATCCTCTTTATCTGAGGATATTCCTGAAAGACGCTGAGACATTAATCTCTACGGGGATGAAAATATCATCTGACAATGAAGTGATAAGCAGGGTGGAAGAGATTGTCGGTAAAGGGGCTGTAAGATTTACATGATACGATATTACCTTGAATTCGAAAAACCCATAGAGGAACTCGAGCTGAAGATAGAGGAGTTAAAACGCCTTTCAGACGGAAAGGATATAGATATTTCGGGTGAAATTAAAAGAATTGAGAAAAAGGCAAAGGAACTCCGTTCAGAGATATTTTCAACCCTTACACCATGGCAGAAGATACTTGTAGCACGACATCCTGACAGACCCTATACACTCGACTATATAAACCTCATAACAGATGCCTTCATTGAATTACGTGGCGACAGAAGGTTCTCCGACGATCCCTCAATCGTTGGAGGCCCGGCAAAGATAAAGGATCTGTCTGTAATGATCATAGGGCATCAGAAAGGACGGGGGACAAAGGAAAGGATATACCGCAATTTTGGACAGCCCCATCCGGAAGGATACAGAAAGGCCTTCAGACTGATGAAACTTGCAGAGAAATTTAAAAAACCTGTGATCACCTTTATCGACACGCCAGGTGCATTCCCAGGTATCGGGGCAGAGGAGAGGGGTCAGGCCGAGGCTATTGCCGTTAATCTGATGGAAATGTCGAGGCTGAGGGTACCGATAATTTCAATAGTTATAGGAGAGGGTGGAAGTGGAGGAGCTCTTGCCATCAGTATTGCAGATCGAATATTCATGCTCGAGCATTCAATCTATTCCGTTATTTCACCTGAGGGGTGTGCTGCGATACTCTGGAGGAAGAATGGAGAGATAGGAACAGAAGATTTCTCAAGGGCAGCGAATTCGCTCAGGCTGACTGCCCAGGACCTCTTGAGGTTCAAGATCATAGACGACATAATCCCTGAACCCCTTGGAGGTGCTCACAGGGACCCAGAGGGAATAGCCCAAAAGATATCAGAGTTTATTGTAAAGGCAGTGGAAGAACTGAAGGCAAAAACCCCTGGAAAACTTATAGAAGAAAGATACAAACGACTCAGGAAAATCGGAAGTTTTGAAGAAGTACAATAGGATATTTTTCAAGTAGGCCAAAATCTTCATATAAGTGCTCTTTTTCTTTTATTCTGCACAAGAGAGGGTTTTCCTTAACAATTTGAAAATTGCAAGCTTTAATGTTAATTCCCTGAGGGCAAGATTAAAGATTCTCCTTGACTGGATAGAGAAGGAATCTCCCGACATACTCTGCCTCCAGGAGACAAAAGTTCCTGATAGTGACTTTCCTAAAAAGGAGATTGAGAATCTTGGTTTTCATGTGGTTTTCAGAGGTGAGAAGACATTTAATGGAGCGGCTATAGTAAGCAAAATTCCCTTCGAAGATACCCTTTATGGATTTGAAGATGGTTCAGAGGCAACCCGCCTGATCTCTTCGAGGATAAAAGGGATCAATATTATCAATACCTATGTCCCTCAGGGCTTTCATCCTCTATCAGAGAAGTTCAGGGAAAAACTCGATTGGCTGCAGAGGCTCTATTATTATTTAAAGGAGAACTATAAGCCCCGTATGCCCATCATCTGGACAGGTGACTTCAACATTGCACCAGAACCCAAAGATGTGTATGACCCTGACCTCCTGAAAGGGCATGTTGGGTTTCATCCAGATGAACATGCTGTATTATCAAAATTTAAGGAATGGGGATTTATTGATGTTTTCCGTTTACATAATTCAGAGAGCGGCCAATACACCTTCTGGGACTATACCATAAAGAATGCTGTGAAAAAGGGAATGGGATGGCGTATTGACCATATATGGGCTACCCGAACAATTGCAGAAAAATCTATCAAGGCATGGATTGATATCAGCCCGAGGCTCCTTGAAAAGCCCTCTGACCACACACCAGTTGTTGCTGAGTTTAAGATTTCATAAGGAATGCTCTCTTCTTGCAAAACCCCTTGGGAGAAGTTCTAAGATATGCATTTCCTCTACCCCACCATGACTCTGAAAGATAACGATGGCATCGGGCCCGAACTCAAAGATAACCTGTCTGCATGCTCCACAAGGAGGGCAGTCACTTCCACTGTCATTAACAACAGCGATTGCTTTAATTCTCATTTCTGCCCCTTCCTTAGCCACAGCAGAAACGATAGCTGCCCGTTCTGCACAGACAGTGAGGCCGTATGATGCATTCTCTACATTACAGCCAGTAACCAGGAAACCTTTTTCTGTCAGGACTGCTGCCCCAACTCTGAAGTTCGAATAGGGTGCATAAGCCCGCTTGACAGCATCCCTGGCAGCTTTCAGAAGCTGAGCCCTCTCATCATTTGAAAGACGTGCTTGACTCACTGATACAGCATCCTTGTGAAACAGTTTAGCACAGATGGCATCACTGTTTGTCAGATGACAATGTAAATCTGCTAAAATAAGCTATATTATTCAAATTGGAGCAAACTGATGAAGAGGATACTTATAGCATGTTTAGCCTCTTTCTTGCTCCTCGCTAACTGCCAGAAAAAAGAGGAGCCAAAAGGTCAGCCACCATACTCTGGAGGACTTGTCCAGGGGCAGAGTGAAATCACTTTTCTGCAGGACATGGTGAAAAAGGATTCAAAGAATGTCAGTGCATGGATAAGCCTCGGCAATATGCTGATGGACACACATCGTTATCAAGAGGCGATAGATGCATATCACAAAGCTCTTGAACTGGATCCGAAGAATGTGGATGTCAGGGTAGACATGGGTACCTGTTACCGGAATATTGGAAGGCCAGAGAGTGCAGTTGAGGAATACAGGAAGACAATCGCCATAAACCCTCGCCATCTGAATGCGCATAGAAACCTTGGCGTTGTCTTTGCCTTCGACCTCGGAGATAAAAAGCAGGCGATTAAGGAGTTCGAGGAATACCTCAGACTTTCTCCAAACGCCCCTGATGCTGGTCAGCTAAAACAGGAGATAGCAAGGCTCAAGGCAGCTCAGTAATCATGCTCGCAAAACTATCCAGCAGCCCCTCAAAACCAGGCGTCTATCTTCTCAAAAGTGAAAAGGAACGAGTCTTGTATGTAGGCAAGGCGAAAAACCTGAGAAATCGCCTCAGGAGCTACTTCCGGAAGTCATCTCACCTCGATCCTCGCAAAACAATTATGATCAAACAAACAAAAGATTTCTCTTACATAGTCACTGATAATGAACTCGAGGCCCTTGCGCTTGAGGCAAACCTGATAAAACAGTTCAGGCCGAAATTTAATGTAATCCTGAGGGATGATAAAAATTATCCCTATCTCAAACTGACTGTTCAAGAAGAGTGGCCCAAGCTTGAGGTTGTAAGGAGGATTAAAAAGGACGGTGCGCTGTACTTCGGTCCTTATGTTCCAGCAGGATCGATGTGGGAAACCCTCGCATTCATAAGAAAGAATTTCCAGATACGGGGATGTCGCTACGTGCTCGATAAGCCAATGAGACCGTGCATCCAGCATCAGATGGGAAGATGCCCTGCGCCCTGTGCAGGAAAAATAAGCAGGGAAGAATACCTTAAGCTTGTTGATGAGATACGACTCTTTCTGAAAGGCGAGAAAAAAGGCCTGCTTGAAGAACTCGAAAAAAAGATGCTGAGGTTTTCAGAAGAGATGAGGTTCGAGGATGCTGCCAGGATAAGGGACAAGATCAAGGCTCTCCAGAGAGCATGGGAGTCGCAAAAGGTGGTTGCCCCTGAACTCGGAGACATGGATGTTATTGGCTTTCACAAAGGAGACGGCATGGTTTCCTTCGAGGTCTTCTTTATCAGAAACGGGATTATGATCGGCTCAAAAGACCTTGTGATGAAGAATATCGAGAATCTCTCAGATAAAGAGTTGCTGCATACCTTCCTTTCACAGTTCTATTCAAAGGAGATTATCCCTCCTTCGGAAATCATCACACCTCTTCTGCCTGCAGAATCAAAATCCCTTGAAAAGTGGCTCAAACAGCGTAAGGAAGCGACCGTTAAAATATCAGCGCCCAGGGCAGGAAAGAAAAGAGAACTCCTGCTCATGGCATCAGAAAATGCAAGACTCATAGTGAGAGAAAAAAGGGAAACAAAGATAGACGCCCTGTTAATGGATATAAAGGAAAAGCTGGGACTTGAGAAATCTCCTGAAGACATAGGTGCCTTTGATGTATCGACTATCTCTGGGAATGAATCCGTTGGTGCCTTTGTGTACTGGAAAGGTGGAGAGTTTGACAAGGAAATGTACAGAAGGCTGAGGATAAAGACTGTTCAGGGGATTGATGATTACGCAATGATGGAAGAGATTATCGAAAGGATCATAAAAAACCTCGACGGCAATATGCCTGATCTCATTATTATTGATGGAGGGAAAGGACAGCTCGAGATAGCTAAAAGGGTTCTTGCTAAGAATAAAACTTTATTTCCTGAAACCCCCATGGTTATTGCAATTGCCAAGGATCCGGACAGGGCTTTCATACCAACATCAGAAGAACCTGTAGACCTTAACGATGGCAGACCATCCTCCCTCCTCCTGAAAAAAATTCGTGATGAGGCTCACAGATTTGCCATAGGCTATCATAGGAAATTAAGAGCGAAAGGTCTTATGCAATCACCCCTGGAGAAGATTCCCGGCATAGGTAAAAAGCGAAGGCTTACCCTTTTGAGACATTTTGGTAGTATAGAAGCCGTGAGAAATGCTACTATTGATGAAATAAAAAGCCTAAAGGGCTTTCATAAGGGAATCGCTGAGAATCTTTTAAATGCATTAAGGAGGTCATGATGTTACCTGTATTCTTATTGATTCTCATTCTCCTTATGCCTGCCTATTCTGAGGCGGCTTACAAGATTTATCTCAAAAACGGTTCTGAAATTTCTGGTATAACCTCATACGAAAAAAAGGGTGGAGAACTTATTATCTATTTTGGCGGAGGGAATATCGGGATACCAGAAAAGGATATTGTAAAAATTGAGGAGACAGAGGCCCCTGAAAGGGACTTCCGTAAAGAAGAGGCGCCGGAGGCGGAGGCAGGGAAAGTACCTGCTGTAGCTCCTGCTGAAGAGCCTGCAGTTTCAGAAAAAACAGAAAGAGCAAGTGCATTACAAGCTGATTTAGATGCCATAAATGCAGAATTAAAGACCGTGGAAGACAATGAAGCCAGAGTAAAAGGATCAATCGATGAAAAACTCGGTCAACGATCGAGATATAACGTCTATCAGATGAGACACTTAGAACAAGAGATAGAGCCGCTTCGGCAGGAGCTTACACAAATTCAGCAGAAAAAGGGAGAACTTCTTCAGAGAAAGGCATATGCAGAAGGCGAACTGAGATCACTCAAATAATGCAGCTCTGTTATGAGTCGCACTGACAGGCCATTGAAGCATATCTTAGAGGAGTTTTAGAGAGATGATTTTTCAGGAGATGATGGAGACGTCGTGAATATCTATATTTCAGGTTCAATGGCGTATGACAGGATTATGGACTTTCCAGGGAAATTATCAGACCACATCCTGCCGGATAAAATACACATCCTGAATGTATGTTTTACTGTTAACGGGATGGTAGAAAAATTTGGCGGCACTGCCGGAAACATAGCTTATTCACTTAGCCTTCTTAATGAGAGGCCGGTTTTAATTGCAACTATAGGCAAAGACTATGAACGTTATTTCGACTGGCTGAAGAAGAACAATATTCCGGAAGAGGGGATAAAGATAATTAGAGAAGAGTTTACTGCCGGGGCATATATAATAACCGACAGAGCTGACAACCAGATAACAGGATTCAATCCTGGAGCAATGAAATATCCATCCGGATATAAGTTTAATAATGCTGACTCTAAAAACTCAATAATCCTGATTGCCCCTGGAAACCTTCAGGATATGGTCGAATATGTAAAGATATGCAGGGAGAAAGGCATTGATTATATATGCGACCCGGGTCAGTCTCTTACACAATGGGAAGGGAAGACCCTTAGAGAGTGGCTTGATGGTTCAATGTTGTTAATCTCCAATGATTACGAACTTGAGATGATTATGAAGATGACAGGTATGGATAAAAAGGGACTGATAGGTCTGACAAAGATTATTATAACGACCCTTGGAGAGAAAGGGTCTCTTATAAGTAATTCGGAATTTGATGTTACCATTCCGGCAGCAAAAGTTCGTGACGTTTTTGACCCTACGGGCGCAGGGGATGCTTACAGGGCAGGGTTGCTTAAGGGAATTGTTTCTGGCAGAGACATTGAAACTTCGGCGAAGATGGGAACTGTTGCAGCCGCGTTTGCGATAGAGAAATATGGTACTCAGGAGCATCACCATACATATGAAGATTTTATTGAAAGATACAAAAGCAACTTTGGGGAGTTGTGAACGTAGTTATAACAAATTCCAATTAAGTGTCATTCCAGCTTGTCTGGAATCTTTTTTCCATATAACCGGTCATAAAGGATTTAAAGAAGGATTCTCTACGAGTCGTAGACCGAACAAGTCGGGATAACAGGAAAAACTAAGACCCTCGATCATGATCAATGAAGAAGCATTAAAAGCCTACCTCAAGAAAGAATTCAAAGATATTATTCAAGTGGATATCCGAAAGCTCGGCTCAGGTGTTCAGGGCTCGGGCTTTCTTATAGAAATGAAAACCCTGGACGGTACCAGATCATATGTTGTAAAGACACTCCTATCCGAAGGTCTGGGGCATGATTATCCTTCTGATAGGGCGGCTGTATTCCTTCTTGACCTTGATGAGTACAAAAACCTGCCCAGGCATGTGAAGGCCATTGATGTATTATCTGAGATGGAGGACGGTTCGATAAAGTCCATCGGCGGCGGAAGAGAATATTATCTGTTAATGGAGAGAGGAACGGGCAGACATTATTTCAATGACCTAACTGAATTCTCAAAGAAAGATTCCCTCGATGAGATGGATAGAAAGAAGATAAAGGCAATGACATCATATCTTGCTGAAATACATTCTGTCAAAAAAGATTCCAAAACCCTTTACTGGAGGAAGCTCAGAGACACTGTAGGCCATGGCGAATGTCTTATGGGTGTGTTTGATTTATATCCCGACGGGACTCTCTCATATGATGAGATGTCAGTGATCATCAAGAAGTCGGTAGACTGGATTGC
Source organism: uncultured Nitrospiraceae bacterium (assembly GCA_964558725.1). Lineage (GTDB taxonomy): Bacteria > Nitrospirota > Thermodesulfovibrionia > Thermodesulfovibrionales > SM23-35 > DASPRG01. The sequence continues at coordinate 4,852 of CAZLFE010000032.1, read as the reverse complement.
GAGATTAAAACCAAAATACAGAAGGCTCTCACAGATCCACGGAGATTTTCATCCTGGGAATATATGGTTTACCTCTAAAGACGCGGAGACGCGGAGAACCGGAGAACTGGAGATTCCCCGTGTCCCCGTTTCACCGTCACTCCCAGACTTCGTTCTCCTTGACAGAAGCCGTGGGCCATGGGGCGAGCCTGCAGATGATATAACAGCCCTCACCATCAATTATATATTCTTTTCCATAAGGCATTATGCCTCAGTCAAAGGACCCTATCTCGAAGGGCTGAATTTATTTTTTGAAACGTATGTAACCCTGACAGGTGATGAGGAACTCTACAGTGTTGTTGCTCCCTTTTATGCCTTCAGAGGAGCTGTCGTCGCAAACCCTGTTTTTTACCCAGATCTCACTTCCGAACAGAGAAAGCTCATCTTCAGGTTCGTCAATAATGTCCTGGATGACGATATATTCAGACTTGAACGGGTAAATGATTATCTTGGATAAAGAATTTTTTAGAATTAAGATCTGATCTGTCGATACACACCAATATAAGGAAATATTAACCCAGATTATTCACTATTCGTGAAGGAGCGTAGCAGATGCAGTATCGTCGCTCATTCTCGGTCCGCTTCTGCGGACCTCCGAGGTACAGAGTGTCAGCCGCCTCAGGGCAGTGAACACTCTGTAAAGCCGCACCGATACTGCATCTGCTTTGGTTGATCAAAACATTTATGAATAGAATGGGTTAAAGCTGTCATCTTCAAGGCAGCTGTTTTACGGTATGCCAACAGTTGCGGCCTTCACCTGCTACTCCGCGGAGCCGGCACACGATAAGAAATGGCGCGCTTTCTACAATGGGGCCAACAAGACAACATTACATTCAAATAAGCGTCAAGTTAGAAAATATCAATGAACTTACAAGGCCATAAGAATCATCACCATCTGGCGGCCTTCCATCTTAGGCTGTATTTCCACTTTTGCGATATCCGCCAGTTCCAACACCAACCTGTTCAGAAGCTTCGCCCCCAGTTCCTGGCGACTCAATTCTCGCCCTTTAAAACGCATTGTCACTTTAACCTTGTCCCCATGCTCAATAAACTTCCGCGCATTACGCTTCTTGAACTCGTAATCATGGGTATCGATCAACGGGCGCATCCTGATTTCCTTCAGGGTGTGCGTCGCCTGTTTTTTCCTGGACTTTTGAAGTTTCTTGCCATTATCGAACTTGAACTTCCGGTAATCCATGATCTTACAGACCGGTGGATCAGCATCGGGGCCGACTTCCACAAGATCTAGATCTCGTTCCCCAGCTAATTTCAATGCCGATTCAATATCCATGATACCGATTTGCCCTTCATCGGCAACGACTCGTATCTGTTTGGATTTAATCAGCCTGATCTGATTGTTTACGCGGGTAAGATCAACGACCCTATTGGGCAATACTCGTCTTTGAATAGCTATTGTTTGTTTCTCCTTTTAGCTTGATATTCTGTGCGGGTAGGGACACCGAACAGCCCATACTACAGGCCTGAGGGCGACAATATCCGCAGTAGTGCAAAATGTTAACAGGAAAAGATTATTTATTAGAATCTTATCAAAATCTTCTATACTTCTGAGCCTTCGCCCTTGTCTTGCGAGCCTCTGCGCGTTTTCGTTTTTCTTTTACTGAAGGCTTTTCATAGGAACTTCTAGTCTTGATTTCTTTGAGCAGACCTTCAGTCTGAACTTTGCGCTTCAGAATTTTAATAGCTTTTTCTATATCATTGCCGACTACTCTTATCTCTATGATAATTTATCTCCTGTCTCTTCCATAACCTGATCCCCTTCCTTGTCCAAACCCGCCCCTGCTTCCGCCGAAACCTCGCCCTTCCCTTGGCTGCTGGGGTCTTGCCTCATTAACAATCAAAGAACGCTCCATAAATTTTGTGCCGTTTAATTGCTCTATAGCTTTTTTAGCATCCTCTGCAGATGACATTTCAATAAAGCCAAAACCCTTAGAACGCCCTGTGTCTGCATCAGTAATTATTTTTACCGATTCAACCTCTCCAATGCTTGAGAAAAGATCTCGGAGAGATTCCTCTGTTGCATTGAAAGGGATACTTCCTACATACAGTTTCTTACCCATAATTTAACCCCACTTGATAGAATAAAATTCCCTAACTCCTTAAAGCTTTGAGGCTTCTCTGACTTCAAAGGTAGGATACTATACAATACCACATCTTCATAGCTTTAAAAGAAAATAAATATGTCTGATCCAAATGTGGAACCTGGGGACAACCACCATATTTTAATTGACATCTCCATTTTTTATTTCTTTAAATATGAGCTTGCCGAGAATAGCAAGGGTTGTAGTTGCAAATTATAAGTATTATAGAGATGTTGGAAAAGATGACAGGAAGGCAATTGAGACCGAAAAAAGGAGGACGTCCAAAAAATCAAGATAATATGGTGTTGTCCCAATACTGTTCGGCACACCCCTTCCTTTGGGTTGGCCGGGACCGTTATCAGCCTCATAAAGATGTTTAAGGGTATGCAGGCGATTGATCAAATTGCTCCCCTGATGGCGGTAGCCATGATGTCTACCTTTTACGGTGTGATCATCTCCAATCTGTTCATGCTGCCTTAAAGAAAAAGAACTATAGTCTTAGCAAACATACTTAGATGTGTCCCTCTTTTTTCCTCTAAATGGCAAGGATACCCTCTTCAAACTCTTCTCTTTTATCATCGTTTTTCAAGGCTTCCTGAATTGTAGAAAGCCTCCCCTTTAATTCATCTGATATCCTCTCATCACATGTTTTCACCATTTCATACCTCCATTAAAGCTAATTCTTTTCTGATGACCCTCAAGCTGTAATATTCCAAAATGCCCTTATAGATGGTATTGCCCAGGATATACTTCACAGTCGCAGCGTACCACTTACCGCCTGTTGCCATAGCAACATTGTTGCTATTGAGAAAATCTGCTATCTCTCTGAGTGAATAACCTTTTTCTCTCAATGAGAATATGGTTTTTATGGCACCAGTTGAACCTGTATCTATAGATAATTCTTTCCCTTCTGCCTTATATCCCATTCGCCAGCGTAGCTACACTTGCGAGCCTTGTTAATCCTTCCCCCTGACAGATCTCAGAAAGAGTACTGTATGAAAAATATGTATTTATTATACAACCTGGCTATTCAAGCCATTCTGAGATACCTGAATGTCTGAAAGAACGTCCTATGTTGTCAAAGAGCCAGGCAGGGAGACCCCCTTGCCTTCAATCTTCTCTACCCTATGGGTGCCGGCTGTTATAGGATGTCCTTTCAACCGCGTATGTATCTAATCCCAGAGTAAATCGATGCTAACCATAGCTAAATCCTATAGAAATATTCTAAAATTAATTATCATATGCCTGGTAAAGAAGTAGAGGGACTCTTCATGAAAGGGTTAGATGCTCTTGCCAAAGGTAATACGCTTTCTGCTCTTTCCTCTTTTGAGAAGGCCATAAATATAGAAAATAGTCCTGTTGTTAGCTCATACTATGCCTTTTGTATTGCAAAAGAACGAGGACAGGTTAGAAAGGCAATCTCATTATGCGAGGAGGCTATAAAAAAAGAACCCAAAAGCTCTCTACACTATCTCAATCTTGGCAGAATCTACCTTATTGCCAAGAACAAAGAGGATGCAATAAAGACATTCAGGGAAGTCTTACATAATCAGCAAATTGTTGATGAATTGAATAGGTTTGAACCGAGGAGACCCCCTGTTATCCCCTTCTTAAAAAGAAGCAATCCAATCAATAAGTATCTTGGTATCATGCTGAGGACAAAGAAAAAGCTCATAATTCTCTATGCGTTGTTTTCATTGCTTTTAGCGTTAACTGTAGCACCTGTTCTTCTTCCTTGTCTTTTTTCAGAAAAACCTGAAGTGTCCTCTCCTCCTTCCGAAGTGAGACATGAGGCGGCTCCTCCGCCACCAGAAGTTAGACATGATAATCTTGTTGAATCTAAGCATGATATTCCACATACACTTGAACTTATCGCGAGGGATAAAACCTGGGTTTTCGTAAATATAGATGGTGGGGAATCAAAGGAGATGCTTCTAAATCAAGGTGAGCGCATAACGTGGTCTGCAAAAAATGTTTTCTCGTTAAAAATTGGTAACGCAGGTGGGATCACATTGATATTCGATGGAAGAGAAATCGGGCCTCTTGGAGAAAAAGGCCAGGTCATAAGTCTAAAACTTCCACCTTCCATAATTTCAAGAAAAGACATGGTCACACTACAGCAGAGGGCTGAGATGCCAAAGCCTGCCGGGAATAGGCTGGATGGGACACCAAAGGCACTAGCTCAGGAACTAAAGGAGCCAGAGAAACTAAAAGAGGATTGAGTCAGAAGATAACAAAATAACAGGGCAGGGTCATTATGGCTTGGCTCTGCCTTTTTATTCCTTACTTATTTTAAAGAATGAGAGTCCACCGAAAGTGACTATTTCAACATTTCAAAAGAAATCAATTAGTCCTATACTCAGGACATATATATACATAATACAAAGATAATTTATCATCATTTATGCTTCCTATCGCCTTATCAAGACGTTTTCTTTGATGTGGTACTGAATATATCGATCGGGCCAGGACGACACAAGTACCTTCTTTGGTAGTACGAGGAACAAGCCCTAGGTACGCGTATTGATGAATATAGATTGCGTTTGGACACGATACGATTGACTTGACAACCCCCGGCGGCGATTTGCTCGTAATTAACAAGCTGCCTCCTGGTAGCGATCCGGCCTATGAGGTGACAGTTTTATCCCAAACCGATCCCACCTTCCCTGCTTTCCTATCTTTGTGAACTCGTGAAGAGCAAGGCAAAAAGTGGG
>CAZLFE010000031.1:0-20749 GCA_964558725.1 uncultured Nitrospiraceae bacterium | reverse complement strand
AACAATTATGAACTTATCTTGTTTGAAGGGGAGATGGGGGTCCTGCCATCTATTAAAACTATTGACCCACGCGTAGAGGTAATTTTCTTTGGAGATAGTGAAGCAGATGCAATTGAGGCCATAAAAAATGGGGCTTCCGCACATTTTGCACCACCCGTTGAAATCGAGAGACTTAAAGAGATAATTGATAGTATCTGCGATCTTTTCCAGGTAAGAAAAGAATGTGCAGAGTTAGAAAGAATGCTGACTGCAAAATATACCTTCCTCCCCGGGGTTATAGGAAAAAATCCCAAGATGCTGGATGTATTTGCTTTAATAAAACGGATAGCCCCTTACTTCAAAACCGTTACGATTATGGGAGAAACAGGCACAGGTAAAGAAATTATTGGTAAGGCCATCCATTCCTTAAGCCCCGTTGCAAAACACCCTTTTATTGTTTGTAACTGTGCGGGACTTGTAGAAACCCTCGTAGAGTCAGAGCTCTTTGGGCATACTAAGGGATCCTTTACCGGTGCGACAGCAGATAAAATAGGTCTTTTTGAGGCTGCTGGAGATGGCACGATATTTTTAGATGAAATAGGGGAGCTTCCACTATCAATGCAGCCACGCCTGCTCAGGGTTTTACAGAGTGGTGAATTCAGACGGCTGGGGAGTAATAAGCTATTAAAGGCAAGGTGCAGAGTGATTGCGGCAACTAATAAGAACTTGACTGATGAAGTAAAAAGTGGAAAGTTCCGGGAGGACCTTTATTACAGGCTAACGCCCTTAACAATCCAAATGCCTCCCCTTCGCGAAAGAAAGGATGAAATTCCGTTTCTGTGCCGTTTCTTTCTCGAAAGGTTTAACGGGAGAACAGGAAAAAATATTCACGGCATCTCGAGACCTGCCCAGGCTGCTCTCCTTTCCTATGAGTGGCCTGGCAATGTGAGGGAGCTTGAAAATATCCTTGAACAGGCATCTGTCATAACTACAGAAACATTCATACGGTTGGATGACCTCCCACCACATCTAAGAGAAACCCGACTGAAAGAAGTCCCCGAAATTATGCCCCTCGATGAGATTGTCAAAAAACATATTGATGAAGTACTCAAAAAATGTAAAGGTAACAGAAGCAGGGCGTCAAAGATATTGGGGATAAGCAGAAGGGCCCTCTTGAGGAAGATTGAGAAACATTCGATTACATAACTTTTCCTCCGAGCGAATCTTAACGAAAACAATACGTAATCTGCAAGCCGAATAGGACTTTATCACAACTCTAAACTCCAAAGGAAATTATCCTTTTTCGATTTATTTTTTGCTAAACTACTATGAATTGTAAAGGAGGGAGATATGAAAATACATGAGGTGATGGTTAAAAAATTGGAATCCATAGAGGCTAACGCCCCTGTATATGATGCCATAGAAAAAATGGTTGACAGAAGGATCAGGTCAATACTAGTAAAACCAAAAGATGAAAAAGACGTTTATGGAATTGTCACTGTAAGGGACATTGTTTTTAAATTCATCGGTAAGAATCTCGATCCAAATAAAATCAGAGTTGAGGAAATTGCCTCAAAGCCCGTCATCAGCATTGATAAAGATATGGATATTGACCATGTTATCAGTTTAATGAATAAATTCAACATCGCCAGGGTTTTTGTATCTGAGGGCAAGGAGATCATAGGGGTTGCTTCTTTATTAGATATCATGGCTGCTTCCTTAATAGAAAAGGCAAGAGGAGGTCGTGTTGCTTGAAAAAGTATTTTCCGGCGGCAAAACCGAACAAAAGGTTATAGAGAGTATAAAGAAGCACATAAAAATCCTCTGTTCTGCATCAGACTGTTTCAAGAAGGCTCTTGAACAGTGGGATAAGGATCTCATGTTTTGCGTTCCTGATCTGGAGAGAGAAGGTGATGCCGTCAGGAGAGAAATAATTTCAACAATTTACGAGGGAGCCTTTCTTCCCTTTCTTCGTCCAAATATATGCAGGTTTGTCGAAATCGTTGATGAAGCCCTCGATGTGCTGGAAGATGCTGCTCGTGAGTTTGAATATCTGGATTCAAGGTTGGATAAAGAGATAGAGGAAGAATGTATCAAAATTGCTGACACAAACCTCAAGATGTGTGAGATGCTCTTACTTGCTTTCGAAACACTCTCCGGCAAAGAAGATATAAGAGAGAAAAACCTGGCCATCAGGATTTATGAGAAGAAAATTGATGAAATAAAAGTTGATTTGACCAGCAGGCTGAGAAAAAAAGAGGTAAAAAACTACTGGGAAGGTAAGATGCTCTCAGACTTCATAGCCTATCTTACACATGTAAGTGATGTCATTGAAGACGCCAGTGATTATCTTTATATAATGAACGCAAGTTTAAGATAACATGAATACGGCTCTCCATGACTATTTCATTGCATGGCAGAATTAATTCCCTATGCAGCCTGTATTTTAATAGCTTTCGGCATAGGTTCCAATGATACGTCAAATGCCCTCGGAATATGTATTGGTGCAGGCATTATAAAGTTAAGAAAGGCAGTGCTTTTATTTGGATGCTTCGTTCTGATCGGCATAGTATTGCAAGGTCAGAGAGTAATGAAGACGGTTGGAAAAGATCTCTTAGAAGTAAACTTCGCCATTCTGAGCGTATCCTTATCGATATCCGCTCTTTTAATCATCTTATTTAATTGGAAAAAGTTACCCTTATCAACGCATCAGGTAATAATAGGGAGTTTAACAGGTTCCGGAGTTGCATCTGGAGTAAATATAAATCTGTTATCTCTTTCTAAAATTGTCCTTTCCTGGTTAGTGTCACCCCTGGCTGCTTTTTTCTTCGCCTTTATATTTTACAGGATGATGGAAAAGACCCTTTCCCGATTGTCTTTATTTCGTATTGAAAGAATTCTGAGAATAATCCTTCTTTTCAGTGGAATCTTGATCGCCTATAACACGGGCGCAAATGAGCTTGCAACTGTTCTGGGGCCGGTCATCCATTCAGGATTGACATCAAAAATGCCTTCTTTCTTATTAGGTGCCTTCTTCGTCTTCCTCGGAGCAGCTTTTTTAAGTACCCGGGTGATTGAAACAGTTGGCAAAGGAATAACCACCTTAGATCCGTATTCAGGATTTGCCGCTCAGTTTGGTGCAGGCAGTTGTGTACTTCTTTTTACCTTTCTTGGAATGCCAATCTCAACAACATACTGTATCATTGGTGGAATTAGTGGTGTCGGGATGGTAAAAGGAATGAAAACGGTAAAGGTAGATCTCATCAAAAAGATGGTTGTTAATTGGTTTTTTGCGCCATCATTAGCCTTTTTATTCTGTTTTATCGTCTTTAAGATATTAAGATATTGGCAATGACTCCTTTGAGACCTTTAATATTTAGACTGATACTTATATCAAACAAAGGCTCAAAAAGCCTCTTATTGCCCTGCACACAAATACAAACGGATGTCATAAATAATTTTAATATTAATTAATATTAATTAATATTTTTTCAAGTAATCAAATTTTACTTGACATTTTATAAATTTAATGATATTTAATCCACACTGGTAATTATAGGGTTTAATATCATTAAATGAGTTTAAAGCTTGTCAAAAAATAGAGTAAGAGAGTTCAGGGAACTGAATGCATGGAGTATTGCAGAACTTGCAAGAATGGCAGAACTAGTTCCTCAAACTATCTCAAAGATGGAGAAAGGCATTAAAACAAGTAGAAATTCTAAATTAAAAGTCGCAAAGGCACTGGGAAAAAAACCTGAGGAGGTTTTTCCATCCAATGATCAATAATGTTATCAAAGACCTGGTGAGAGAAACACATAACAATTTAATGGATACCGGAAAAAAATTTTTCTGTATGTAAACAATAGTGGTCATTTAAAAAAAATAAAATTTACTGGCAAGTGAAAAAAGAACGAAAGAGGTAATGGCTGAGAGTGAGTCACTTAACCTTGTGGATATAAACACAGAACTGGGAACCCAAAAGAACAATATCCTGTATGTGGTTGCTCAGGAAATGAAAAATCCTGTTATACGCGCAGGAGGATTTCTTTCAAAGCTGTTCTCAGGTCAAATCAGTTCCCTTATCGAAACAAACTTACATTCTTTTGAATCAATAAGAGAGGATCTCAGTAAATTAGAAAAGTTGATAACACAATTTCTTGAATTATCGAGATGTGAATCAATGGAATATAAGCCAGTACTTGATCCAATTAATATAGAAACAGTTATAAACAAAAGCACCGAAATTGTTAAAACAGAGGAAGGAAAAGAGCATATACTCTCGAAAAAACAACTTAAAAGAAAGCATAACTTCAAAGGGCTTATTGGCGATTCGCCTCTCATGAAGAGAGTGTATGAAATGATAGAAAAGATAGCAGATACTGATAGCACTATTTTGATTACAGGTGAAAGTGGAACGGGGAAAGAGATTATTGCAAAGACCATCCACTATAACAGTTCACGCTCTCAGGGACCTTTTGTGCCTCTCAATTGTGCAGCAATCCCAAAGGATCTTCTGGAGTCAGAACTCTTTGGCCATGAAAAAGGCGCCTTTACTGGCGCCTTGAATACAAGGATAGGTCGTTTTGAGCTTGCTCATAATGGAACCCTTTTCCTTGACGAAATAGGTGAATTAGACCCATCCTTGCAGGTTAAACTGTTAAGAGTCCTCCAGGAAAGGGAGTTTGAGAGGGTAGGAGGAGTAAAGACAATAAAGGTAGACGTAAGGATACTTGTTGCAACGAATAAAGACCTCGAAGGGAGAACAAGAGAAGGCAAATTCAGAGAAGATTTATATTATAGGCTTAATGTAATACCCCTTCACTTACCTCCGTTGAGGGAGCGGGTTGAAGATATTCCACTTCTGGTAGATTATTTCGTCCGTGAATTTGCCAAAAAGAAGGGAAGAGAGATTATTACATTTTCCCCTGATGTTTTGAGATATCTTATCAGGTACAGATGGCCGGGTAATGTGAGAGAATTGGAAAATTTAATAGAGAGGCTGACAATCCTCGTAACCGCCAATACTGTCACTGTTTCAGACCTTCCTGAAAAATTTTATCAGACCACAGATTCTCGAACAGCTGATAGCTTTAGCGCAAGGCAAGTGCTGGATATCGAAATCCCCGAGTATGGAATTGATATTTATTCTGTAGTGGGAAATATGGAAAGGAATTTAATTCTAAAAGCCCTCGAGAAGACAGGAGGAGTAAAGAACAGGGCTGCAAAGCTTTTAGGTTTAAACAGGACCACTCTCATTGAAAAAATGAAAAAGATGGGAATCGAGTTGCAAAAAACAGTCGCAAACCTGCCAAACTATTAAACGCCTGTCAGTTATCTGACATGTTACTTACGATAATAATCATTTAAATTCAATAGGTTATCTTCGGGCATAGTTGTTGCTAAGCAGCAGGCGTGAAGATATTAGTTTATGTTATCTTTCTGCTTTTCCCTTCATACGGAGTTGCTACGAATAATGTTAAACCTCAATCTATTGAAAGGGCTATGGAATGTATACATTCAAATAACCCTTCGGAAGCTATCAAGATACTCTCAGAATATCAGCCATCTGCCAAGGAGCTTCCTCTATACCATTTTGCTTATGCAAAGGCTTTCGAACTGTCAAAGAGACACTATGATTCCATAGCTCATTTCAGGCTGGCCTATCTATACTCCCAACAAGATGAGCTGAAGGAGATAGCCCTGCTTAAGAGGGCAGAAGCGTATGGGGAAATTGGATATTATTCTGAGGCAATCCTGAGTTTCAGAATATTTCTCAAAAATTTCCCGCATTCTCAATATGCAGAACAGGCATTTCTGGGTCTCGCAGATTCTCTCTATAGGCTTGGTTTTTTCAGTGAGGCAAAAGAGGCATATGAGAAAGCGGGAAATTCATCGAGGGCACTATATGGGAAGGCAAATGCCCTTCATGCCATGGGAAAGGTAAAAGATGCCAATAAAATATATATGGCTATGATTGACAGAGACAGAGGATATGTAGAATCCTCTCAGGAGACGTTATATAACATAGGTGAAAATTTCAGGCTCATGGGGGAATCCCCCACCGCAGAGATTTATCTCAATTCGATAACTGCTTTACCCGTAAAATACAAGGCATATAGAAGTCTTGGTCTTATCGAGGTCGCGAAAGCACACTTTAATATTGCTATCAGACTTTTTCATTCAGCCCTCCGGTCACCTGAGAAGCAATTGCGGCGTCTGGCGCTTCTTAATCTTGCAGATGTGTATATAAAACAGGGAAGATATGAAGATGCAAAATCTCGGCTTTTAGAGATAAGGAATAAATATCCTTACGGGAGGGAGTATGACGAAGCATTATTAATGCTCTCTCAACTATATAAAAAAGAAGGTAATTTTAAAGATGCCATCTCTTTAATCAAAGAATTGGTTTTTAGGCACTCTCCGGATAAAAATGCCCTTGATGAATTTGATACCATTATCCTTGAGGCAGAAGAGAAGGGTGGAGAGGAATTTTACAGGCTCTGGAGAGCTGCGGGCCACTGTCTGCTACAACCATCACGATCGCAATCACTCCTTAAGATAGCAAAAGGGTTAAGGCACTCTGGGAAGCCGTATCTTGAAATCTGCACATGGCTTTCAAAGCATGGCTCGGATGATGTGAAGCCTGAGAGCAATCTGTTGCTTGCAGATTTTTATGCAGATCTGGGTGACACAGTGAGTGCCACAAAATACCTTCAGGGAATAAACATAAAAGGCAACAATGACGAAATTCTCCGCATTAAGGCCAAGATATACCGGGTAAATGCAGACTATCAAAAAGCTGCTAAAGCGATTCTTGGCATCAAGGAAATAAAACAGGATGAACTCGCCTTTCTTGCAGGCCTCTTGGAGTCAGTGGGGAATGATTACAAGGTAATGGGATTTTTTGAAGGAGCATTGCATAAATCAGATGCTCCTCCGTGGGCATATATCAAATTAGCCGATATGCTCTACGAGACGGGAAGAAAATCAGATGCCCTTAAATATTATAAAACTGCTGTTTCGTTGCAACAAAAAGGCATTGAGATGACAACTAATGACTTGGAGTGGGCTTTCTACAGAATCTCTGTGCTTTCAGAAAGAGAGGATTCCCAAAATGCGCTCAGGAGCCTCCAGAAGAGTAAGGATACCCTCAGTCGTCTTTCTGTATTGTTATTAAAGGAATCTAACATAACAGAAAAGATAAACTGGATGTTTTGATGTCCGTGGAACTTTTAAACGAGGCATTCCAAAATTTTACAAAAGCATCAAAAAGTCTTGAGACTTACTACGAGCTGTTGCAGGAAAGGGTCAGGTATTTAACTACTGAGTTGGGAAAGAAAAATAAAGAGCTTCAGTCAGCACTTTCTGATGCAGAGAAAAATAAAGATTATTTAAATGCAATTCTCTACAATCTCGAAGAGGCAATAATCGTTGTTGATCCCGAAGATAAGGTAACAATGCTCAATAAGTCTGCAGAGGAACTCTTCGGTATTTCTCTATCGGATGTCACCGGAAGTGCTTTCAAAAATCTTGATTTCTCGATAACGAGGAACAACTCGGAAACTCTTTTATCTGCCAGAGAGAAGAAATACAGCATTATTCTGTCCTCTTCGCCTGTAGTTGACTCTAAAGGTTCTTTAAGGGGGACCGTGATACTCATCAAGGATATCACGAGACTCAGGGAATTGGAGATTCAGCAAGAGAGGGATCAACGTCTCATAGCTATGGGTGAGATGGCGGCAAAAATAGTCCATGAGATAAGAAATCCCCTTTGTAGTATGCAATTATTCTCCAGCATGCTTGAAAGCGAGCTTGACAATACCACCCATAAAGAACTTGCGAGAGGAATTTCAACAGGGATAAATAGCCTGAATAATATTCTAACGAATATGCTCCTATTCGCAAGACCCCATAAGCCTGCAATGAAAAGAATACAATTGGAAAAGGCGGCAGAAGACTCCATCGCGATGTTCATCCCCTTAATGAAATCACGAAACATACAACTGGAGAAATCTCTGTGCAGTTGTGAGATTTCAGGTGATGAAGAACTGTTAAAGCAGGTTTTTATAAACATAATCATCAATGCTATTCAGTCTATGCCTGGTGGTGGCAAGCTGAATATTATTATGAGAGAGAGAAGTGAATTTGTTGTAGTAGATGTAGAGGATAATGGGGAAGGCATAAAGAGTAAGGATGGAGAGAAAATTTTCAACCCTTTCTTTACTACAAAAGATACAGGAACAGGGCTTGGCCTTACAATTGCTTCTAAGATCATGCAAGCCCATGGTGGTTATATCAAGGTATATAGCGAAGAAGGCAAAGGGAGCACATTCAGCCTCTATTTCTTGAAAAAGGAGGGCGAATGGAATTAGGAGAAATGAAACCGATACTGGTTGTCGATGATTCACCACAGATGAGGATAGCCCTCAAGGAGGCTATACAAAAACTCGGCCACAGAGTGGTTTTATGTGAGGATGGTAAGGATGCCATAGAAAAACTGCATCAGAACAGTTTTTCTTTAATAGTGACAGATATGAAAATGCCTAAAATGGATGGACTTACATTTTTGAAGGAAGTAAGGCGGTCTGTTGGTAACCTACCTGTCCTCGTTATAACAGGATTTGGAACAATAGAGAATGCTGTGGAAACAATGAAAGAGGGTGCTACCGATTATCTCCTGAAGCCTTTTTCCTTTGATATTCTTAAAAAAACGATTGATTCTATTGTTGCCAGGACTAAACATAAAGAAATTCTGACTCAGAATCCCAAGATGCAAAAGGTTGTGACTATTGCAGAAAATCTTGCAGCCAGCGATATAACCGTGCTTATTTATGGAGAAAGTGGCACAGGGAAAGAACTTCTCGCAAGGCAAATACACAAAATGAGTAGAAGGGCAGATAACCCCTTGATTGCTGTAAATTGTGCTGCGATACCTGACAATCTCCTTGAATCTGAGCTTTTCGGCCACGAAAAGGGGGCATTCACAGGCGCTACAGAGAGAAAAATCGGTAAATTTGAATTTGCCAGAGGCGGAACGATGCTACTCGATGAGATTGGAGAAATGTCAATGATTCTTCAGGCAAAATTACTCAGAGTTTTACAGGAAAAAGAAATAGATAGAATTGGGGGGAAAGAACCCGTTTCCGTTGATGTTCGGGTAATAGCCACTACCAATAAGGATTTATACAAGGAGTGCATGGAAGGCCGATTCAGGGAAGATCTTTACTACCGGCTTAATGTATTTCCTGTCAGAGTACCACCCCTGAGAGAACGACCTGAGGATATCCCTTTGCTTGCGATGTATTTTATTGAGAAATTCTCTGCTTACTCCGGGAAAGAGATTAAAGGTCTTAGTGAATATGCCATGGATCTTCTGAAAAACAGGCAGTGGCGTGGAAATGTGAGGGAACTGGAAAATGTAATACAGAGAGCGGTATTTCTCTGCAAAGGCGAGTTTATTGGGAAGGATGACCTCTTACTTGATGATGTGACCATGAAGGCATGCATGTTTGGAAATCTGAAAGATACGGAAAAAGAGTTGATATTACAAACTCTAAAGGATGTAAATGGCAATAAGACAAGGGCAGCAAAAATCCTGGGTGTTAGTGTCAGGACCATACGGAATAAGTTAAATGGATATGGGAAAAAATTTCCTGTAATGTGAAAAAGTGGTATTGAAGGAAAACAATCAATGCCCGGATTATCAGAATTACATTTGGAACTGATGCTTCAGAACTGGTTATCAGAGTTTGAGATTTCAACATTGTTTGTCTATTGGCGCTTGGTTGGGAGAATTGGTATTCCTATGGCATGGTAATTGTAAGTGAGGGGGGTTGATGGGTGACGGATTTAAGATATTAGAAAATCTGCTCCGTGTAACAAGTCTAAGGCATGGTGTAATCGCTTCTAATATAGCCAATGTTGATACCCCTGACTACAAAGCTAAAGATTTAACATTTGACCAAATGTTAAATGATGAACTCATTGAACTGAAGACAACGAGCCCACAGCATATCAAGAATATGAATCTCGGTTTATCAGAGGAGGCAAGGACAGAGTCAGGCCAGCAGTGGGTCGATAGGAATAATGTTGAGCTCGATATGGAGGTGGCAAAGATGACAGAGAATTCGCTTTTATTTCAAGCAGCTCTCCATATGTTTTCAACAAAGATAAGAATGTTTAAAAATGCATTAAGGAGGCAAGGATGAATTCTTTCAATGTCTTTACAGTAAGCGCATCGGCGCTTGAGTCTCAGAGACAGAGGATGAATGTAATAGCATCTAATATGGCAAATGTGCATTCTACAAGGACAGAAGAAGGGGGGCCATACAGGAGGAAAGATGTGGTTTTCTCAGCCATGGCGATTCGTTCAAATCCTGATAACCTTGTAGGTGTTAAGGTTGTTGATATCGCAGCAGATAGCACACCTTTTAGAAAGATTTATGAACCAGGCCATCCTGATGCAGATCAAGACGGATATGTTGCAATGCCCAATATAAACATCATAGAAGAAATGGTAAATATGATGATGGCATTCAGAGCGTATGAGGCGTCAGTTTCAACTTTTAATACGTCAAAGGCGATGGTTCTGAAAACACTTGAACTGGGGAGGGTGTGATGGCTGATATGAAGGTAACAGATTTAAGCGGATCTCAAGGGTTTTCACAGATTAAGGTTGCGAATAAGGATTCGGGTAACGGGTTTGACAAAATTATGCAGGAGGCTATCAACAAGATTTCCCATATACAGGAAGAAGCTGAGAAGGCAGTGAAAGAACTTGCATCGGGGGGAGACGTAACACAGGCTATTGTCTCCATGGAAAAAGCTGACATGTCTTTTCAATTGATGGTAGAAGTGAGAAATAAACTATTGAGCGCCTATGAAGAAATTATGAGGATGCAGGTGTAATGGCTAATATTGCTGTTATAAGCGAACAGATAAAGGCTATTCCTGCGAAGAAAAAAGTGATGTTACTTGCTGTAATAGCAGTAGTGACAACCTCTTTAATCCTGTTCTTTGCGTGGGTCCAGAAGGTCGATTACCAGATCCTCTATTCTCATCTGAGCGAGGAAGACGCAGGAATAATAATACAGAAATTAAAGGAACAGAAAGTCCCCTATACGACATCTGCAGGTGCAATAATGGTGCCATCTGATAAGGTGTATGACGTCAGGCTTCAACTGGCAGGCCAGGGACTTCCGCAGGGCGGAGGTGTTGGTTTTGAACTCTTTGACAAAACAAGCTTCACCATGACAGATTTTGTTCAGAAACTTAACTACAGAAGGGCGCTCCAGGGAGAGTTGTCGAGGACGATACGGTCACTCTCAGAAGTAGAACAGTGCAGGGTACATCTTGCAGTCCCTGAAAAATCTTTGTTCTCAGATGAAAGTCAAAGACCAAAATCATCAGTGCTCGTAAAGTTAAAGCAGGGAAGAAGTCTCTCTCAAGGCCAAGTTCAGGGAATAGTGCATCTAGTCGCAAGCAGTGTTGAGGGTCTTGATCCAAAGGATGTTGCGGTGGTAGATAGCCGAGGTGAAATGCTTACCTCTGCTGTTGAGGGGGCTATTGGGATAACAAGCGGTCAGAGGGAATATCAACGGAATATTGAAAAAGATCTGGAAAACAGGGTTGTGGGTATTCTGGAACCTATTGTAGGCAAGAGTAAGGTAAAAGCAAAGATCTCTGCAGACATTGATTTCACAAAGATCGAAAAAACAGAAGAGAAGTTTGACCCTGATAGTCAGGTCGCAAGGAGTGAGCAGAAAACTGTGGAAAAGTCGGTGAACGGAAATAGAGGCGGTGTGCCCGGTGTCTCATCTAACCTTCCAGGAAAAACAGCCACGCAGACTTCCTCATCCCAGGGACAATCAGAAAAGAAAAGCGAGACAACTAATTATGAGATAAGTAAGATAACGAGCCATGTTATCAACGCCTCAGGAGAGATAAAAAGGCAGTCGGTGGTTGTCATTGTTGATGGCACTTACACTGCTCAGCAGGGCTCACAGGAAAAGAAATACACTCCTCGTGCAACAGAAGAGATAGCCCAATTTGAGGATATGGTGAAAAAGGCTGTTGGTTTCAGATCTGAGAGGGGTGATGAAGTTAGGGTAGTCAACATGCCCTTTGATATTACCCTACAAGAGGACTTTACTGAACCTAAAAGAGATATTGTTCCTTTTGTCCTTACCTTAGCAAAATACCTTGTCCCGATTTTGGCACTGGGTTTATTGTTCTTCTTTGTAGTAAGACCCATGATTAAAGCCCTAACCAGTTCCCCTCTTCTTCAGCGCTCCACCACCCTATCAATGCCTCAGACGGTGGCTGAGATAGAAAAAACAATGGAGATTGCTGGAAAACAGAGTGTTGATAATCTTGCTGAATGGACAAAGAAAAATCCAAAAGAGGCTACGAGTCTCGTAAAAGGCTGGATAGAAGAGAGATAACATGCCCTTGAGCGGATATGAAAAGGCAGCTATATTCCTCAGCTCCGTAGGAGAGGAAGCCGCAGCAGAGGTTTTAAAATACCTTGATGAGAAAGAGATAGGAAACATTTCGATACACATGACCAAGTTGAAGAGAATCAAACAGACTACGATTCATGAAGTACTGAAAGAAGCCAAGGAAATGATATCAAAAGGGGACATGCATATAGGAGGCGAGGAATTTGTAAAAAAGATCCTTTCCAAAAGACTTGGAGAAGAGACGGCAACAAAAATACTGCAAAAGGCATCAGATGAAAGCCTCCTGGATGCCCTCAAGGGGGTTGATTCAAAAATCCTGTCAAACTTCCTTGCAGGAGAACACCCCCAGACCATTGCACTTGTAATCTGTCTGCTGGAACCCATGCAGGCAGCCAGTGTTCTTACTTCACTGCCTGATGCATTGATGGCTGATGTGGCTATGAGAATAGCAAAAACAGAGAGAATACCCGAAAGCGCCATCGAAGAAATCAATGAAGTTCTCAAAGGTCAGCTGGATATGGGTAAGGGAAAGGAGAAAAAGCTCGGTGGGGTTAAAACCATTGCAGAAATATTGAATCAATGCAGCAGAAACAATGAGCAGACGATCCTTGAAAGGATTAACGAACAAAACAATGTGCTTGCAGAATCAATCAGGCAAAACATGTTTACCTTCGACGACCTTTTGAAGGTAGATGACAGAGGAATTCAGACTATATTGAAGGAGATAAGTAGAGAGAACCTTTCCCTTGCACTCAAGACTACCTCTGAAGCTCTGAAAGAGAAGATATTCAAGAATATGCCACAGAGGGCAGTGATAATACTTAAGGAGGAAATGCAGACAAGGGGACCTGTCAGGGTATCTGAAGTAGAAAAGGCCCAGCAGACTATCGTCAGCGTCGCAAGGAGGTTAGAGGCAGAAGGAACGATTATCCTTTCCGGGAGAGGTGGGGAAGATCTTGTCTCATAAAAGTAAGGATACAGTCAAAGATATTGTTCCATATGAAATGCCTCTCCTGGAAGAGAAGGTCAAAAACGCCTCAGATGAAGTGAATAGGCCTTCTTTGAACCAGAATGTGGAGACTATAGAGAGAGAAGCATACGAGAGGGGATTTGAAGCCGGGGAGAAGGCAGGATTTTCTATAGGCGAACAAAAAGCGCTGGTTTTGGTAGAGAAACTGGAGACGATAATTGGAGAGCTATCATCCTTGAAGGAGACATTAATAAAAGAGCTTGAGCCACAAATAGTGGAGCTATCTTTAAGCATCGCAAGGAAAATTATCCTCAAGGAGTTAACAACTAACCCTGACGAGATTGTAGAGATAACAAAGGAGGCATTGACAAAGTTGGGAAGGGCTGGTCAAATCACGATCAAGATAAATCCTTTCCTCTATGACCTTTTTATGAAACATAAACCAGAACTCCTTGATATCCACCCTGATTTAGTCTTTGATGTCGACTCATCTGTCTCTCAAAATGGTTCTGTGGTAATAGGACCAGCAGAAGAGGTTGTGACTGATGTTGATGAACAATTAAAAAATTTAATCAGAGAAATGGGGGATAAGCTTGTCAGAGATTATTGACCTTTCACCTCATATAAAGGCCGTTTCTACAATAGAACCTGTGAAAGTGTATGGGAAAGTGGTTGAAATTACAGGGATAATTATCAAAGCAACGGGCATTAAGGCAAGCATAGGTGAATCATGCAGGATATTCTCAGAGAACGACCTTTCTGTAGATGCAGAGGTTGTTGGTTTCAGGGATGGAAAGGTATTGCTTATGGCTGTTGGTGACCTTGCAGGGATAAAACTAGGAAGCAGAGTTTTACCTATCAAAAAGAAGGTCTCTGTAAAGGTTTCCCCCTCTCTTAAGGGAAGGGTGATAAATGACAGAGGTGAGCCCCTGGACGGACAGGGTCCTGTCAGAGGTGTTGATTATCCTTTATTTTCCCCAACCCCCAATCCTCTGAAAAAACAAAGGATCTCGGAACCTATAGACCTCGGTATAAGGGCAATCAATGGGCTCCTTACCTGTGGAAAGGGACAGAGGATTGGTATCATGTCTGGATCGGGTGTTGGTAAAAGCGTCATGCTCGGAATGATAGCAAGGTATTCAGAGGCTTCGATAAATGTTATCGCCCTCATAGGTGAAAGGGGGAGAGAGGTCAGAGAATTCATTGAGAAGGACCTCGGCGAAGATGGAATAAAAAAATCTATAGTAGTTGTTTCTACATCAGAACAACCACCACTTGCGAAAGTGAGAGGAGCTTTGGCTGCGACAGCCATTGCAGAGTATTTCAGATACAGAGGGGAGAATGTGCTTCTCCTTATGGATTCTCTCACTCGCGTCGCCCAAGCACAGCGCGAGATAGGGCTTGCTACAGGAGAGCCTCCAACATCAAAGGGCTACACACCATCGGTGTTTGCACTTTTACCCAAGTTGCTTGAGCGAGTCGGGACATCTGAAAATAGCGGGAGTATTACAGGTATCTACACGGTTCTGGTAGAAGGAGATGATTTATCAGAGCCCGTTGCTGATGCAGCGAGAGCTGTCCTTGATGGGCATATTGTTTT
This sequence comes from uncultured Nitrospiraceae bacterium, assembly GCA_964558725.1. Classification (GTDB taxonomy): domain Bacteria; phylum Nitrospirota; class Thermodesulfovibrionia; order Thermodesulfovibrionales; family SM23-35; genus DASPRG01. The sequence continues at coordinate 5,739 of CAZLFE010000031.1, read as the reverse complement.
GTCAAGAGAACTTGCAATAGAAAACCATTATCCCTCCATAGATGTACTGCAGAGCATCAGCAGGGTCATGCTGGATATCATAGATTCGAGGCATAGAGAATATGCAGCGAAATTTATTGAAATCCTGGCTATATACAGAAAGTTTGAGGATCTCATTAATCTCGGCGCATACAAAGAGGGATCAAACCCAAAGGTAGATTATGCCATAAAGATGATGGATAACCTGAAAAGTTATTTGAGGCAGGACATTTCTGAAAGGTATGATATTTCTGATAGCATACAAGATCTTTATCTTATCTTTGAAGAGTCCGAGATTAACAGATGAACAGACACAAAATAAAGAAGGTTTTAGAATTAAAAGGATTCACAAAGGAGCAACTCGAGGTCTTATTTCAAAAGAGCAAAGATGCTTTAGAGGTTGAGAATGTAAAATTGGACTTTACGGTAAAGACATTTGAGCGGACTGCTGTTGAATTTAACAGAAGGCAAAAAGAAGGATTGATAAATTCACAGGATCTTGATTTTTTCTATAACTATTTCTCTTATCTGAGCAAACAGATAGATCAGCAAAAACAGACCGTTTCTCTGTTACTATCAGAAGTTGAACAAATACAGAAAACGCTGGTAAAAACTTATAAAGAAAAAAGGCTCCTTGAGATATTCTATGATAAGATTCTGCATGAGGAAATAAGAAATAAATTAAAGGGTGAGCAGAAAGAGGCAGACTTTCAATTCATCTCAAGGAAATCAAGAAGATGAGGATTTGGAATAGAGAATATAGAAGTCTTATCTGTCTGTTTTGTCTTTTGTTTGTTGCACACTGGTTAATATTTACTATTTCAGTCTATGCCCAGGATGACATGATAAGGTTCGTCGAGAAAAAGCAACAAGAAATAAAGGAAAAAGAAAGTACTCTCTTAAAAGAGGAGGAAAGACTCAAAGTTCTCAGGAAAGATATCGATGAGAGAATTGAGAAATACGCAAGACTTTTAAACCAGCTTGAAAACATACTTAAGAAGTTAGAGCAAGTTCAGGATGAGAAATTTGAGCATGTAGTTAAGGCCTACGAGGTCATGCCACCCGAAGAGGCAGCAGAAAGGCTTTCTGCGTTGCCTGAGCTAACAGCAGTAAAAATCATCCGCAAGATGAAACCCAAAAAAGCTGGTGCTGTAATGACATTCATGGACTTAAAGAAGGTCGCATCTCTCACTGAGAGCATGACAAAGATTGAGAAAAATTTTCCTACCAAATGAAATATTTTCACTTTCTCTCAACAGCGCATAATCAATAACCACCTGCTACATTCCAAGCAGATGCAACACAACAAGTGCCAATAAACCATTGTCATTTGTGGTTTCATCATAGGCATGCTCTTTTTGTTTACTTCTTATCATATTGCTTGGCATATTTTTTGGTAATATTCATTTCATGAATCTACTCATGACCGTAGAGAATGTATCTCCTGGCAGCGTAGAATTGTTGACACCACACCATGCTAACCCTGATGGATTCCGGTCGAAAGGTATTTTTTTTGATAATCTCCTATCTGTCCAATTAAATACCTCGTATCGTAATACATTTCATTCAGGGGAAGATGCGGGAGAAGAAGATAAAGTTGTACTCATTAACAATGGCGACATTAGCACTGACCTGCCATCAGGGATGAATGAACTGATTGAAGAGAATCGGGAAAGATTATCAAGTAACCAATTGGGATTACATTCGGTAAACCCGACAATAGATTCAAGACAAGGGCAGACTGACAGCCATGAGGATATAGTTGTTTCGTCCTTCCCTATGATGTTGAACATGTTGTCCATGTTGGGACACACGCTCATGGAGATGGAAGACGGTAGCAAGCAGCGCTTAAAGGTTAACGATGATACTTCAGGAATAGTATCGAATGAGGTTAAATGCGCTCCTGCAAATACCTTTAAAAAATATTTTTCTCTGAAAGATTTTCAGGCGTTGAAGGAATATGCATTTCCCGTTCTAGTAAGTACCGAAGGGCAAATTGATAACTCTACCCCGGGCAAGGATACACAAATTCCATTGGATGAAATTTCCCTAAAATTATTGACAGAAAATGAATTATCTCTTCCCTTTGAAGCACACGTGCAGGGTGAACAGTTCATAAATAAAGAACAGAATGGTCTTGCCAATGCCCAAGGGCATTATCCTGCTCTGAAAGATTTTCAGGCAATAAAAATTAATGCTGCCCCTTTTGCACCAGGTGCAGATGAGAAACCTGACAAGATGTTGCCGGGAAATTACCGTATCATAATTCCTAAGGGGATAACTCCTGTCTCCGTCAACGAACCCCAGTCTCTGTTAAATGCCACCTCTGGAAAATCAATAACAACAAAAGGCATATCTTTTCTCGTTGAAGACCTTGCACAAGGTGAAGGGTTAATAAAAAAAGAACAGGGTAAAACATCTTCTCTAGACAAAATCGGCATCGAACCCAAAAACGTATTTTTCCCGATTGAAAATAAAAATGGTAAAGAAGATAGTTCTTTTCGGTTACAGATGGTACAGGAGCCCGCAAAAGTGGACAAAACAAATGACAACATATTCGTCACAGCAAAGAGTGGTGATGCATCAATAAAGGTTTCTCTTGAGCCTGATGGAATAGGGAAAATAGATATTGAGCTCGTCCTTGACAGAGGTGTAATTAATGCACAGATAAATACATCAGAGACCACGGGGAAGGAATTCATCGAAAAGAATCTTCATACCATCCTGAGCTCATTAACTAATGAGGGACTTAATATTGGAAGCTTTTCTGTATCCCTTCGAAATAAACGAGGCGAAACGAAAGACGATGGCGGTAAAGAAGCCCTACAAGTATTCCGACAGAATGTGATAAAAACTATACAACTTCCGTATGCGCTACCCGATACGGGCATTGTTAATATTTTTGTCTGAACAAGGAGGAGGAAATATGGCAATATCAGCAGTGGACAATGGTTATAGTTCACCGCAAAGTGCGTCTCCGAACAAGACCCTTGGCAAGGATGATTTTTTAAAGCTCTTTACGATGCAATTGCGTTCTCAAAACCCCTTAAAGCCTTTGGATAGCACTGAGTTTACTTCACAACTCGCACAGTTTAGTTCTCTTGAACAATTAAATAATATTAATGGGCAATTAAATAATCTGCTCCTTTATCAGAATTCACTTCAGAACACCCTTACTGGCAATCTTATTGGAAGAAAGGTCAAGATATCCGGAAATGAGGCGTATCTCAAAGGGAAAACAGAAATAAGCTACACACTCCAGAAGGATGTTTCAAAGGTTAAAATATCTATTTATGATTCCAGCGGGGGATTTATAAGAGAAGTTAAAATGGGACAGCAAACATCAGGTGAAAAGAGCTATGTATGGGATGGAACAGACAACAGTGGCAACCCTCTTCCAGAGGGTCAGTATAAATTTACTGTTGAGGCATTCGATGCTTCCGGGGATCCCGTAGATGTGGCAACAACGGTTTACGGGACTGTAACAGGGATTACATTCGATAACAATACAACATACCTTATCATTGACGAAAGGCTGAGAATTCAACTCAGCGAAATTAAAGAAATAAAAGGAGGAGCTTAATATGTTAACTTCACTTTATACCGCAATTACAGGCATGAATGCCAATGGCACATGGCTCTCTGTTATCGGAGACAATATCGCGAACCTGAACACTGTCGGTTTTAAGTCGAGCCGGGTAGCCTTTGGTGATGTCTTAGCAGGTGTTGTAGGCTCATTACAGGTAGGACGGGGTGTCCTCATCAGTGACATTTCTCCACTCTTTACACAGGGCTCTTTCGAAACCACTGCCAGTGCCCTTGATCTCTCTATCGATGGAGACAGCTTCTTCATTTTGAGTGATAGTGGTGCGAGAGACTACACCCGGGCAGGTCAATTCTCCATAGATAAAGATGGCTACATCGTCAACCCGGGGGGATTAATCCTTCAGGGCTACCTCGCTGATGCAGCCGGCAATATAACAGGAACCCTTGGGGATTTACAGATTGGAGGCAGACAGAGTCTGGCAAACGCAACAACCAGTGCAACGATAGCGATCAATTTAGATGCAACTTCAGCAATTCAGACTACACCCTTCACGCTGGATAGCAACGGAGATGGTAACGACGACGACCCGGCCAATTACAATTTTTCAAATACGATTGCAGTGTTTGATTCTCAGGGAGGTGTTCATCGGGCAACCCTTTATTTCGAAAAGACTGCCGACAATACCTGGGACGTTCATTACGTATACCCGGATCCCTTAAATCCATCGGTGCTAACTGAGGCAGGTTCTCAGACACTCACATTCGATACAAATGGGGCACTCGTTGACGATGGCAGCGGAACTGCAATAAGCTTCGATTTTGGGGCATCCGTAACCTCACCACAGAATATTACATTTAACTACGGGACAGGCACCGGAGAGTCACCAGCAGGTACCGGGCTCGATGGAACGACACAGTATGCGGCGGATTTTGGCGTTATGCTTTTAAGCCAGGACGGCTACCCTGCAGGAAGCTTAACGAACGTATCGATCTCAGAAGATGGCATTATAACCGGTGTATTTACAAATGGCCAGACACGGTCAATTGGTCAGATCGCTCTCGCAAAGTTTACTGCTCCCGATGCTCTCGCAAAGTTAGGAAGAAACCTTTATTCAGAGTCCTTTGATTCAGGCCAACCAATCATTGGTATGGCAAACACTTCAGGCCTGGGCAGGGTTCTTTCAAACAGCCTTGAACTTAGTAATGTTGACCTTGCAGAGGAATTTGTAAAAATGATCTCAGCCCAGAGAGGGTTTCAGGCAAATTCCAGGATAATAACAACAACGGATGAACTGTTGCAGGAGCTTGTAAATCTGAAGAGATAATTGCTCAGCAGGACAAGATATTAAAGAAGGCAGTGGCTATATCAAACTATGTATTGGGGATTTCTTTTAAGACATCATTCAGAAAGACGGAGAGTTTTACATCACTGTTATCAATGATTTTCTTGGGTATCACGTTTTATAGACTTCACTGCGATGTCTGACAGCATATACTGTAATGATCTGAGTTGAATTCTCAAAGGAATATATTACTCTCCAATCCCCAACTCTAAGCTTATATTTGCCTTTAAACTTTCCTTTGAGAGGGGCGGGGATGATATTTTCTATATTTTGTGAAAGCCAGTCAATTTTGTATGCAATATTTTGGGCGATGGTTTTATCAAGACGTGATAAGTCTTCTTCTGCCTGAAGCGTAAACTCAACCTTATAACTCATGACTTTAAATCAATCCAAGCTTTCTTTTTACTTCTTCAAACGGTATCCTATCTTTAGATGCAGATGAAGCTTCAAGGTGCTCAATGAAATCCTCTCTCAACTCAAGTCCATAGTCAGGATCAAAAAGTTCTCTGAATTTGTCTTCAATTATTTTGCTTATCAATTCCTTTAGCTCATCTGTGCTTAAATCAGCCACTTTCATAGTCTTACCTCCTGATTACCGTTACTCATTGAGATATTATAACATTTCATCTTTTCCCCTCCACAATCTCAATCTACTCCGGCGTGAGGCTGTAGAGGGCATAGACCATTTCGTCGCTTTCAAACAGCCTTGAACTCAGCAATGTTGACCTTGCAGAGGAATTTGTGAAAATGATTTCTGCACAGAGGGGATTTCAGGCGAATTCCAGGATAATAACAACAACGGATGAACTGTTGCAGGAGCTTGTAAATCTGA
>CAZLFE010000030.1:12800-20775 GCA_964558725.1 uncultured Nitrospiraceae bacterium | reverse complement strand
TCTAATAGTTTTAACTACTTATAGTTCTAATAGATCCCGAATCAAGTTCGGGATGACAAATGTCGGACAACCTCCTTGCTGCGGGGTAGTTCATTCCACCCTCACCCTGACCCTCTCCCATCAAGGAGAGGGAGTTAAAATAGATATGCTGCTTCCATGAGTGTCTATCCGCATCTGTTATAATGTTGTTGAAGTTTATAAATGCTATAAGGGGAGATTAAAAATGCACTTTCCTCATCTATTTCAAGAAGGAAGAATCGGGGCATGTCTCTTAAGAAACCGTCTGATCATGTCTTTATATCCAACAAAGTATTCTGTTGATAGCAGGGTGAATGAGCGCATGATAGAGTTCTACAGAGAGAGGGCACGGGGTGGCGTTGCCATGATTGTTCTTGACTGCCCGTGTCTTGATTTTCCAAGGGCATATAAAGGTTCAAATGAACTTCGTTTTGATAATCCTGATTTTGCTGACGGCATCAAGAACCTTCTTCAAGCAGTTCATGCAGAAGGGGCGAAGTCATTCATGCAGCTCAATTATCCAAAAGAGCGAATCTTTGACCATGAAGTTCCTGGAGCAAAGCAGAAAGGGAATGTATGGATTGCCCCTCTGGTTAAAACTATGACTTCAGAAAATGCCAAAGAGATAGTGGATATAATGGCAAGGGGTGCAAAGAGAGCAAGGGAGCTCGGATATGACGGCATCGAGATTCAGGCAAGTTATGGAGATCTTATCTCACAGCTCCTTTCTCCCCTTTCCAATAAGAGGGCAGATGATTATGGAGGTAGCCTCGAGAATCGTACAAGGTTCCTCACAAATCTGTTGAAAGCTGTCAAACGAGAAGCAGGCAAGGACTATCCGGTAATGGTTAAACTCGTCTGCGATGAGTTTACCGATGGAGGACTGATTCTTGAGGAGACAACCATCATTGCTCAATTTATAGCCCAATCAGGTGGAGATGCTATTCTTGCCACAGGAGGAAACAAATCTACAAAAAGAATGACTATCCCTTCTCATTATCTTCCTCCTGGCAGCCTCCTTCATCTGGCGAGGGCTCTTAAAAAGGCAGTCGATATCCCGGTGATAGCAGTTGGAAAGATTAACACACCTGACTTAGCAGACAGGGTTATTAGAGAAGAGGATGCTGATTTTGTTGCCATGACCTGCGCTCTGATTGCTGATCCCTATCTGCCTGTGAAGGCTAAGGCAGGAATGATAGAGGATATACGCGGATGTGTTTATGACCTTGAAGATTGCGCAAATGGAGGTGTTAAAGGATTAGGCAGAAGCTGCACAGTAAATCCTTTTGCAGGACAGGAATATCGTAGTAAAATAACGCCTGCCTCAAAGAAAAAGAGGGTAGTTGTAGTTGGTGGAGGACCTGCAGGAATACAGTCTGCTATCTTGGCAAGTCAGAGAGGGCATGAGGTCATTCTTTATGAAAAAGGTGAATCTCTCGGTGGTCAAATACGCCTTGCCTCCTTAGCACCTTTTAAAGATGAAATGGCTGAAGCCTTGAGATATTTGAAGCACTCACTCGGAAAGACCCAGACAAAGATCATACTTGGTTGCGCTCCAACATTAGAGGAAATCCTTTCACAAAAACCTGATACAGTTATCATAGCTACAGGTTCTAAGCCTGCCCTCCCTCATATTCCCGGAATGAACCAGCCCTTTGTCTTTGATGTCAGGACCGTCTATGAAAGCACCATTGAGCTCGGAGAGGATATTGTCATTATCGGTGGTGGGGACACTGGATGTGAGACAGCAGATCTTGTTTCTTTAAAATCAAAAAAATTAACGATTGTTGAGGTCCTTGATGAGCCGCTGAAAAAAATGAAAGATATTCCAAGACAGGAGCTCCTTAAACGGTTGAAAGAGAAAGGGATTACCATTTTTGCTAACTCTAAGGCGATAAGTATCGAAAAGGGAAAGGTAATTATTGAGGAAAAAGACGGAGTAAAAAGAGAGTTGATGGCTGATTCTGTTATTATTGCTACCGGTAATTGTCCAGTGAATTCTCTTTTTAACTCCCTTAAGGGCTCTGTAGAAGAAATATACCTTGCTGGAGATGCAAAAGAGCCCGGAAACCTTGGAACAGCACTACGAAGCGCTACAGAAATTTGTCTAAAGATATAGGCCACTTAATTCGTAAAATTTTTAAACTTATGACGGATATAGTATTTTCGCTCATTCTCGGTCACCGATATTCATCGGGAGACCTCCGAGGCTTTTGCCTCTTGATTTTCATAAAAAACTATCTGACTATCGGCAAAAGAACCCGCTCAAATACTACATCCGTCATTGATTTATAAATAAGGGATAAAGAGTGAACGGCATTCATTATAAGAAAAGATTTCTGAAAGGGCTTTTTGTTGCCCTGAGAATCATTATCTCCTACTGGCTATTTAACATCGTGAGTGTCTTAATGGCAGGTTACAAGAAAGAGCCGAGACTCAAAGCCCTGCACAGGAGAAATGCCGTCTTTATCAGGGAAAAGGCCATTGAGATGAAAGGTGTTCTGATAAAGGTGGGACAGTTCCTAAGTTCAAGGGTAGACTTCCTGCCGGATGAATATACCTCGGAACTCTCACTCCTCCAGGACAGTATTCCACCCCATGACTATAATGAGATAAGGAAAAGGATCATAGAGGAGCTTGGAACACCGCCTGAGGATATCTTCCTTAAGTTCAATACAGAGCCTATTGCAGCAGCATCTTTAGGCCAGGTGCACGAGGCGGTTTTAAAGGATGATCAAAGAGTAGCAGTAAAGGTGCAGTACCCTGATATCGAGAAGACAATAGAGACAGACATCAGGATGCTCAAGGCAGTTATAACGTTACTGAAGGGCAAATTCGGACGTATAAACTTCGGCATGCTTCATGAAGAATTTTCCCGCATTTTGAGGGCTGAGCTGAACTATCTGGAGGAAGGGAAAAATGCTGAAAGGTTCAGTCAAAATTTCGAAGGAGATGAGAGAGTCATCTTCCCGAAAGTCTACTGGGAATACACTACCAAACATGTACTAACACTTGAGTTTGTTGAAGGCATTAAGATTACCGAATATGATTCACTCAAGGCATCAGGCATAAACAGTGAAGAGGTAGCCACGCTCCTCGGAGAGGTATACTCCAGGATGATTTATCTGCATGGCTTTTTTCATGGCGACCCCCATCCAGGCAACATCCATGTGCAGCATGGTCCAAAGCTTGTATTTGTTGATTTCGGAATAGTTCAGACAATCCCTGAGAGAATAAAAAGAGAGTTGCGGAGGTTTGCAAATGCGATTGTCGAGAGAAATCCAGAAGATGCTGTTGATTCACTGAGAAAAATGGGCTTTATACTCGAGGGTGCTGACTTCCGGGCAATAATCGATTTTGCCCAATCTCTGATGGATAAGTACAGGGACATAACACCCAGAGAACTGAAGAAACTCACGGTTGACGATATCTGGAAGGAGATTGAGAATGTCATAGAGGTCCTTGACTTCATACAGATACCCAACAATTTCATTCTCCTTGGAAGGACAATAGGGATTCTAAACGGTATATCCTACAGGTTGAACCCTGAAGTCAATATCATAGAGATAGGCACACCTTTTATTAAAGAGTTCTTGAGGGGTGGAAGAGCAGAGCAAGTCGAGTCAATGCTAAAGGAGTTGAAAGATACAGGCATAAAGCTCTGGAGGATACCATCGTTGATGGATGAATTTTTCCACAGGGCAAACAGGGGTGATTTGGTGGTCAGGATGTCCCATTCTGACACTGAAAAGGTAACAGAACAGTTTGCATCGATAACGAGAATCATGATGCTGGTGATTCTCACCGTGACAACAGCAGTAGCTGCACTCTTTTTTGAAATGATTCATCAAAGGGTGCTTGCAGTAGTTGCAGCCGCCTCATCCATAGCCCTCGGCATCATATCCGTGTTGAGATTGATGAGAAAATAATGGATCACCATTATGCGCAAGAACCAATCCATCACGACCAAGCTAAGTATAAACAATTGATCCATAATATAGAAGCGATCTTTCATGAGCAAGGGCATAAACTTCATAAAGTGAAAGAGTTTGCTCAAAGGGTGAAGGAAGGGATCGAAAAGATCAGTCCCTTCATCCAGCAGAGCACTGAGGCTGTCTGTCCTAATTGCGCTGATGTTTGCTGTATCAATAAACACGCTTATTACAACTATGAAGATCTTATATATATCCACGCACTTGATCTTAAAACACCTGACTATGATTTTGAAAAGAAGGATTCAACTCCCTGTCAGTTTCTCTCTGGAAAAGGCTGTGTCATGAACCGTTCAGTTCGGCCATCTGGTTGCAACTGGTATGTCTGCAGCCCCCTTTTTGATCACATGGAGGCTATACTGGAGTATGGGAAATTTGATGATGACCTGAGGGATGTAGCTGAACTGTGGTTAGAGATGATAGAGGAGTTTCACAGAGTGACTAAGGAGATGTGAACAGAATTAAGCGGTCTAATCTCTGGCTTTCCCGGTTTAATAGCACATAACCTCAAGTCTTGCTTCCTGAATTGCCTCACGAGAAAAAATTGACATACACTCTTATATTGTGTTACATTGTCTTACAGTCAAGGAGGTGCTCATAAATGAAAGATACTATTACAATAAGGCTGCCTGAGAAATTACAGAAGGAACTGGAAAATGTTGTAAAGGCTGAGAAGACTTCTAAAAGCGAGATCATAAGGGATGCGGTTGCGCGCTACCTTGCCTCAAAACGTTTTCAGCAATTAAGGAAAAAAGTTTTGCCATTTGCCGAGGCTCAGGGTTTAATCACGGATGAAGATGTCTTTAAAGCCATCTCATGAGAGTCGTACTTGATACCAATGTCATCATAGCTGCGTTTGCAGCCCATGGGCTTTGCTCCGAAGTATTTGAGGTATGTCTAACAAGTCACACGATTGTGATAAGTGAACATATCCTGTCAGAGGTCGAAAGAGGTCTTATCAAGAAAATACATCTACCCAAAAATATTACAGCCTCGATAATAGACTATTTAAGAGATATAACCGAGATATTTGTACCGCAACAGATCGAAGATTCTGCATGCAGAGATATTGAGGATTGTAAAATAATCGGAACGGCTATAAGCGGAAATGCCAAGTTGATAGTAACCGGTGACGATGATCTTCTGACATTAAAGAAATTCATGAAGTTAGATATAGTTACTCCGAGGGAGTTCTGGAATCGACTGAGAAAATAAAAGGTGACATTTCTTCTAAGCATAAATGAAGATACCCTGCAGCAAGACCGGTTTGACCCCTCACTCACTGCGCTCTTTTATCAAGAACTTCTATTTCGGTCTTAAAAAGCATGAAAAGCAAACCAATGTCTTCCTCGGACAGATTAACGCTGTCTTCCTCAGCGTCTTCCATGAGAGCTTCAAGGACATATTTCATCACATATGGCTGCTTAGGAACTTGGACGTTCGCAATTCTATCGATGAAATTTTCATTGGCTCCTTCCAGGCTTTCCATAAAACGTGTATTTTCGTTATACCTAGCCATAATCTCCTTGGAGGAGATTCTTGGGATCTTACCACTTGAGTCAAGAAACATCTTATAAACAACAAATACGATATAGATTGCAAGCTCTTTTACTTCCTGCTGAAGATCATCCGTGTATGCCATCAGAAAAGCCAAAAGATCGGGCTGGTTTTTACCCATGGTAAGCATCTCTTTATTTGCTCTGGCCGGGGTGAACTCGGCAACTTGCTTCCAGGTTTTCTCCACAAATCCTTCAGATAAAAGATCCATTTAAACTATTATCCCCTTCTAAGTTCTTTATTAAAATCATCCATATTATACTTGATTACATGGGCTCGACTTTCAAGAAGAAATGTTTTCGGTTTACTTCTTCCTGAAATCGTGATTATTGAATCTCGCCTCACAATACTACCTTACAAACGGAAATAAATAATTTTCTTCTATAGATTCATTAGTAGGACAAACTACTACAAATCAAATGGCAAAATTCTTACAAGAAAATCAGAATTATGCTGATTCCCTTTCATTTGATCTATAGTATAGAATTTCATGAAATCTTTTATCCCAATGTCATTGACTGGTGGATTAAGGGATTGTAGGAGGATATGGCTACCGTTCTTGACCATCTATTGGTTGGCAATTATCAGTTTGAATCTTTGCTGATCATGAAGGACGGTAAGATTTACAAGAACACCTTACCCAAGTAAGGAGGTTTGCAATGAAGAAGAGTACAAGGACCGCAATAATTTTATTGTTTTGTTTGTTCGTGGCAATGCAGGCGTTCAGTGCCGTTGCAGCTGAGCAAATGGAGAAACAAAAAGGCGTTATCTACGCCAAACCGGAGAACCTGAGCACGAATATCCCCCTGTCCAAGGTTTTGAATGTCAGCGAATTTTTCAATAATCCCGCCAATAAAGTGAAGATCCAGTTTCCCTCCGAGCAGTCCGCGTACGCGTGGGTGAACATGTCCAAGTATTACCCGACCGCGCAGGTAATGCGGAAGGGACAGGTCAGCACCCTGCCGTACGACGTCGACCTGGCGATTGGTAAGGTCGCGTACAAAAACCAGGACGGGAAAATGGTGACCGTCAACGAGCATTTCGACACGAAACCCATCGATGCGATGGTCGTTGTGAAGAACGGCAAGATCGTCTACGAGCGCTACAAGACGATGCGGCCGGAAGACAAGCACATCTGGTTCTCGGTGTCCAAGGTGACCGGTGCGACCATACTGGCGTTCCTCGAGTACGAGGGGAAAGTCGACGTAAACAAACCGGTCAGCGATTACCTGCCGGAACTCAAAGGGTCGGAGTGGGACACGGTTAAAGTCGTGGAAACCCTCGACATGGCGACAGGCCTCAACGGCACCGAGCACGACGAGGAAGAACAGAACTCCCGGACCGATCCCGACCAGGTCTGGTATCGCTGGGCGGCGACCGACGCGGTGGGCATCGTCGCCGATGTCAGGAAGCGTGGTGAAACGTGGGCCGATGTTCTGCGCGCGATGAAACGCAAGACACCCGGTCACGAAAAGTTCGAGTACAACTCCATCGATACCTTTGTTGTCAACCGTATCGCTGAGCGCATTGCCGACAAACCGTTGAACGAACAGTTCAGCGAGCGCATCTGGAGCAAGGCCGGCATGGAGCACGATGCTTACTTCCTGGTCAGCCCGTCCGGCAACACGCTGGGCTTCCTAGGCGTGAACTCAACGCTGCGCGACCTCGCCCGCTTCGGCATGGTCTTTACGCCGAGCAGCAAGAAGATCGCCGGCGAGCAGATCATCCCGGATGCCATCATGAAGAAGATTTACGATCGAACCTACGTCGCGATGTACGACAAGGGCTGGGCCGGCAAGAAATTCGCCCAATCGTTCTACGACGACGCGGGCAAAATCGCCAACCGTTACCAGTGGGATGCCGTGCTGTCTGACGGTGATATGTTCAAATCCGGCGTCGGCGGGCAGGGCCTCTACATCTCCCCCGCCACCGACACGGTCGTGGCATGGTTCTGCACCAGCGACGGCAACAATCAGGAAGAAGCCATGGCAAGGGCAATCGTAAAAAGTCTAAGTAAGAAGAAATAACGACAGGAGGCTATTTCAAAAATCGCTAAAGGTTCCTTTGTAAGAGAAAAGGACGGCAGGATATACAAGAGCACCTTGTCTCGAAACGATTAGGCAAGTAAGAGTATATTTCAGAAAGAATCAACAGATATACCATGAAGGGCAGGGTAAATAATATGTGTATTTGATGAAGAAAGTGATAAACCTCGGCATACCTTAAAAATGTTTGTGTGTAGGTGAAACAAAGACTATATCCACCATTCTCAACTATAGTTTTATGAGTAGCCCATTTTATGAAGCAGTTTCTATCTTAAGAATACTCTCGATGCGCTCGACTATAGGAGGGTGAGAATAGTAAAAGGCAGCATAGAGAGGATGGGGATAGAGGTTCGAAAGGTTATC
>CAZLFE010000030.1:0-12700 GCA_964558725.1 uncultured Nitrospiraceae bacterium | reverse complement strand
GGCGTAAATTTATTGAAGAGGGGTTCGATAACATACGGGGAAATATACATGATGAAAAGACTGAAGATGAGGTAAAAGCCCCAGACCCAAATCCACCAGTAATTCGGACTTGATTGAATCAACCACAGTGCTACTGATACTACGATACCTATGAGGATTGTGGAAAGCATAAGAGATTTTAAAAAGTCAGTTATCCATAATCTCAATGTTGTTGTATTAAACCCGTATTTATTCTCGATCTTAAACGTGTTATACAGGCTGAAGGGAATTGAGAGGAAGGTGCTTGCATAACTCAGCAGGAGAAAGAATACAATGCCTGAAAAAATAAATGACAGATTTAAGAAAGAAATCCATGAGGTGTATATTTTCAAAAGGCTTCCGAAAAGAAAAATCAGCAGAATAGCATTTCCAAAAAGTGATTTCAAGAAGGAGAAATAACTCTTTTCAATGGTATAAGCATGTATCTTTCTCAGTATTGATTCATCAATGTATCCTTTAAAGACCGGAGGAATATCCATTCTGCGCTTTTTCATGTACCTCAGGTTGATGAACTTGAGCCAGTATTCAATAGCCTGAACAGAGAGGTAACTGAATAATATCATCAGGAGATATTTTTGCATTGGATTTAAAGCAATGTTTTATTCTTTCTTGACTTAAAATACCTAAAAAGCAAATAGATTGAAAGTAAAATGATAACGAATAAAATCCCTATATGTTCAATCCTCCCTGTGGCGTCGCAACCAGAATTTATGATAATCCTTGCACTTAATATATATTAACGACAGTCGATGTTTAACTGGTTAAAGATAATGTTGATACACTTTATGCAGAGTCTATGCTGATTTCAAAGCATTCTGATAAAACTGTTTTACATACTCCTTTACCATTCTGCGGGCACTGAATACAGGGGCCATGCTTTTAATTGCCTCTTTCATGACCTTAACCCAATCGTGTGGAGTACCATTATCGCCCAACTTGTAATACAATGGGATTATCTCTTTTTCCAGGAGGTTATAAATGTCTTCTACATCAATTTTCGTTCTGTCTCCGCTTATTTCTCCTTTACCAAAAGCCCACCCATTCTTCCCGTTAAATCCTTCAACCCACCAGCCGTCAAGGATGCTCAGATGGGGGACTCCATTTAGTGATGCCTTCATCCCGCTTGTCCCACAGGCTTCCAGAGGCGGAAGGGGATTATTGAGCCAGAGGTCTACTCCGTGAACCATGTATTGTGCCAATTGTTCATCGTAGTTTTCCACAAAAGCGACCCTTCCACCTAAGTCAGGATTATGGGCAAAATTGAATATGCGCTGGATTATTCTTTTTCCATCATCGTCCACAGGATGAGCTTTACCAGCAAATATAATCTGTAAAGGTTTCCATCGATTATTCAGAAGCTTTTGCAGTCGATCAAGATTATTAAAAATAAGGTCTGCCCTCTTGTAAGCGGTAAAACGACGGGCAAAACCGACAGTCAAAGCCAATGGATCAAGCATTGTCCCTCCAGCCACAACATTCATGAGACTCCCTTTATCCTCTACCCATCGCTGCCGAGCTCGCTCCCGAATAAAGTTAACCAGCTTCATCTTAAGCCAGTAATGGATCTGCCATAATTCCTGGTCAGGGATGTCGTCTACCAACTCCCAGACTACAGGATTATCGTGTTCTCCTAACCAGTTAGAATCTAAGTATTTATTGAAGAGGAGTTCTATCTTCGGTTCAACCCATGTCGGTACATGAGCTCCATTGGTAATGTAGTCAATTGGCACATCCTCTTCTTTCAAGCCAGGCCATAGGGACTGCCACATACTGCGTGTAACATAGCCGTGTTTTTTGCTAACACTGTTATGATATACAGACATCTTTAGCGAAAAAGCGGTCATATTAAATCCAGCTGTTGGTTCCTTTGGATGGATTCCCAGTTGGAGAAAGGTGTCACGGTCCATACCGAGGAATGGATAATAATGGCTAAAATATTTGTCCATGAGATGAAAGGGGAAGACATCATGCCCTTCCGGGACAGGGGTATGAGTGGTAAAGATTGAAGTAGCGCGAACATGCTCGGCAGCATCCTCAAAACTCATACCATCCTCTACCCGTTCCCTGATTCGTTCCAATAAGGCAAAGGCAGAATGTCCTTCGTTCAGGTGCAATACAGAATGCCTGATACCGAGGGCATTTAAAACTTCGCTGCCTCCTATACCGAGCACTATCTCCTGTCGCAGTCGCTGTTCAATATCTCCGATATAGAGATGGTAAGATATTGACCTATTCCAGGGATCGTTCATGTCAATATCCGTATCCACCAGGTAGAGAGGTATGCGGCCTATCGCTACTTTCCACACAGCTACATAGATTGGTGGATCAATAAAAGGGACCTTGACCACAAGCTGTTCTCCTTTTTGATTGAGCACCCTTGTGATGGGAGCAGCGTCTCTATCAAGAATTTCGTCAACATTTTCCTGCCAGCCGTCTGTACGAATTTTCTGACGTAAATAACCTTCTGGATACATAAAGCCAACAGCCACCATAGGTACACCCAGATCACTGCACTCCTTGAGGTAATCACCAGCTAAAAAACCCAGTCCACCTGCATAAAAAGGAAGGGAATGATGCAGCCCATACTCTGCGGAAAAATAGGCAATCGGTAAAGATTCAGGATCAGCAATGTTTTCCGAAAACCAGCCTCCTTTTGTCATCATCTCCCTTTGAAATCTGGCAAGCACTGCATCATAGTGGTGTAAATATCCATGGTCTTTTGCAAAAGATTCCAGAACTTCTCCGGGGAGATCCTTTAACATCTTTACCGGATTATGCCCGCTCTCCTTCCATGCTATGCGGTCCAGCATTTTGAAGAGCATTCTTGCTGCTGGATGCCAGCTCCACCAGAGGTTGTATGCCAGCTCCACAAGTCCGGATATTCTATCTGGAATATCTGGAAACCCATCTTTTTTTAAGATAACCATTGTTTGTCCTTCCTCCTCAAACGTTACTCTTTAATCCATAAGACATCACTTTTATCTGGTTAAATGAAGTTATTTGCTTTAATAGTCATGATTACCATATACGCTTTTCAAATAACTTTCAAAGTTATCTCTGGGATCAGTTTTAGAAAATCGTCTTTTTGACAAAGCGCTGTTCCCGCCCTCAATGTTGTGGCAGTACCGGCAGCCATTGCGTAGATCAAGGCTTCTTTGAGACTCTTGCCCTTGATTAATCCATAGACAAAACCAGCTACTGCTGAATCTCCAGCGCCAATTGTATTTTTCACTTCTACCTCAGGAGAAGAAGCTAAATATTGCTCTTTATCTCCGATGAGAAGAATGCCCTTAGCTCCCATTGAGACGAGTGAGTACAATTCCTATCCCCTGTTCACGGATATCTCTGGCTGCATTGATAATTTCGTCTTTCCCTTTCAACTCCACACCCACCAAATGGCTCAATTCATATACATTGGGCTTAATGATATCAGGTAAGCCCTGAATGCCTACTTTGAGGGCATCTCCATCAGTATACAGTATAACCTTTGCCTCTTTGTTTTTGGCTATTTCAATGATTTTACGGTAGATTTCGGGATGGACTCCCACAAATCCGAGTGTCCTATTACTCATCCCTATAGTTGTCAATACCTTGGATACATCTATCCTTTTACCCCCTGCATACCTTTGCTCTTTTTCAATCCGGTTAGATTCATCAGGCTGTATCTTCTCAAGCCACAATGTCCGGTCTAAGGCAGGATTAAGAGTAATAGTGTAAACCATGTATTCTCCTGATGGATGAATATTTATTTAATACCAGAGACAACATTTTGTGGGTGACCACCAAAATATGCCTTTAAGTTCTCAGCACTGGTAATGAGAATTCGCTCCAGCGCCTCCCTTGTATTGAAGGCATTGTGTGGAGTAAGGATTGCGCGTTCGGAACGCATGATCGAAAAACTTTCCATTGCCTCTCTTAAAGTAATGGCTGGCAGATCATTGTGTTTGAGAAATTCTTCTTCTATCCAGATATCTTCTCCTTCAAAGGTGTCCAATGCTACTCCTCCCAATCTATCTTCACGAAGTGCTGCAGCGACAGCCTTAGTATCAACCACCTTCCCACGTGAAGTATTGATAAGTAAAGCTGTGGGTTTAAGGAGACGAAGTCTCTCTGCATTAATCAGGTGGTGAGTAGATGGAAGATATGGTACATGGAGGCTGATAACATCTGCCTGCTCCAATACCTCCTCCAGACTCATAAACTGTACTCCGTATTTTTCCTTCAAGGCAACATCTGACCTCACATCATAAGCAATTACCTTCATCCCGAATGCCCATCCAAGCCTCGCCATATGAGAACCGATACGACCAATGCCAACCAGACCGAGTGTCTTTCCTTTAATATCCATTCCCATAAGCCCGGTACGGCTAAAAAGTCCCCGCTCTATCCGATCAAATGTTGGTTTCAATTTACGGGCCAGGGCTATGATAAGACCAAATGCATATTCTGCAACAGTGTTATCACCGTAAGACGGTACATTAGATACCGAAATATTACGAGCCTTACAGGCATTTAGATCAATGTGATCAAAGCCTGTGGACATGGTAGCAATGACCTTTACCATCGGCAAATGGTCAAGCACCTCCTGAGTAATCTTAGATTGGATGAATATCCCTATTCCTCCCGCCTCTTTTGCAATACATGCAGTATGTTTATCGAGAGATTTTTGGTTAAACCTTAATTCAAAGGTTTTTTCTCCTGCAAATTCTTTTGACAATATAGCCTGTTCTTTTTCATCCACATTAAAGAAAGTTAGTGTCGTCATAAGAACCCTCACTTTATATTTCGTTCAAAATTTATTGTATCATCCTGTAAGTCATTTATAGCCACAGTTGTTTCTCCATCTATAAAATATTATGCCACTATGTTCCAATATACGATAAAGACGGACTTTTATAAAATCATTCACAAGGAAAAATACTAGCGCATATCCCCAGACAAAGCCAGCGAGTTTCCATCCTATAGGACTCATGAAAACTCCGTATACAGCGATGAGTGTGCCTATCACTTGGGTTGCTTCAGTCGTAAAGAAGAGTGCAGCCGCAGGGAAAGGTCGCGTCCAGAACGAGTTCTCATTAGTTCGTGTCAGGTAAATTGTCATGTGACCGGCTACCGCCAGTTTCAGAAAGATGAGGGTCTGAATGGTCAGACGATCAAGGTGGAGTACCCTTTCACCTTCCAGAATAACAGGAAGCTGGCAAATACCCCGTCACACCGAGGAGCTGACCATTGGTATCCTCTACAGTAGACATCGTCCGTTTAGAGACCGGATCAAAAGGTTTAAACTCGATTGACTTGTACCTATCAAAAGCTTCAATCTTCCCGCCATCTTTTTTTACCTTGATGATAATGGCATCATCAATGGGATACTGATCCTCCTCCCGATATGCAAGCATTGCAAAGAGGAGTACATCATTTTCTTTGTATAATTCAAAGGGAATTATATCTCCAACAATAATCTTATTTTGCGTAATAGTACCAGTCTTATCCGAGCACAATATATCCATACCTGCCATCTCCTCAATGGCAACCAGTTTACTCACTATGGCTTCCTTTTTAGCAAGCGCCATAGCACCTACAGCCATAGTGACTGAAAGAACTGCTGGAAGAGCTGCTGGTATGGCAGCTACAGTCAGGATTAAAGCAAACTGGAGAGTTTCAAATAAACTTTCATGCCGGTAGAGTGCTACAAGAAAAATAACCGCAACCAATGCAAGGGCAAGGATAATCAGGTAGTCACCAATCTTAATTACAGCTTTCTGGAAATGACTACGGGTTTGTGCTTCCTCTACGAGTTTTGGCTGCCGATATGAACAGTAATGATCTTAATACCAGCACTCTTGAGGAGCATTCTTGTAGATCTTTTCCTGAAGTTTTCGAATCTCTTTTTCGAGTTTTGCGGTAGTTTCCGGAGTTGTCTTTGGATTACGAAGTGCCTCGGAGTATTCAAATCTCTTGTTGTAAAGTTCCTTCCTGAGTCCTGCATTTTCATCAAGGAATTTTTGACATGCCTCACTCTGACCATAGTAGCCAGGTCCCATCATCCCCGGGCCCATGCCGTAACCACCCATCATGCCAGGTCCCATGCCGTAGCCTCTACCATGCCACATATACTGTCCGCAGTAAGGACAATACCAACTTCCTTTGCCTCCACTCTTTAAGTCAAGGCCTTCTGGAGAAGTGATATATTGGTATAGTTCCCTTGCCTGTTCATCAGATATCTGTGCCTGGGAAAAGGCAAGCATAGAGCCTCGAGACCCGGCGGGCAGCTTGGGATTGCGTATATAGGCAAGAAAGGTATTAAAATCTGCCAATTTAAGGGAGCCTCTCAGGGGCAAGCTTGGGTTAATAACGTTACCACCATTTTGGTGGCAAACTCTGCAATTGGCATTATATATCTCGGCTCCTGAAGCCCCTTGAGAAGACTTTTCCTCCTGACCAGAACCCATCATGCCTTGACTCATCATACCTCCACCCATCATGCCAGAGCCTTGTGCATAGGCAATGGATACAATTGCAAAGACTGATACAAGAGATAATATTACTACTAACCTTTTCATCCTTCGCCTCCTTTCAATTTTTTGACTTTTCTAACATGTTATAAGTATAAAGCACGAAATACAAAGAAACATTCAGTATCAGTCTGATATTTTTGTAGGAATTTGACCTTTTAGATTGTCCGTATTTGTCTTACAAAAATGATGTATCAAATTAAAAATTGGCCGAAGGAGCAAACCAGATTGGACCCAGCAGTTAAACTCTTCATACACATTCCTATTGTCGGTAGAACATTCCACTCCCCAGTATCTCAAGCATCTCTTCGGTAATCTCTTCCTGTCTGATATATTTCTGCAATGAATCAAGGTCTGAGATTCGCCTCTTTAAGCTCTCTGCTGCGCCTTCCATGCTTCTCAGGCGGTACCAGTTTTCACTCCTCAGAGATTCTATAAAGCCCCTATAAAGGCTTATGTAGATAAATTCTTCGAGTACTTTATTGAAAATGACCTCAGGTTGAAGATATGTTAACGGTGAAATCTTTGCAGGTTTTGGATCACGCACTCGGGTGGTATCAGGAGGCAGAATCTGTTCAACTGAGATCTCAGCTTTGTTTGCTGAAATAGAAGTGAAGATAAATGACAGGTTATAGTACTCTTTCTCCTTATATATGTTCATGATTTTAGAAATAGTTTCCCGCAGTGCTTCCTCTATCCCGTTGACGCTTACTATTGACTCATTAAAATAGTCATAACTAAAGAGCCTTAATTCAAGAGAAGATTTCAACCTTTTTCCGATGACGAATAAGGTGTCCTTGCTCGTAATGGTATCCGAAACAACATCTGCTATTTTTTCATTATATGCTCCACAGAGACCCTGTGAAGATCCAAAGGCTATTACGATTCTTTTTCCTCCTTGCTGTTCCTGTATTGAGCTTTCTGGATAGTGTGTCATAACATCAGATAGAGCATGGAGGATATTATTTTCGTAGGCCCTTATGTTCAGAACGAGTTCCTCAGTCTTTCTGATAGTGACTCCAGCATATGCCTTCATAGCACTGATGATATCTTCGATAGTAAAAAAGGCTCTTATTTTTTTCTCGATATCGAGTGAAGAAATCAATGTTTCACCTCAACATGAGTGATGAAGTCCTTGAGCTTTTCCATATCTTCTTTGTTGAGCCTTCCTTCTTGCATAATCCTTTTCATAATCTCAGGGAATGTATGTTTGGTCTGATCCAAAATTTCTTTATACACCTTTTCTACTGATGCAATATCAATGGCATCGAGTATCCCTGTTTCCGGGATAAGAAAGCTTACTACCTCTTCTTCAAGGGAAAAGGGATGAAAGCGAGGCTGCTTCAGTATCTCCCTCAGGCGCTCTCCGCGTTTGATGAGTTTTGCCGTTTCTTCTTCTACATGAGCACCGAATTTGGTAAACACTTCTACCTCCATGAATCTTGAATAATCTATCTTAAGCCTCTCAGCTACGGCCTTCATAGCTTCTACCTGTGCCTTTCCCCCAATCCTCGATACTGACCTGCCTACATCAACTGCAGGCCTTATGCCTTTATTGAACAGAGAGGTATCCAGATATATCTGTCCATCAGTTATGGAGATGAGGTTCGTGGGTATATAGGAGGATATTCTCCCTTGCTGTGTTTCGACAATAGGGAGAGCCGTAATAGAACCCCCTCCGTATTCCCGTTTGATATTTGCAGATCTTTCGAGGAGTCTCGAGTGAATGAAGAATATGTCTCCTGGATATGCCTCTCTTCCAGGGGCTCTCTTAAGGAGAAGACTCAATGAGCGGTAAGCCTCTGCATGCTTTGTTAAGTCGTCATAAACAATGAGGACATCTTTTCCCCTATCGAGGAAATATTCAGCAATAGCTGTTGCACTGTAAGGTGCGATGTACTGAAGTCCGAAGGAGGTCGAGGCGTCGGCAACCACAAATATCGTCCTCGAAAAATCACCGTATGTCTTTACCTCTTCAATGATCTTCAGGATACGTGACTTATTCAGTCCTATGGCAACATAAATAGATACAACATCAGAGTTTTTCTGGTTAATAACAGTATCAACAGCTATGGAGGTTTTTCCTGTAGAAGGATCGCCTATTAATAATTCCCTCTGTCCCCTGCCGATGGGAAACATGGAGTCAATAACCTTCAGCCCTGTATAAAGAGGTTCAGCTACAAAGTCCCTCTGGAGAAGAGAGGGTGCTTCTCTTTCAACAGGATACGATATTGTGTGCTCTGGTATAGACCTCCCATCCATGGGGATTCCTAATGCATCTACCACCCTACCCAAGAGACTGTCTCCTATATTTACAGAGGCAATCCGTTCTGTCTTAAAAGCCCGCTCTCCTGCCCTCGTTCCATTTTTCTCAGTAAGCAGTACTACCCCGATGCCATGAACGTCAAGGTCAAAGACTATTCCTTTATCTCCATTCTCGAACTCGATGAGCTCATAGAGTTTTGCATCTTTCAGTCCTGAAATATGTACTATCCCGTCTCCGACAGAAAGTACCTTTCCCTCTTCAGAGACAAGGGTAGAAAAACTGCTTTTTTCTACCTCTTCTCTCATCTTTTCGAAAAATCCAAAGAGTTCTCTTTCCATTTAAGCTGTCTCTTTGAGCCTCGATGTGAGGGAATTTATTTGGCCTAAGAGTGAAGAGTCATAGACCGTATCATTTACCTTGATTTTTAGACCCGCAATGAGGGTCTTATCAATTTTTGTATCGATAGTCACTTTTTTTGAAAGATGTGATTCCATGGCTTTTTGTAATTCTATCAATTCCTCTTCGTCGACTGGATATGCAGAAATGAGATCTACTGTTACAGATGCACTATCCTTAGCACTAATATTTGATATAATCCCTCCAAGGTCATATAAAAATCTTCTGTATATTCCCTTATGGAGTTCCTCATCAGAAATATCTTTCAAAAGATTCATGGCAAATACGGTGACGGTGTCAATGACCTTACCTTTTAATTCAGTCTCAAACCTCTTTTTTTCAGTTTCAAAGAGAGCCCTTTCCCTTTCGAGTATCTTTGCTGCTTCTTTTTCTGCTTCCATGAGTAATCTCTTCTTTTCCTCTTCTACTTCATTTTTCATATTTTCAGTCATACGAACCTGAAGTTCCTTAATTTTATTCATCTCTTCCTGGTGTTTTTCTTTCAGCTCCTGTGCCTCCTTCTTTGTTTTCTCAGCATCTTTGATGGTTTTCTCTATGAGGCCCCTCCGTTTTTCCATAATTTCCTTTATGGGTTTATAGAGAATCCTTTTGAGGATAAAGAGAAGGACAACAAAGTTTATAATCTGAAAGAGGAATGTCCAGATATCGAAATTCATTTCACTACATACCCTATGAGGGGGTTTGCAAAGAGAATAATCAGTGCAATAACAAATGCATATATGGCGATGGACTCTATCAATGCCATCCCGACAAAAAGGGTTCTCATAATCTGGGCAGATGCCTCAGGCTGTCGGGCTATGGAATCGAGGGCCCTTGTGAGAGCCTCGCCGAGAGCCCTTGCAGGTCCATATCCACCGATAGCTATAGCAAGGCTGGCAGCTATTATTGAAACAGAAACGATTATTGTTAAAGAATCCATTTTAGCCTCCTTTTTAGGGTTTCATTCTGATTCCTTCTGCTATAAAGACGAGGGTTAAAACACCAAATATATAAGCCTGTATCAATCCGATGACAATGTGTAGTAAATCGAACGGGATAGGTATGAGGAAGCCGAGTACCCCGAGCAGTATTACTGCAATCATCTCACCGCTTAACATATTTCCGAAAAGCCTTACTGCCAATGCAACTGTTCTGGTAAACTCCGCAATAAGGCGAAAGGGTAGTAATATCCATGTCGGCTCTTTATAGTGTAGGAGATATCCTTTAAATCCCTGAGTCGCTATGCCAAAGACATGGGTCATTGAATATGATATTACCGCAAAAGCAAAGGTTGTATTGAGGTCTGCAGTGGGAGTTTTGAGCCCTGGTAACAGACCAGTAAGGTTAGAGAATCCTATGAAAATCCATAATGTCCCTAACACCGGGATAACGAGCCACGGGTTAAGAGGCAGGACATCCTTTATTGTTTTTTCTATTGACTCAAAAACCGCCTCTAAAAACTCCTGGGAGATCGACGGTTTTATAGAAAGGTTCCTCGTCAAAAAGTAGCAGATTGTCGTTATAGCTGTCATGACAAACCAGGTGGTAGTGACCGTACTGGTAACATGAATCGGGCCGATCGAGAAAACTACTTCAGGGAAGAAACCAATGTTTCTCATTGCTTGCTTTTCCTCAGGTAAAAATACCAGAAATTATATATGCCGACAGCTATGCCAATAATAATGAATGTAATGGTCCATGAGATACCGCCCAATTTTTTGTCCAGATACCTTCCGAGGTATGCTCCAGCCACGATGGGAATTACAAAAAGCCAGCCTCCAACACCGATGAGAGAAGCGTAATGCCAGAAGGTCTTCTCTTTACGTGCCTTCATGAGTTCTTTTGCGGATTTTTCAATATCCTTGGAGAACGTTTTCTTTTCCATCAGAAACTTCTTGTAAATTCGATAGTCTTTTCCATGAATGACCTTTCTATGCCTTCGAGCATCTTGAGAAAAGCCCTCTCGGATATTTCCCTTTTCCTCATAGTATTTTCGATTATTTCTGCAAGTTTTTCTGCGTCTTCGCTTTCAAACACCTCCCTTGAGGTGATGGTTACAACTTCTCCCCTTACACTCAGGATTCCTCCATCAATGGCAAGAAAGGTTTCCCTGTCGTTTATGTCTGTGTAATAACAGAGGGAAGGCACAAGGACGGTTAAAAAATCTATATGTCCCTTCATGATACCAAAGAATCCTGTTTTATCCTTAAGCCTGAGTGATCTGATACCTCTTTCAAACGTCTTCGTTGGTGTTACGATATGCAATCTGAAGGATGCATTATTCATCTGATTTACCAATATCTCCTATCATAAAAAAGGCTTCCTCAGATATCTCATCCATCTTGCCTGAAAGGATCATCTTACATCCATCGAGGGTTTTTATGAGAGGTACATGTTTTCCCTTTCTGCCGGTGAATTCCTCTGTCAGAAAAAAGGGTTGCGTGAGAAACCTTTCGAGACGTCTTGCCCTCTGCACGATTAGTCTGTCAGAAGGAGAAAGCTCCTCTATTCCCAGCATGGCAATAATATCGAGAAGTTCTTTGTATCGTGAAAGATGCTCCCTGACTGTCTGAGAGATTTCATAATGTCGTTGTCCCACGTCCTCAGGGCTCAGAAACTTTGAGGTCGAAAGCAGGGGATCGATTGCTGGATACAATCCCCTTGCAGCTATTTCGCGGGAGAGAACAACTGTTGTATCAAGATGAGGGAAAACATTTGAAACTGCAGGGTCAGTTATGTCATCAGCAGGCACATATATGGCCTGTACTGAAGTAATAGAACCACTTTTTGTGGATACAAGCCTTTCTTCTACCTCTGCAAGCTCAGAAGAGAGTGTTGGCTGATAGCCGACCCTGGAGGAAAGCCTACCGAGGAGAACAGAAACCTCATTTCCTGCCTGAACAAAACGATAGATATTATCCGCTAAAAACAATACATCTCTTTTCATCTCATCCCTGAAGAATTCAGCGAGGGTAATTGCAGAAAGGGGTGTCCTGAACCTTATACCAGGGGATTCAGACATCTGGCCGAAGACGAGGATTGCGTTCTCTATGATGCCTCGTCTCTGCATCTCTCTCCAGAGTTCATGACCCTCCCTCATCCTTTCACCCACACCACAGAATATCGATATCCCTGAATAAATCTTCGCTATTGTGTAAATGAATTCCATAAGCAGTACCGTCTTTCCAACCCCTGCGCCTCCAAAAAGGCCTATTTTGCCTCCCTTTGGAAAAGGTGACAGGAGATCTATGATCTTTATGCCAGTTTCCAGAATTCCCGCTGCAGGGACCTGGTCTTCAAGGAGGGGAGGTGGTTTATGGATGGGTTTCATGATGTAATCTTTTAAAGGAGGTTTGTCGTCTATGGGTTCTCCAAAGATATTAAATACCCTTCCAAGACAATCCTTGCATATCGGGATGCGGAGAGGTCCGCCTAAAGACTTAACAATCATACCCCGTTTGAGTCCCTGCGTGAATCCAAGGGCGAT
>CAZLFE010000029.1:0-21103 GCA_964558725.1 uncultured Nitrospiraceae bacterium | reverse complement strand
AAGCAATTTTAAACTATTTGGTTGAAAAGGAATATATCAAGCAATGTTAAAATGCACTATTAGTGTAATTGATAGTAAAGACAGACGCTCACAAGAAATTATCCTTCACTATCTAAGAAATCCTCAAATGAGCATAGATGATCATCGATTCCCAATCCTCAGCGAAGAAGGTAATCCTTGTTTTTTAGTTATTAATAAAAGGATTGATGAACAAACTATTTGCTTTTGAAAAGCTTATAAAATTCACTTTTCGGGTCCTTTGAATGTTCTTGAGCAAGCCTTTTGCTAGTAAAAAAGTTGAAGAGTTAGTATCGCATTTGTTAAGAATTTTATGGAAATTACAAAAGAACCAGTAAGGTACCCATTCTTATGAGGAGGTTTTGAAAACATGAATGATGTAATAACAATTGTATCGGGATTGCCACGTTCTGGGACATCAATGATGATGAGAATGCTGGAAGCTGGTGGAATGGATGTTGTTGTAGATAATTTAAGGGAGGCAGATGAAGATAACCCGAAAGGCTATTATGAACTTGAAAAAGTAAAGGAGATAAAAAATGATTATTCCTGGTTAGATAATGTTCAGGGTAAGGTTGTCAAAATGGTTTCGATGTTATTATATGAGCTCCCTTCAAACAGGAACTATAATGTAATTTTTATGAAGAGGGACATCAACGAAATACTGGCCTCTCAGCGAACAATGTTACAGAGGAAAGGAAACAGAAGCGATATTAATGATGAAGAGCTCGGGAAATTATTCAATAGGCATCTCGAAGAAATTGAGAATTGGCTTGCAGGACAAAAAAATATACATGTTCTCTATATAAATTATAAAGACGTTATCGAAGATCCTCGTAAAATTGCTCACGTTATCAACCATTTTTTAAACAAGGCATTAAATATTGAAAAAATGGTTGAAACAGTTGATGAATCATTGTACAGACAGAGAAGTGCTCTAACTAAACCATCTGATGTTACTACTGGAATTAAAGATAGTAAAAATCCACAGGAACTTGTAGAAAAGGAGAAGGATAAGGAAAAACTTGAAGCACAATTGAGATCGCTGGGATATATGTGAGGATTCACGTAAGTTTCCTCTCGGAACAAGGAATGCTACGGGCAGAGCCTCAGACATACCTGCATGGATGCAGGATCTTGAAAACACCCCGGAAAGAGTAGGACGGGGACAGGATAAAGAGCAGATCATGGAACACTTAAGGGCACTGGGGTACATGTAGATATATGTTCAATATACTCAAGAAACAGAGAAAGAACAGGAGCGTCGTAGTTATTGGGCTGGACGGTTTGCCTTACACTCTTCTGGTTGATTACATGGAGAGGGGCATCATGCCTGAATTTTCCCAGCTATGCAAGGATGGCAAACTCTTCAGGATGAAATCTACCCTGCCGGAGGTATCGTCAGTAGCCTGGAGCAGCTTCATGACAGGTAAGAATCCAGGCGAACATAGTATTTTCGGCTTTATGGAAATAGACAGGCAAAGTTACGAATACCTATTCCCTAATTTTCATTCCCTTAAAGAGCAGCCAGTATGGGAGAAAGAAGATATAAAAACTGTTGCCCTTAATATCCCGCAGACGTATCCTGCACGACAAATGAACGGCATCATGGTCAGTGGCTTTGTTGCCATAGATCTCAAAAAGGCGACCTATCCTGAAAGGGTCTTCAACTACCTTAACGGAATAGGTTACAGGATTGACATAAATGCCAAGCTTGCCACCGAAGACCCTGAGGCATTTTTTCAAGATCTCTTTGACACCTTTGAGAAAAGAAAAAAGGCTATCGAATATCTCTATGACAATGAGGACTGGCAGTTATTTATTGGCACCATTACAGAGACAGACCGTCTTCATCACTTCTTTTTTGATTCTGCAAGGGAGGGGGAGTACTTCTACATCTTTGAGAAATATTATAGAGAACTTGATAGTTTTATCGGTACAATGGCAAGAAAGGCAATGAAAGACGGTGCAGTCTTTCTGACCTGTTCAGACCATGGTTTTACACCGATAAAGACAGAAGTCTATCTGAATAGATGGTTAATGGAAAAAGGTTATTTAAAACTGGATGCTTCAGTAGGACTCAAGGGAATAACTTCTGACACGAAAGCATTCTGTCTTGACCCATCAAGGATTTACATTCATATGGAAGGAATATATAAAAGAGGGTCAGTAAAACAGTCAGATTATAAGGGACTGGTAGAGGAGTTGAAAGAAAAATTTTCAGAGATCTCATTTGAGGGGCAGAAGGTCGTAAAAGATGTTTATCTCAAAGAAGAGATCTTTCATGGCAACTATAGAGATAATGGACCTGATATATACCTTTTGCCTAATTATGGATTTGACTTAAAGGGTTCAACAACCAGAGATCATATCTTTGGTAAGACTCATTTCAGGGGAATGCACACATATGACGATGCACATTTATTTATATCTACATCTGTTTCCGTGGATAGTAAAGATATAAAAATAGAGAATGTAGCCGGGGTGATCGCTCAATATCTACTGTAACCATTTGAAATCGATACAAGCTTGCATGAGTGAAAAACTCATCGCGTGCATGTTCACGGTTGCCAGGAGCCGGGGATGACATTTCCACAACCTTACAATCAGGAAGTAATCGGTTTAGAGCCCAGTTGTTGCCATACTGTAGGAAATATCTCCATAGCTAAAGGGATGTATCCGAATAGGTACATTTTATTACTAAAGTGTATCCAGTGGATACACTTTATAAACACATAACTATAGAAATTCAAAGCCATCTTTTAAAGATTCTGGGGGGCCTTGTTTAGATTACAAGCAGATTCAACCATTTAGAGCCTCCTCTGCCTTCATAACCAGGTATTTCCTTCATTGGCATTAAACTTGCTTTTTATTAGATGCTTCTTCAAAAATACCTGATATTTAAGGATAAAGCTTATATGGTATTTATTGATATTGAACCTAAAGACACGAGCAAAGTCCGGCTGAAGGCGCCAAACAGGCATGATGAGCTTACCCAATAAAGACCACCGGGTTTTGCTTATTGTTGAAGAAGGTGCCGAAGATCTTGCCCTGGAGTTCAGGGAGTCCTACAAAGATAGACTACATTCTTTAGCCTTTTATAACCTTAATGGTAGATACGGTGTATTTACAGAAAGCGGAGAGCTTATAGAAAAGCCGCTTGGCTCTCACAATCCAGTCGAAGGAATCGTAACAGTTATTAGAGAAACAAATCCGAACGAAGTGTTTATCACAGCTCCCTTGTCCTACCATACTCTCGTTGATACCATGCTGAACTTCAGAAAGAATGGCATTAAATTCATGTTCTCTCCAAAAGCTTATGTACGATGCACTGGCAGGATCGGAAGAAGCAATGGCTGGATTATGCCGGCTATCGATTTAAACACAGGCAATGTTTCGCCTTTCTATAGAATAGTTAAGAGATGTATGGATATTGTAGTCTCAACCTTAGTATTGATAGCCTCTTTGCCCCTCTTTACCATTGTTGCAAGCCTGATAAAGTTAACAAGCCGGGGACCGGTTTTCTATACACAGATGAGATGTGGCCATAATGGCCAGCCCTTTAAAATTTATAAGTTCCGCTCCATGATAGCCGATGCTGAAAAGATCCTCCCGGAAATTATGGACTTTGACAGGCTCAAGGAACCGGTCTTTAAGATTCAAAACGATCCCAGAGTAACTCTTATTGGCAAATTTCTCAGAAAGACCAGCATAGATGAGATACCCCAGCTTCTGAATGTCCTTAAAGGAGATATCAGTCTGGTAGGACCCCGGCCTGAAGAAATAGCCCTCGTTAAAAGATATGATCCCTTTTTCAGGGAGAGACTGAAGGTAAAACCTGGTGTCACCGGCCTTCAGCAGGTTATATGCCGTGGAAGTACCAGCATGATGGAACGGATGAAGTACGACCTGGCTTATATAAAGAAACAATCTTTGCTCCTGGATATCAAGATATTGCTGAAAACCATAGGGGTCGTATTGTTGCAGCAAAGGGCAACATAGACACATAAGAATAGCAAACATTCCTCTCTATATCTATACCTCATAAAAAGTTCCATTGCCATAATTCAGTGAAAAGAAATTTCGACAGTTAGTTTGAGAAAGTCTTTTTCGTTTGAAAAAATAATTCAAAAAGTTTATATTAAAAACCAAAAGTTTATTTTAAAAAACAAATGGAACTTGAAGATCAAAATATTAATAATAAGGCTGCGTGGAACTTAAAAGAATATTAAGAATTCTTTTAAGAAGAAAATGGATTGCCATACAGGCTTTTTTAGTTATTTTTCTTACTGCCGTAGTTGGAAGCCTCTTACTTAAGCCTACTTATGAAACCTCTGCCAAGCTCTGGTTTAAGCCGCCTACCGTAACACCTTCCCTTCTCACTTCTATTGGCATGAAAGAGATTACCTCTTTTATTCCTTCTGGACCAACTGTAGTTGATATGGGAACAAAGGTTACATTGACCAAAGTGTACCCTCTTCTGAATAAGGTAATCTACAGGCTTCAGATAAGAGATGACGAAGGAAATTTAATCACCCCTGACAAACTAATGAGCACATTTGTTAGCAATTTGGTAGCTATATTATTTCCCAGGCCTTTAATTTCTGTCCAACAGGATCCAGATAGCAATACGATAACAATTACAACAAGTTCCCCTGACCCACTCCAAGCCATGTTCGTGTCGAATACCCTTGCTGCTTCGTATATTGAGGATAGCGAAACCGAGAGGAAAAAAGAGACTCAGAGCGCCCGTTTATTCATTGAGGGACAGATCGTAGAGATAAAAGAGGACTATAACAAAGCCTTAAAGGATATCTTGACTTACAAGGATAAATACAACACTGTTAATTTAGAGATTGAGACAAAGATAGCTATTGAAAAACTGGCTGAACTCATGAAACAGAAAGAAGACAACATCATTGATATCAGTGAGACGCGGGAAAAAATAAAAACCTTAAAAACCCAGTTAGGACAAACTTCTCTACCGGGGCAGACGCCCCTATCAGTACCTTCGTTGATCCTAAAGGAAAATCCTCAAATTCAAAGAATCATGCAGGATCTTTCTCAACTGAAGTCAAAACTTGCCGGTGAACTAACTGATAAGACAGCAAATCATCCCGATGTGATTGCCCTAAAGCAGCAGATAACAGAGTTAGAAAAGGATCTGGAAAAAGAAGTGCGGACCCACCAGGTTACATCACCTGAGCTTAGTGATTTCGAGAGACAACTATCAGCTCTCCAGGTGCACCTTGATGGCGTGAATCTGGACATCAATAAATATGCGGGTTTAATCAAGACCTTGCCCTCAAAAAGCAATGAGGAAGCAAAGCTCAAGCTCACTTTGACAGCAAGTCAGGATATCTACAGCTCGCTTTTAGATTACAGCAACCGGATTGGCGTAGCTGAAGCAATGACCCTTCCTGATGCCCTGCTTGTTCAGCCGGCTATGCGACCTTATGAACCCAAGAGTCCAAAGCTGATATTAAATGGTATTATTGGCGCCTTCGTCGGACTGCTTTTTGCCTTTGGACTGGCATTTGTAGCAGAGTATGTTGATGATACCGTAAAAACTCCAGAGGATCTCGAGCATTATAAAGAACTTACCTTTTTGGGTTCTATTCCTCGAGTCAGCAACTCCAGGCTTATTTCAAAAGTGGATGCAAATGATCCTGTCTCTGAAGCCTATCGGGCTATCCGTTATAATCTAAAATATGCCAGTCTTGATAAACCGCTTAAAAGCTTTCTCATTACCAGCAGCAACCCTAAAGAGGGAAAGACCTTAACCGTTGCAAACCTGGGGATATCATTCAGTCAGACAGGCCTTCAGGTCTTACTGGTTGATACTGATCTTCGCAGGCCAAGTTTACATGAGCTTTTCGAAAGACTTAATCAAACAGGGTTAACAAATGTGATTACAGGAGAATTTGGCTGGGAGGCTGTAGTAAATACAGGAATTTACGATTTAAGTTTACTTCCCAGCGGGCCAACTCCATCAGACCCTGGCAGGATATTTGAAGCGGAAAAGCTTAAGGTCCTCATCGACAAATTAAATACCAGATATGGCATGGTTATCCTGGATTCCGCTCCCTTACTTATCAAGTCCGACGCTGCAATTTTGGGTCGCTACGTTGACGGTGTTATCTACATTTTAGAGGCTGGAAAAACTACAAAAGAAGATGTAACTGAGACGATAGAGGTGTTACAGAAGGCAAACCTTAAACTTTTAGGTGTTGTTTTAAATAAGTATGGAAAAAAGAAATCCTATTACCGATATCCTGAGAAACGGAAAAAAAGAACGATATTCAAGAAAATATTTTTAGCCCTATTCTTAACAGTTCTGATGACAAGTATGGGGTGTTCCAGGTGTTCTAATCCATATCTCAATCCCGATGTGAAGGAATATCTGAAAAATCTCAAAAGCTCCAATATCGTGATTAAACGAGAAGCTATCTATAAATTAGGTCAGCTTCAAATAAAAGAAGCTGTGCCTGACATGATCGTACTTTTATACGAGGACTCAGCCGAAATCAGTCCGGTTATAATCGAAGCCATGGGAAAGATTGGGGACGAGGCAGCTGTGAAACCACTCATAGCCATGCTGGGAAAGGATAACGCTCGCGTTCGGGAGAAAGCCATCGAGGCTTTGGGAAAAATTGGTGATAAGAGGGCAGTACCTGCTCTCATATCTATCTTAGAGCAAAAGGATAAGAGGACTGAGGGCGAGGTTCTCATTGCGATCTGGGCCATTGGGAACATAGGCGACAAATCAGCAGTATTGGTTCTTAATTCTCTCCTTGAAGATAATAATCAGTATGTCAGATATAACGCCACAGAAGCTCTCAAAAACATCAAAGAATCAAGTGGCACCTGAACCATATCTTTCGTGATCTTTGGCACAGAAAAACCAGAGATAGCTTCCCTTCATGGCACAGGCATTGCTAATAAGATGAAATAGATTTTATACTGAAATATATGATGCTTACAGCATAAGAATACAGACATTGTAGCCGCAACCTTTAGGTTGCGTAAATTGCGCAGGCCTGTAAAGCCTGCGGCTACTGAGGAAATGACAAGAGAATTAACAAAACTATCGGATCATGCAAAGCTAATGTCCTATCTCGGTTGTGACTTTGTCATTGCGGCTTTCTTTGTCATTCCGACTTGTTCGGAATCCTTCTTTAAAGAAAGATCCCGGACAAGCCAGTATGACAGAGAAGTGGAAGGATTCCCCAAAAAAAAGCTATGGCACTTGAACCCTTGAATCCTGGAATCCTTGAACCCTTTGAGGCAACTAAATCATGACAGAAAGAGTCTCAATTATTGGTCTGGATGGAGCTACTTTTTCATGATTTTATTAGGAGGTTCAAAAGTGAATCTTCTGTGGACTAAATCCTTAGGAAAGAAACTTGGTTTTAAGAATTGCAGTAATGGCTTCTAACAAAGCGAAAATACTGTTCATTAACGTTCTACAATCGAGACATGGCAGTACATACCGTTCCAGGAATCTTTCAAATCTCCTGTCACGAAATAATTGTGTCTATTATGTAGAGCCAAATTACCAAAATCACGGCACTCTTGCAATCAGACAAAAAGATACATCGGTCGGATTACTTTCATCGGTATTGAAGTACCTTCTTTTAGCTGCAAAAATGGACTTTGATATCTTGTACTTGCAGAAACCCTGGCTGATAACTTTGCCCTCTTTAGCAATAGCAAAGCTTAGAGGCAAAAAGGTTGTCATTGACTTTGACGATCTTGATTCACAGTGGCAGAGAACCTGGTTCAAGAAAAAAATGACTGCCTTTGGCGAACGAGTCATGCCGAGGCATGCTGACATTCTCACTACACATAATTACTATCTTCAACAGCATTTGAAATCCTTTTACAAAAAAAAGATATTCTTTGTACCTCAGGGTGTGGACACCACTCTGTTTGATCCTTCTCGATTCGATTCTGCATATGAGAGGAAAAAGCTAAATTTAACTGGGAAAAAGGTCTTCTGTTTCCTCGGTTCTTTTACCATTGGAAGCTCGAAAGACCTCCATTATATTTTGAAAGCCTATTCCCAGGTTTCTCGCAGACTTCATAACTGTTTTTTTATCATCATCGGAGGCGGTGGTCCCTTAGAAAGTTACTATCGCAACTTAATCAAGGAATTAAATATAAAGGACGTCCTGATAACCGGGAGACTCGAGCAGATTGAAGTTGCTAGATACCTCAGTGTTGCAGATTATGGTTTGATATATATGGAAGACAATATTGAAAACAGATTTAGATTTTCCTTTAAGGTGTTGGAGTATCTATCCATGCAGATCACAGTTATAGGCCATTTAGTCGGTGCAACTAAAGATATTTTTGGAAAGTATTGTTGTCTTTGTGATCCGGGCATAGATTCCCTCGCCCGGAAAATCATAGATGTTACCGAAAAAAATCTGAAAAAAACTAATGCGAGAGAGTTTCTGGTCGGAAATTATGATTGGAATATTGTGGGACGCTATTTAAATCAAGCTATCGAGGGCTTGAAGGTATGAAAATAGCATTTGTAGACGGGCCCTGGCCAGGTCACGGGCACAGAACACAGAGATGGGCACATAAAAACCCGGGCGGAAATATAAATCCCCCTCCCCTGTTCCAAATGTATGCAGCCTCCGTGGCAAGAAAGGCCGGTTTCGAAGTGAAACTCTGGGATGCACCAGTGCTGGGAATAGACTTTCATCAAATAGTGGAAGAGTTAAAAGCATATAGTGCAAAAATAGTTGTTGTGAATACTTCAACGGCGAGTTTTGATCATGATCTCAAATTGATCAGGATGCTTAAGAATTTACTTAACCCTGTAATCATAGCAGTAGGCCCGCATGTTACTGCTATGGCAATGGATATTATGCAGCAGGGTATGGATGATATTGACATAATAGCCTTAGGTGAATATGACGAAACTATTCGAGACATAGCCCTCCATTTGGATAACCTCCCGGAGGTTAAAGGCATTGTTTTTCGAGAAGATGGCAAGATTGTCTCCACTGGAAGGCGAGAGTTGATCAAGAATTTAGATTCCCTCCCCTACCCTGCGTGGGATCTGGTTGATATCAACCGTTATCGGGAATCCATGTTTCCCACGACCAAAAGACCGGTGGCCACCATTATGAGCAGCCGGGGTTGTAACTACCATTGTTCTTTTTGTCTCTATCCGCAGGTCCTCTTCCAGCAGAAGCTTCGGTTGAGGGATTTAAACTGCGTGGTTGATGAAATAGAATGGCTGAAAAATGAATTTGGTGCCAGATTCTTTTACTTCGAAGACGATAATTTTACAGCATCCTGGAAGCGTGTAGAGAAATTCTGTCAACTCCTTTTAGAAAGGAAGTTGAATATCACGTGGGGTTGTCTTTCGAGAACAGATAAGGTTACCGAGGAGCGAATCAAATTGATGAAGGAATCAGGCTGCTTTCTCATTAAATATGGAGTTGAGTCAGGGGTCCAGGAGACTCTGAATGCAATTGATAAAAAGAAAGTCTTAGATGAAGTTGTCCATGCCTTCGCTGTAACTAAAAAGATAGGAATAATGACTCATGCCACGGTTATGATAGGTAACCCTAACGAAACGAAAGAAACGATTCATCAAACAAGGGAATTCATAAGAAAAATCGCACCTGATTCCGTACAGTTCAGCATATGTACACCGTTACCGGGAACCAAATTCTGGGAGGAATGTATCAAAAATGGATGGTTGAAATATGATCGCTGGGAAGATTTCGATGGCGTTACTGGTGGCGTATTAAATTATCCGAATCTATCAGGGGAAGAGATTAGAGAGGCCGTACAAAACTCCTATCTTTCTTACTATTCTTCTCTCCCTTATATAAAACAGCGGATAAAAAGAATGATAGTTGGACCGGAAAGACTCTCACAGTTTTTAAGAAATTTCTGGCTTCTTAAAAGATTATATATGGTTTTAAATAACAAGATAAGGCGGAAGTTTTCTTATGCACACTAAGCTATTTGTAATTGGACTCGATGCGGCTACCTTAGATATCATTACCCCTCTGATGAAAGAAGGTCTTCTTCCCACCTTTCAAAAATTATGTAAAGAGGGTATCTATGGAGAATTGTCATCCACCATACATCCGTTAAGTCCTCCCGCCTGGACATCTTTCATCACAGGAAAAAATCCAGGGAAACACGGAATATATGATTTCGTAATACATAAGCCCAACAGCTATGAGCTGGAATATACTTATGGCGGGATGCGGAAAGGTCTTTCTATCTGGAAACTTTTGAGCATGGCTGGCAAGAGGGTCGCAGTGTTAAATGTACCTATGACTTTCCCTCCGGAAGCTGTAAACGGGATTCTCATATCAGGATTTGACTCGCCCGGTACAGATTCAAATTTTGCATACCCACCTCATATCCTGGAGGAAATTTCTCGTAACATAGGGAAATATCAATTGAGGGACTATCCGCAAGGACATAATCCCGACTCTTTTCTTGAACAAATCGAATTTCTTCTTGATTTTAGAAAAAAACTTACTCATTACATGATGGATAATTATGAATGGGATTTTTTCATGATGGTATTTGGCGAACTGGATGTAGTTCAGCATGCTTACTGGCAATATACAGACCCCGCCTTTTCATCAATTTCGAGAACAGACAGAGAGAGATATGGGCAGGTGATTCGGGATATGTATATAAACATGGATTCTGTCCTGGGGGAGTTATTCTCTAAACTGCCACAGGACACCAACATCTTGGTAATGTCCGATCACGGGGCAGGACCCTGCTACAAGGCCGTTTTTATCAATAAGTGGCTGGAAGAAAAAGGACTTTTAACTTACCAGGATTTGAAAAGAAAAAACTATTACCTTAAATTACTAAAGAACATGCACCATAAAATAAAGACTACTATCCCTCCTGTAGGGCTGGAATGGATGAAAAGGACATTTCCCGGATTAAGGCAGAAAGTAAAGTCAAGGATTGTGTTTTCCGATATCGATTGGACAAAAACAAAAGTATGGTCCTTTGGTCGGGAGAGTACCAATCTGTTTATCAATACAAAAGGCAAGTTTCCTCAAGGGACTGTCTCACCAGAATCAGAATACGAGAATCTAAGAAACTGGCTGATTGAGGCGTTAAGGACGCTGATAGACCCAGATACCGGCAAACCAGCAGTAGATAGGGTATATAAAGGAGAAGAGGTCTATCATGGTAATTGCATGGACACTGCCCCTGACCTCTTGGTGACATGGAGGAATCACCAGTACACCTCGTGGCCGGGGTATAGTGACAGAAATCGTGCCCTCTTTGAACCGAGCCTTTATCACAGCGATTACACTGATTGGTCACAACTACAAAAAGGGGGAAACCACAGGCCAAATGGGATTCTTTTCATGAAAGGCAATAACATTAAAAGTGGCTTTAAGATAGAGGGAGCAAAGATTGTCGACCTTGCCCCTACGATCCTTTATCTTACGGGGACTTCAGTCCCTACCGATATGGATGGCAAGGTGCTCAAAGAAGCAATAAGCCCGTCTTATCTCGAGCAGAATCCTCCTCAATATATGAACCCCCCGTCAAATGGGGAAACAAAGCCCCTGAGGAGGGCTTATTCGGAGGAGGAAGCTTCTCAAGTAGAGGAAAGGCTCAGGAGCCTCGGATATATAGAGTGAGAAAACAATGAACCTTTGTTTCCTTTGTCATTTCCGCTTGTCGGGAATCCTTCTACAAAAAAAGATTGCGGACAAAACGCAATGAAAGAAAAAGAATATATGTGGCCTTACTATGATTCTATTAGTAAAGAACTGCAAAGAGTTGAACGTTCTGCAGAGGTCTTATTTGCAACTAAACCGGGGAGGAACTAGTAGTGAGTAAGGTTTTGGTCATCGGCTTAGATGGGTGCAACCTTCGATTTGATTGATCCCTTAGTCGAGCAGGGAAAGTGTCTGCATTTCGAATGCGTGAAAGGAGAGTTTTGTGAGAGTTTTTGATAGGAACCTACTTCAGGTACTAGGTTGTCCCATATGTAAGCAAAAATTAGAACTCAGGAACGAGGAATTGTTTTGCGATTCTTGTGAAATAGGGTATCCAATTGTGAAAGGTATACCGATACTTCATGTTAAAAAAGACCTTTATGATAGAAAATATTATGAGGATGGCGGTTTGGTCTCAGGTGAGAGTCAAAGATCAAGACCAGCAAAGTTTATAAGAAACATTATGAAGAAAACAACACCGACTTGTCGTGTGATTTCAAAACGTTCAAAGAAGGTCATCTTTTCATGTTTCAAGGACAATTCTCTGACTAATTCCGAAAGAGTTGTATTGAATATTGGCCCGGCAAAAACGAGGGATATGAGAAAACTTTTCAAAGATTGCGGACAGGTGTTGAAACTGAGTATTTATCTTGAAGAGACCGCTGATATCGTAGGTGATGTGCGGTATTTGCCTTTTCAAGAAGACACAATTGACTTCTTATTCATAATCGCGGTGTTAGAGCACGTGGATGATCCTGTTAAAGCCGTCATGGATATACGTAGGTCTTTGAAACCTGGTGGGAAGGTATACGCTGAAATCCCATTTTGTCGTTCTTATCATGCGCAGCCCTGCGATTTTCAAAGGTATACCATATCTGGTATTGAAAAACTTTTTGAAAACTTTCAGTGTCTTGAAAAAGGAGTTGCGTCTGGCCCTGGCTCTGCGATGAGCTTAGCTCTGAGCTCTTTCTTCCCCATTCTTTTATCATTTAACAATTTAATGTGGTACAAATTCTGGAATCGGATTTTGCGATTAATTACAAAGCCACTCCAATATATAGATTTGCTCTATGAGAACAATAAGCTGGCACACAGATTTGCTAGCACCCTATACATATTTTGTAAGAAAAGTACCTGATTAGAAATTGTGAAAACTATTAGAGTATGTCAATTATTAGAGAAATATTGTACTAGGTTTAGGTTATGACGCCTAAAGCTCCCAAAGTATTTGTTGTAGGTTTGGATGGTGCTACCTTCGATTTGGTTGACCGATGGGTTAAAGAGGGCAAGCTTCCTACTTTGTCTCAGTGCATAAAACGGGGGGCAAGATCGGTTCTTTTGTCTACACCTTTATCAAACAGTGCTCAGGCATGGTCCACTTTTGTCACTGGAAAGAATCCAGGCAAACATGGCATTTTTGATTTTTTCGAAAGGATACCCGGAAGCTACGATATACGCTTTGTTAATGCAAGTTTCCGAAAGGGGGACAGCCTATGGGAAATCATTAGTCACCTTGGTAAAAAGGTGATAGTAATGAATGTTCCTATGAGTTATCCTCCTTCAAAGGTCAACGGCGTAATTCTTTCCGGCTTTGATTCACCTGGCATTACATCTAATTTTGCTTATCCTGAAAACATTATGGAGGAAATCAGGGAAAAGGTCGGACCATATATTTTGGAACCGGGCATATGGGGTTTCATTCGCAAGGGAAGACAGGACATAGCATTGCAGAAACTCCTGGAAACCATCGAGATAAGAAAAAACACCGCGAAGTATTTAATGACCTCCTATCCTTGGGATTTTTTCATGATTGTTTTTACTGAATCTGATAAGGTTCAACACCACTTTTGGAAATATATGGATTCCCACGTGGAGAAATTCGGCGTTGCTCAGGCAGACAACCGTTATAAGAGCGCAATAACGGAAGTTTATCGGGCTCTCGATAGTTCTTTGAAAGAATTACTGGAACTTGCGGACGAAGAGACTCACGTGTTTATTGTTTCTGATCATGGAGCAGGACCTTCTACTAATAAGACTTTCTATATTAACAAATGGCTTAGTGCGGAAGGTTTCCTCACATTCCAAAAAAGTAGTGCAAGAAAGAAGTTTGCTAATCGACTAATAAAGACAACCGAGAGCATCATAAAAACGAATTTGTCCAGAAAAACCAAAGAATTTCTCGCAAGGAATTTCCCCCATCTCAGAAGGAAAGCAGAACCGACTCTATCACTTTCAGCTATAGACTGGTCTAAAAGTAAGGCGTATTCCCGTGAAAATCACCCAGCAATTTTCATAAATCTGAAAGGGCGCGAGCCCCTCGGCGTGGTAACTCCTGGATCAGATTATCACAGGATCAGACAAACCATCGTTCAGAAACTCATGGCCTTAACTTGCCCTGAATCCCATGAAAAAATTGTTGACCGGGTTTTCCTGAAAGAGGATGTTTTCTGGGGGGATGAGTTTGATAAAGCCCCAGACATCATATTTACATGGAAAAATCATCAATATATTCATAGGCCGAGCGATCCTTTTTTGAAGGATGGCTTCATTAAAATTCTAAATAGAAAGGAAGCGGAATTCTCAGAATCTCTCCACCGGCCAAGTGGAGTCCATAGAGATGAAGGCATCTTGATTGTACAAGGTCCGAGAATCAAAACGGGCAAAAGCCTGGTGCAGTCGAGACTCATGGACATAGCCCCAACCTTACTTTACACACTTGGCATACCTATACCCAATGAAATGGATGGAAAGGTTTTACTCAATATTTTTGAAGAAAAATTCATAATAGATAGGCCTGTCCTCTTCACCGAGGAAAAAGAAAAACCCTCCATCAAAGCCGAAGAAATTTACGACGTTGATGAAGAATCAGCGGTGCGAGACAGATTAAAGGGACTTGGTTACATCGATTAGTCGAGGGCTTGAATATTTCCGAATAGAGGTCTTGGAAAGATAACATGACCCATAATATTAATGTCATGAAAAATTCTGTGTCCCTAATGGGAGGTCGGATTTTTCACGCGCTTCTAAACTTACTCGCAGTAGCTTGGATTGCACGATACCTGAAACTGGAGAAATTCGGAGAATATGGCTTTATTACGGCTGTGTGTACTGTTTTCATGGTTGTGACTGATATGGGAATAAATAGAATTGCTATTCGAGAAATGTCTAAGAATACCTCAGGAGCAAACGATATCCTTTGGGCTTCAACTTTTATCAAATGTCTTCTTAGTGTAATTACCTTTGCATGTATCGCACTGACCATAAATATAATGAGCGATAATAGGGAAGTCATATCTGCTACCTATATCTGTGGCTTGGCTGTAATATTTTTCTTCTTAGGAGATATATTCATTGCTATTTTCATAGCATTTGAGAAAATGGTCTATGCATCAATGCTGAACGTTATACAGATTACTACCTATCTGTTATTCACTGTTTTATTTATACGGCTTGACTTTGGTCTAAACGGTATTTTTGGAGCGTTATTGTTGTCCTACCTTATGAGGATCTTTTCTGGGATACTTCTTACCTTCAAGAGTTTCTTTAAACCACAATTGCGCTTGGATTTTTCTTTATGTCGCTATCTACTTAAAGAAGGATTCCCTATCGGGATTCACAGGATTTTACGAAAAACGAGCTATAGAATTGATACAATACTGATTAAAATGATGAGACCAATAACAGAAGTAGGAATTTACCATGGCGCTTATCGAATTATTTTAGTATTAGTCCTTATACCTGATAGTCTCACAGATGCCCTATTTCCAATGATTTCAAGATTAGCGACTGAATCGAAAACCTCGTTAGGGGCACTCCTAGAAAAAACTTTTAAGTCGCTCCTGATTATAGTTATCCCTTTTGTGGCAATGCTTATCTACTTTTCTAAAGAAATTATTCACTTGATATTAGGTGACGCTTTCCTGCAAGCAGTCCCGGCATTAATGGTATTCAGTTTTGTTTTGGGAATAATGTTTTTTGAAGCCCTTTTTGAGAGATTCCTCCAAGCATCTAATAGGCAGGTTCTAGCTACAAAAGCAGCAGCTATTTGTCTCGCTGTTAATATCTTATTTGACATAGTTCTCATTTATGAATTTGGATATTTCGGAGCGGTGATTGCAACGCTGATAGCCGAGGTAAGTTTTTTTTTGACGGCTTATTTCTTTATATCAAAAACTATGGGTACCATTTCCTGGAAAAAGGTGATTCCCAAGCCTTTCCTTGCGACAATTCTGCTGGTGATAACGGTAAGTTTCTTAACCCGGATAAGCCCTTTTTTGGCTGCGCCAGTCGGCTTGGGTACTTATTTTATAAGCCTTTTACTATTAAAGACATTTGAACCTGATGAAATTGAAATATTCAGAGAAGTTTTTCGCAAGACGCTCGGGTATATGGATTGGAAAATTTATCAGAAGAGGGCAAGTAAATGAACTCTGTGCAGAAAAGAAAAGTCTTCATTCTCGGTCTTGATGGTGCAACATTTGATTTGATAGATCCCCTTATAGAAAATGGGGAGCTTCCAAATCTTGCCTCTATTATTAATGAAGGTGTTCGTGCAAAACTGAATTCAACGATCCTTTCACACTCGCCTCCCGCATGGACCTCTTTTGCCACAGGAAAGAATCCGGGCAAACATGGGATCCTGGGTTTTACAAGGATGTCATCAAATAGTTACTCACTGGAGTTGATCTATGGATCTCACAACAGGGCAAAGACTCTATGGGAAGTGCTGAGCGAAAAAGGAAAGAAAGTTATTGTTATGAACATACCCATGACTTATCCGCCAAAATCAGTGAATGGCCTTCTTGTAAGCGGGTTGGATGCACCCAGCACGAGTTCAAACTTTACGTTCCCTCCGGAACTGAGAGAAGAAATCCTGAAGATAGCACCTGACTACAAAATAAACTTACACCTCGGGGGGTATCTTCACACTGACAGGAGAAGAATTAAGGCGCTGGACTTCATTGTTTCAGCAACGAAGGCAAGGGCTAAAGTGGTTCTCCACCTTATGAACAAATATCCCTGGGACCTTTTTGCAGTGAGGTTTAACAGTCCTGACAATGTCCAGCATCAATTCTGGAAATTTATGGATAAGAACCATCCGCTCTATAAAGAGGATAGTTCTCCTATTCTTAAGAATGCAATTAAAGCGGTGTATAAAGAACTTGATAATGTTGTAGGCCGTATTTATGAAAACATTAACAGAGAGGACACGGCCCTTCTCATCATGTCAGACCACGGTGCAGGCCCGCGAACAGGCAAATCAATCTTTGTGAACGAATGGCTGAGAAGCTCAGGTTATCTTTCTAAATTAGGAGAAGACAGCAAGAATAAACTATCGAGCCTTTTAGATGATATTGTCTTTGTGCTGAAGGGAAAAATCCTTTCTTTCTTACTGAGAACGATTCCTCCTGAGGTCAAAGGGCAACTGATGAAACTTATTCCCTTTGCAGCATCGAAAACAGCCACATACCTGAGATTTTCCAGCATTAACTGGTCTAAAACAAAAGCCTTCGCCGGAGAGGTTGAGGGGATTCGTCTTAATATTAAAGAGAAATACCCTCAAGGACTGGTGGAGCCACAAGAGTATGAGGATATACGAAATAAAATCGTAGAGGAGATAAAGAGGTTGAGGGATCCCGAGAACGGACAGCACGTATTCAAGGGTGTATTCAGGAGGGAAGAAATATTTCAGGGTGATTGCGTGGAGGAATTTCCGGATATTATTCTGAAACCCGAAGATAGATACTATTTAAGCCCAAAATTTTTCCGGAAAACAACAAATAATCCTGAAAATTTTTTAAGCGATGAAGCTCACTGGAGGAAGATAAGTGGCTCCCACAGACAACATGGGATATTTATTATTAAAGGGCCAGATTGCACCTCAGGAATAACATTAGACCCTGCTGAAATAATTGATATATTGCCTACAACTCTCTATCAGATGGGGTTACCGATACCGGCTGATGTAGATGGGAAGGTGATTGAAGGGGCATTCAAACAAGAATTTATCAAGGCCAACCCTGTACGATTCGAAAAGGTAAAGGGTTATAAAGAAGAAAAAGGCGGGGACATTTACAGCGATGAGGACAAGTCTAAGCTCCTTGATAGTCTAAAGGGATTAGGATATATAGGATAAAAGTGGCAAAAAAGGTATTCTGCATAGGTCTGGATGGCGGCACCTTTGATCTGATAGATCCCTTTATCAAAAAAGGCCATTTACCAAACATCAAAAAACTCATTGATGGCGGGGCACGGGCAACCCTCAACTCTGTGATTTTACCTTTTACTCCTCAAGCCTGGGGCTCCTTTATGACAGGCGTGAATCCGGGCAAGCATGGAGTTTTCGGCTTCAAGCAAAAGGCTGACAGTGATTACTCATTTCAATTCGTAAACAACAGAAGTTTGAAGACAAAGACCCTCTGGAACATCCTCAGCGAAATGAACAAGAAGGTGATTCTGATAAACATCCCGATGACATATCCACCAGAGGAGGGAAATGGAATCCTAATCGGTGGCATGGACTCCCCTGGTATCGACTCAAATTTCACATATCCAGCAGAGATAAAAGAATTATTATCGAAAGTAGTCGAAGACTATGTCATCCATCTCCATGTCGGTGCAGGATAT
Source organism: uncultured Nitrospiraceae bacterium (assembly GCA_964558725.1). Lineage (GTDB taxonomy): Bacteria > Nitrospirota > Thermodesulfovibrionia > Thermodesulfovibrionales > SM23-35 > DASPRG01. The sequence continues at coordinate 2,714 of CAZLFE010000029.1, read as the reverse complement.
CTGGATAGCGATGCGAAAAGGAGAAAAGCCGTAGAAGGTCTTCTGAAAATGATAGATGCCAGAGAACGGGCCGTCCTGTATTTTATGGATAAATATCCCTGGAATTTCTACGCTGTCAATTTTTCAGCCACTGATCAGGTTCAGCATCATTTCTGGAAGTATATGGAAGGTGAAAATGAGTTCAAGGATGCAATCCTGACCATTTACAAAAGAGTTGATGAGGCCATAGGTAAGATAATGGCTAAGTTTGGAAATGAAACTACTTTATTTATCATGTCCGACCATGGCGCGGGTGCTGCATCTGATGTCGTCTTTTTTATTGACGAATGGTTAAAAGAGAAAGGTCTTCTCACCTTCAAGAAAGTTGCTTTAATCACCTCGATAAAGCGAAGAATCATTAAATTTTTATTAACCCTTCTGTCAAAGAAATTGTCCTCTGGGATAAAGGATACGTTAATGCGAATTTTCCCAGGACTGAGAGTGAAATCTCAGGGATATATTCTGCGATCCTTAATAGATTGGACGGGGACAAAAGTCTTCTCGGGTGAACATGAAGCTACTTTAAGAATTAATCTGAAAGGGAGAGATCAAAAGGGCATTGTTAATGAAAACGAATATGATGATGTGAGAGACTATTTGATAAAAGAGCTTGCTGCTTTGAAGCACCCTGAAACGGGAGAAAAAATCGTTGGAAAGGTTTACAAGAAAGAGGAATTGTATGAGGGCACTTACCTAAAAGCAGCGCCGGATCTAATTATTTGTGCAAAGGATTTTGCTCATCAGATTAGGGGAGGTCCTTATAGAAGAAGAACCTACCGGAAGGTGGTGTCGAAAAAGGATCCACGGGACTTTTTTGTAAATGGGGTCCACCGGTTAAATGGGATATTTATTGCCTATGGAAAAGGCATCAAGAGCAATCTTTTTCTACCTCCCTTGAGCATTATGGATCTTTTTCCCACGGTTCTCTATTCTCTGGGTTTGGAGATACCTAAAGCTGTTGATGGACGGTTGGTTAAAGAGATTTTCAATGAAGACTTTCTGGAGAGCAACCCGGTACGTCATATTGACTATCCTATTGAAAGAGATTCAAAGGTATCTGTCACAACCTATGAAAGAGAGGAAGAATCTAAGGAGATAGAAAAAGCACTCAAAGGACTCGGCTATATTGATTAAGACTCTTAAGGGAATTGTGCGGATAATCCCCCTTTTAATCATAACCCCACCTTCACCTCCCCTTAACTTAAGGGGAGGACGGGAGGGGTTAAAAAAAAGGGTTAAAGGGGAGTTAATGCAAAGTGGAAGGAATAGAAGGAATCCATGAGATTAAAGAATATTACCCACAGAAATCCCGGAAGTGCCTTTTTAAAAGCAAAGGAAAATTCCAGACAAGCCGGAATGACAGACAATAAAAGATGCAGAAAATGATAATTATTTATACAACGTTAAGGTTAGGATGAAATTTATTATTCTCGGTGCTGGCTTATCAGGCTTATCGTGCGGAATAGCTTTAGCCAGAAATGGTCACGAGACTGTCATAATGGAAAAGGCCCCGGAAGTTGGAGGCCTTGCCAGGTCCTATAGAACTGATGGATACACTTTTGATTACGGTCCTCACTTCCTTTTTGGCCCAAAGGTTCTTCCTTTATTAAATGAATTAACTCCGGAACTTGATTTAATCCCTCTTAAAAGAACACAGGAAAGGATATATTTCAGAAATAGGTATTTTAAATTTCCTTTCGATCCTAAAGATCTGCTATCCCACATGGAGCCTGCAAAAATACCAGGAGTTGTGTCTGACCTGTTCTTCAGAAGAATCTTTAAGGAATCGAACGAAGCGTCTATAAACAACGTTGAGGATTGGGTCATTCACTCGGTCGGAAGGCGGATTTACGACTATATGTCTTTAGGGGGGTATATCAAAAATCTATATGGCATTCCGGCAACTGAGGTTTCTAAAGATTGGGGTGTACAAAAGCTGCAATTTTTGGCAAGGTGGAGAAATATTAACCCAGTTCAATTGGCACTAAAGGCTTTAAAAGAAGAAAAGCATTTGAAGGCCCAGGTTGTCAATTATCCTCATTCAGGCATAGATCACTTGCCCAATGAGCTGTCAAAAAAGATCACCCAATTCGGTGGCAAAATATATTTTAATTCAAAAGCCATATCAATAGAGCCAAAACAAGACAGTGTCTTTGTGCATTTTCTCAATAATGGCAGGGAAGAAAAAATGAGAGGGGATTTCTTGATTTCCACTATCCCTATAACAAATCTCTTGAAAATGATATCTCCCTCTCCCCCTGAGGAAATTCTCAGATATGCTGACTCCTTACGGTATAGGGCACTCCTTCTCTTGTTCATCTGTATCAAAAAAGAAAGGGCACTTGACTATCAGTGCATCTATTTTACAGAAAGCAAATTTCCTTTCAGAAGGATTACCGAATTCAAAAATCTGGATACGACAATGGCTCCAGAGACCAGGACATCCCTCTGTGTGGAAATTACCTGTTTCGAAAATGATGAAATGTTTAAAAGAAATCCTGAAACTATTTCCAGGGATGTTATTCAGCAACTTGAAATCTGCGGCTTTATTAAAAAGAGCGAAGTGGAAAGCTATTCCCTGCTCCGAATTCCTTATGCATATCCGATATATGATATTCATTATAATAAGGCTTTGGATGAACTGCTCAACTATCTTGGCAGTCTTGATAAACTCA
>CAZLFE010000028.1:0-22207 GCA_964558725.1 uncultured Nitrospiraceae bacterium | reverse complement strand
GGGAGGGGGTGGGAGTCTGTGTTCCGATGCAGGGCATGGTGGAAATATTTACAGGCTTGCAGAAGAACTTAATATGCATGAAAGAAAGATAATAGATTTTAGTGCCTCAATAAATCCTCTCGGAGTCCCAAGAAGTGTGATTTCAGAGATAAGAAATAACGCCAAGAATTTATTTAACTATCCCGACCCTGATGCGACTGAGTTAAGGCAATCTCTTTCAGAATATCATCGTATAAGCCCTGAGTCTATTATATGCGGGAATGGCAGCACAGAATTGATTTACCTGATTGCAAGGACATTAAGACCTAAAAAAGTCTTGATACCTGCACCAACGTTCTCTGAATATGAAAGGGCAATAACTTTATTACAGAGCGCAGAAGACAGAAAACAGAAGACAGCCCCCCCCACCCATCCCTCCCCCTCGAGGGGGGAGGGTAAGGGAGGGGGTGAAGATCCGGGTTCCGTTCCCTGTGCCCTGGATTCTAATTATATTAAGTATCTCATGCTCGATAAAGAAAAAGGTTTTGAGATAGACCCTGATGCATTTATCTATGCCATGAGAGGCTGCGACATGGCATTTATCTGTAATCCGAATAATCCAACAGGGAGGTTGCTTAAAAAGGATTCTGTCCTGCAGATCACAGGGGCAGCCAGAGATTCAAAATGTATCCTTGTTGTCGACGAGGCTTTTATAGACTTTTGTCCTGAAGATTCAGTAATAAAAGAGGTTCAAAATAATCCTCATCTCATTGTCTTGAGGTCTATGACAAAGTTCTATGCCCTTTCTGGTTTAAGACTTGGATATGGTGTCTTCCCACCACATCTTACTGGCAGGCTAAAAGAATATAAAGAACCGTGGACTGTAAATAACTTAGCACAAAGTGCAGCAGTGGAGGCGCTTAAAGACAAAGTGTATAGAAATGAGACGTTCACAATTATCAGGCATGAAAAACGATTCATGGAAGACGGTTTCAAAAAACTGGGAATAGATTATATTTCATCATCAGTCAATTATTATCTGATAAGGTTGGATAATGCAGAGGAAGTGATTACTTCACTCCGCAACAAGGGTATCCTTGTGAGGAATTGTTCAAACTTTAGAGGGCTTGATGAGTCGTATATCAGAGTTGCAGTTAAGTCACGCAGGGATAATGCACGTTTACTCAAGGAGCTTTCTTTATGGCTAAAGGCATAATGATAGCAGGTACACACAGCGGCTGCGGAAAGACAACCATAACCCTCGGCATCCTTGCTGCCTTAAAGAAAAAGGGATTGAAAATCCAGTCATTCAAGGCAGGCCCTGATTTTATAGATGCAGGCCTTCACAGAATTATTACACGCAGACCTTCAAGAAACCTTGATATATGGATGTGCGGTGAGGAATATGTCAAAGCCTGCTTTCATAAGCATTCAATGGATGCAGATATATCCATTATTGAAGGTGTCATGGGATTGTATGATGGAGATTTCAATGCTGTAAATCTGGCAGGTCTGCTTAATCTGCCAATTGTCTTAGTTGTTGATGCATATGGAATGGCCGAAAGCGCAGGGGCAGTTGTGAAAGGGTTTGTAGAATTCAGAACACAGAATACAGATAATTCCCCCTCACCCCCCTTTAGTAAAGGGGGGAAGGGGGGATGTATATCTGGCGTAATATTTAATCGTGTAGCATCAGAGAACCATTATAGAAGGCTTAAAAACAGTATTCGTGATGTTGAGGTTTTAGGGTATCTTCAGAGGGATTTGAATTACGAAATTTCCCACAGACATTTAGGACTAACCGTTGCCGAAGAAAGTCCCATCACTGAAGAAAACATCGAAAAGCTTGCAGATGCTGTATTGGAACACATAGATTTAGATCAGATAGTTCGGAGTTTGGAGTTCAGAGCTCGGAGTAATTACAGCTTTGAAATTTCTAACTCAAAACTCAAAACTCAAAACTCAAAACTTTTACGTGTCGCTGTCGCTTATGACAAGGCATTCTGTTTTTATTATGAAGATAATTTAGATTTTTTAAGAGAGGCCGGGGCAGAGATAGTAATATTCAGCCCTATTTCCGATTCTAAAATCCCTGATAATGTGAATGCAATATACATCGGCGGAGGTTATCCAGAGCTTTATGCAGAGGAATTATCCCGAAATATATCCATGCTCGAATCAACCCATAATTGGGCAGATTCAGGTAACCCCATTTATGCAGAATGCGGCGGGTTAATGTATCTGTCACAGGGAATCAATGACTTTAACGGCAATTTCCTTAAAATGACCGGTATCTTTTCATTCGAAACACAAATCCCCCCATACCATCCTTTAGTAAAGGGAGGTATGGGGGGATTACGGCCGCATCTTGGCTATAGGGAGATTTTATTAAAAGATGACTGCATTATTGGCAAAAGGGGAGATAGAGTGAGAGGTCACGAGTTTCATTATTCGGAGATAAAGGAGAGTTCTAACACAGGTCATAGTTCACAGTATAAAGTAAAGGATGGTTCGGGACAAAATATTCAGGATGAAGGATACAAGTTTAAAAATACCCTTGCAAGTTATATTCATATTCACTTTGGCAGCAACCCTGATATTGCCGGGAATTTTATAGATTTTATAAGGGAAAAGTAATGGAAAGCATAATACTAATAGGACACGGCAGCCCTAAAAAAGATGCCAATAACATCGAACTTGCAGGCAGGCTTTTGCACAGCGCAATCCATCCCAATTGCAATAACAACTGCGTAAAAGTCGCATACCTCCAATTTGCAGAGCCGGAGATTTCAGATGCAATAAAAGAATGTGTCGAAAGCGGAGCTAAGAGGATAATCATCCACCCATATTTTTTAAGCAGCGGTATGCATGTTACAAAGGATATACCTGAAATAATAAAAGAGGCAGAGGAAATGTACCCTGACAGGGAATTTATCTACACAGAACCTCTCGGCATTCATGAAAAATTAGTCCATGTGGTAATGGAAAGAATCCATGCTGCAAATGGTCTGCTTCCTCAAGATATAGAAAAGAGAAGCTTCGAGATAATCGCAGAAGAAACTGATTTGAGCAATATTCCATCAGAACAACTGCCGATTATAAGAAGGGTGATACATGCTACTGCTGATTTTGAATTCAAGAATACGCTGATTTTTCATCCAGATGCTATAAAGACAGGAATAAATGCAATAAGGTCAGGCAAAGATATCCTTACCGATATTGAAATGGTGAAGACAGGGATAAATAAGAGACTTCTTGAAAAATGGGGAGGAAGAGTAATTTGTGAGATACAGGATGCAGGATACAGAATGCAGGATACCAAAAATAAAACAAAAGCTGAATCAGGAATTGAGTTGGCACTGAAAGAAAATGATAACATCGGCATTATAGCTATTGGAAATGCACCTACAGCGTTATTAAAAGTAATTGAAATTTTTAATCATGAATCTTGTATCATGCATCGTGAATCTATGCCACTCGTTGCTGGTGTGCCTGTAGGCTTTGTCAAGGCATTAGAATCAAAGGCATTACTTGCAGCACAGAAATTTCCTTTTATAACAAACTTAAGCAGAAAAGGCGGTACGCCTGTGGCAGTAGCAATTGTAAACGCATTATTGAAGATAGCTGGAGGGGGTGATGAAAATATGTGATAGTTAAAGTAAACAATTTTTAGGTATAAGGTAAGATGTAAAAATTTAGGGAATGAAGAAGCGGAAAGGGGTGAAAATCCCCTGCTGTCACGCAGCCGTAAAGAGAACGAAAACCCAAATCAAAAGTCACTGTTATGGACAAACCATGATGGGAAGGCGGGTGAATAGGTAGCTCTTAGCCGGAAGACCACTCATTCCCAAAACCTCGATGAAAGGAGAAAAAAGATTATGAAAGTTGAAACTTCAAGATTAAAAGTTCAAGGGTATAGTATCGCTGTGATAGCAGTAGCTTTGCTTTCACTTTTCCCGCAGAATTCTTATGCCATGCACATTTCAGAAGGGATATTGCCATTTAACTGGGCGGCATTCTGGTTTTTAGTGGCAGCACCCTTTGTAACATACGGGTTGTATAAATTAAAGAAGGTCTCAAAGATCGACCTATCATTTAAACCACTTGTTGGACTCATGGCAGCCGTTGTCTTTATCATCTCCTGCATGCCCATCCCTGTTCCCACAGCAGGAACATGCTCCCATCCATGCGGAACAGGAATATCAGGGATACTTGTGGGCCCTGCCATCAGCATACTGATTACAGCAGTGGCCCTTTTGATTCAAGCTCTCTTCCTCGCCCACGGAGGTTTAAGCACATGGGGCGCAGATATAGTATCCATGGGCGTGATGGGCTCTTGTGCAGGTTTTTTGACTTTTAAGGCATTACGCTCAATAAAAATAAACATGGCAGTTTCAGGATTTATGGCAGGATTATTTGCAGACTGGGCAACATACCTCACCACATCTGTTGAACTTGCATCAGGCATAAGGGGAGATTCTCCATTCATGCCTCTTTTCTGGAAGATACTCATCGCCTTCATACCGACACAACTTCCACTAGGAATTCTTGAAGGGGCAATGACAGCAGGCATGATTGTCCTGCTTTATAAAAAGCGTCCTGACCTTCTTGTAAAGATGCGTGTCTTAAAACCTGAGGAGGCATTATGAAATTTCAAATTTCAAATTTCAAATTTCAAATTTTCTTAATCCTTTTTTTACTGTTTACTGTTCACTGTTCACTTGTCGCTGCTGCTGAGTGGTCCGGTGTCGATGAGTCTGTAATTGAAAAATACGCAAAAGAGCATGGCAGAGAGGTAAAGGAGCCAGTGATAAACACAGACCAGGGAGACCTCCTCCTTTTTGTCTTTCTCATTGCAGGCACAGTCGGAGGATTTGCAGCAGGATATTATTGGAGAACGCTAACAGAACAAAGAGCAAAGAACGCAGATGTAATAAAAAAGAATATTTGACCACTCGTCATTGCGAGGAGAAGAGCGACGTGGCAATCCCATCACATAGAGATTGCTTCTCCTTCGGCTCGCAATGACATTTTAAATGGATGGAGTAAATGGAACTGTTCTCTGAATATTTTAAGAAAGACCATATCCTTTCAAGGATTGATGCAAGGGTAAAACTCCTTGTTGCCCTGACAATTCTTATAATGGTCTTAAGCTATAAGGGATTTGCCCTTCCCTTGCTTGTAACATTGCTCAGCCTCTCTTTCTGCATTAAGATGAGGATACCATTGAGGGTCTTGATGGCAAGGTCTTCAGAACCTATCTTTATCGCATCCATAATACTCGTACTAAAATTCTTCTTTTCAGGAAATGATGCCATGTTTTCCGTCAACATTATAGGTATCAAGATTTCTGGACATAAAGATGGCCTCATGGATGGATTGATGATTGTAAGCAGAATTCTTGGCGCGACATCCATTATTGCTGTAATAGGTTTTTCTACACCATTTGCAGAATTCATTGCAGGTCTTTCATGGCTAAGGGTTCCAAAGGGCTTTATAGAGATATTGATGTTTGCATACAGATATATCTTTGTGCTCCTTGAAGATGCAATGGTCATTTACAATGCACAAAAAAATCGCCTTGGCTACTCTAACATAAGGCGGGGATTAGGCTCATTCAGCACCCTCGCTGGCTCTTTGGTGCTCAAGGCATTTGAGCACAGTCATAATATTACAGTGGCAATGATTCAACGAGGCTATGACGGCAATATCCCTATGTTAAAACACAAGCCATTTAAACCATCCGAGATTATTGTCTCGATTCTGGTTATAACCGCAGTAGGATTTGTATGGAAAATACAGTAAGATTATTTGCAAAAATAAACTCCTTTACATATCCCGATGGGACAACAGCCCTGTCCGATATAAACCTTGAGATAAGAAAGAAAGAATTCATAGGAATACTTGGGTCAAATGGTTCGGGAAAGACAACCCTCTTAAAAGTGATGGATGGACTGATGAAAGATTTTGAAGGCAGTATCCTCCTTGACGGCGTTAACATCAAAAAACTTTCTCCAAAGGAGATATACAAAAAGGTGGGTCTTGTTTTTCAAAATCCTAATGATCAGCTTTTTGCAGCAACTGTATTTGAAGATGTGACATTCGGCCCTATAAATATGGGGTTTCCTGAAAATGAGGTCATTAGTCGTGCAAAGAATGCCCTTAAAACTGTGGAAATGGATGAATATGCAAAAAAGTCAATTCACAATTTGAGCTTTGGACAAAAGAAAAGAGCATGTATTGCAGGGCTTCTGGCAATGGGACACGAAATACTACTCCTTGATGAACCTACCGCTGGATTGGATCCAATGGGAGAGTACAAGATGATGAATCTGCTCACAAAGCTGAACAAGGAAAAGGGCGTAACTATTATTATGGCTACACACAGTGTTGATCTTGTTCCGTTGTTTCTTGATAGGCTCTATATCCTTAGTAAAGGGCGAATTGTCAGGGGTGGAACTCCTGAAGAGGTGTTTACCGCGCCCCAGGATATGCTGCATGTCAAACTGAGACTTCCCCAGATCGCAGAAATGATTTATAGACTGAAGCATGAAGATAATATCCCCTTTGAAAAGATCCCCCTCACCATTGGTGAGGCGAGAAGGGAGATAATTAAAACCGTGAATCGTGACCGTGATTCGCTATGTATACCGGACAAAAATAACAGACACGGATAATAGACAATGCGTACAGGATACATACAGGTTTACACCGGCAACGGAAAAGGTAAGACCACTGCGGCATTAGGTCTTGCATTAAGAGCAGCAGGGGCAGGGCTCAAAGTATTCATTGCTCAGTTTATCAAAAAAAGGCGATGCAGCGAACATATGGCGCTGGAAAGGTTTAAAGACCTGATTACAGTCAAACAGTATGGAACTGGATTTTTAAAAGGCAAAGCGCCGGCAAAGTCAGAAATCAAATCTGCAAAAAAAGGACTTGAAGAGATAAAAAAAATAATCACATCTAAAATGTATGATGTGGTGATACTGGATGAGATAAATATTGCAACACATTATAACCTATTCAGCATTGAAGAACTCCTAAATGTATTGGATATAAAACCTCGATCAGTGGAGCTAATCCTGACAGGAAGGTATGCTGATAAAAAGATTATTGAAAAGGCAGACCTTGTTACAGAAATGAAGGAAATAAAACATTACTGTAAAAAGGGGGTTAAGGCAAGGCGAGGAATTGAATTATGAAAGGCAGGAGAAGATGAAAAAAATATATCTTATCGGAATCGGGACTGGTAATCCTGATTATCTCACTGTCCAGGCGATAAACACGATGAAAAAAACAGATGTCTTTTTTCTTCTCGAGAAGGAGGGAAAAAGGGGATATGAGGATTTCGTCAGGGTAAGGAAGGAAATATTAGAAAGATATTTAGACAATAGAAAATATAGGATTGTAATTGCAAAGATTCCCAAGCGTAAAAAGGGTTGTAAGTCATATTTCGGGGAGATTGAAGGATGGCGTCGGGAAACAGCAGCGGTTATTGCCAAATTGATTAAAAACGAGATGAAGGAAGATGAAAGCGGCGCTCTTCTTGTTTGGGGTGACCCTTCGTTGTATGACGGGCATTTAGAAATGCTACAGCATATCCTTAAAGAAGGAGCAATAAATTTTGACTATGAGGTGATACCAGGGATAAGTAGCATTCAGCTCTTGGCAGCAAGGCATAAAATTCCTTTAAACCGCATAGGAGAGACAATTGTGGTTACCACAGCCAGGCACCTGAAGGAATACCAGCCTGAAGAGATTAAAAATATGGCAGTAATGCTGGATTCCCATTGCACCTTTCAGCGACTTCAAGATGAGGATATTGATATCTACTGGGGCGGATATCTTGGGACCGAGGATGAAATTCTGATTTCAGGCAAGTTAAAAGATAAAATCGTGGATCTTAAAAACATCAGAAGGGAAGCTAAAAATAAAAAGGGCTGGCTCATGGATACATATATTTTAAGACGGTCAGAAGGCCTGGAAAACAGCGCAGAAGAATAGTTTGTTATGAGTATAACTAAAATCCATATCATAGGCATAGGCTACAAGCCCATCGATAAAAGGGCAGGAGAGATTATTTTAAACTCTATAATCATTCTTGCATCCAGCAGGCTTTTCGCTGTCTTTAAGGGATATGAGAAGTTTGAAGAGGTCAAAAACAAAATTAAAGTAATCAATAATGTAGCGGAGACAATAAATTTCATAAAAGCGACAATCAGCAGTCAGCAGTCAGCAACCATTGTTCTCCTTGCTTCTGGAGACCCTATGTTTTTTGGCATTGGCAGAAGGGTTATAAGAGAATTTGGGAAAGATATAGTGGAAATACTTCCTGATTTATCAAGCATTCAAATGGCATTCTCAAGGATAAAAGAGCCGTGGGGTGACGCATTCCTCATAAGCCTCCACGGAGGCTCTGATACTGAAAAGAGGGAAAGACTGCAGTATAAGATAACTGACATTCCACTTCTACTTCGGCAGCACCATAAGATTGCTATTCTTACCGATAAACAAAATAACCCGTCTGAGATAGCGAAAGCGATCAACTCATCACCCATCACCCATCACTCATCACTGATTTTGCATGTTTGCGAAAGACTTGGGTATGCTGATGAAAAAATCACACAGGGTACACCAGAAGAGATTGCTGCATCAGGGTTTTCTGATCCAAGCGTCGTAATAATCCAAAATCTTCAAGCGCCCTTAGCCTTTGGCCGTAAGCATTCAGCTTTTGGGCTCACAGAAGATGAAATTTCATATTCAAGGGGACTCATAACAAAAGACGAAGTGAGAGCTGTAACCATTCACAAATTAAGGCTTCCGCACAATGGTGTATTCTGGGACATAGGCTCCGGCTCCGGCTCAATATCAATAGAAGCCTCAAGACTATATCCGGGATTGAAGGTCTTTGCTTTTGAAAAGGATGAAGAACAGGTTAATCATATCAAAGAAAACAGGATTAGATTTAATACAGCTAACATTGAAATAATAAAAGGAGAAGCGCCTAATGCTTTAGTAAACCTTCCATCTCCTGACAGAGTTTTTATTGGCGGCAGCGGTGGAAAGCTTGCAGGAATAATAGATTTTATTGCTAAAATGCCTGCTACGGTAGTTGTTATAAACGCTACAACAATAGAAACTTTAAATGAGGCAATTAAGCACCTTGAAAATAATGGATTCAATATAAAGATTTGTGAAATTTCGGTATCAAGATCAAAAATTATTGCTAACAGAAGGCATATGCAGGCATTAAACCCGGTATTCATAATAACAGGAGAAAAACAAGGATGACAGGCGCCCTTTATGTGATAGGCGTCGGACCGGGAGACCCCGAGTTGTTAACACTCAAGGCAGTGCGTATTCTCAGGGATATATCATGCATTTGTGTTCCAAAGGGAAGGGAAGAAGGCAGCAGCCTTGCCTTATCCATTGTTAAAAAGGCTGTTAACATTGATGGCAAAGAGATAATAGAAGCCCATTTCCCTATGAGAAAGACAAAGGAAGCCAAACACAAATGCGAGCTTAATAAGAAATGGCAGGAGACAATTAAGATTGTTTATAGCAGACTGAACAAAGGCATTGATATGGCATTTATTACCATTGGAGATCCTACAATTTACAGCACATTCTTTTATTTATATGACAAGCTTATTGAATTAAACCCAGGGCTGAATATTGAGATAATTCCAGGGGTGTCATCAGTAAATGCTGCTGCATCAAGGGCAAGATTATCCTTGGGGCTTGCGGATGAAAAGATTGCCATCCTTCCTGCAACTTACACAGATGACATAAAGGAGGCGCTAAAGAAGTTTGACACGGTTGTTCTCATGAAAGTTCACAGGGTATTTGAAAAACTTTTAAATGCTCTTACTGAGATGAATCTGATTGATAATGCAATTTATATCTTAAAAGCAGGAATGGAAGACGAGAGAATATTTGCAAATATCAGGGATGTGAAAGAAGAAGACCTTAATTACCTTTCTATGGTGATAGTGAGAAAATGAGCAAGGTTTATTTTATCGGTGCAGGGCCTGGCAATCCTGAATTAATAACAATCAAGGGCAGGAAACTCCTTGATAATGCAGATGTTGTTATCTATGCAGGGAGCCTCGTAAATCAAGAACTTCTAAAAGGCATAAAGGCAGAAATACACGACTCATCAAGACTTGCCCTTGATGAAATAATAGAGATTATTAAAAGCTCCATTGATAAAGATAAGATGGTGGTAAGGCTACAGACAGGAGACACATCTTTTTACAGTGCCATATCAGAACAGATAGAAAGGCTCTGTGAACTGAACATAAAATATGAAGTCATCCCCGGCGTCTCCTCTGCGATGGCTGGCGCAGCAATACTCGGGCAGGAACTCACCATACCTGAAATAAGTCAGACAGTGATATTCACGCGGCTTGAGGGCAGAACACCCGTTCCAGAGGCTGAAAGATTAAGCGATTTAGCAAAACATAAGGCTACAATGGTGATTTTTTTGAGTGCGGGGATGATTAAAAAAGTTAGAGATGAGTTATTACAGGGCTACCCTGAAAATACACCAGCAGTGATTATTGAAAAAGCATCATGGCCAGAACAAAAGGTTGTAAGAGGTGATCTAAAAGACATTGTAGAACTTGTCAAAAATGCAGGCATTAAAAAGACTGCACTTATATATGTTGGAGAGGCTTTAAGGGCATCAGAAGAATCCTTAGGCAAAGAATCTAAGCTTTATGCCAAAGACTTTAAGCATGAATACAGAAAATAAAACAGCTATTCTTTACATAACAAACAATGGTCTTACCCTTGCTCAAAGGCTTACCGGTCTTTATCCTGATGCCCGGGTTTCAAGATTTAAATCAGAAGCCGTCCCTGAACTCTGGAATGATTGCAGAAATCTCATATTTATCATGGCAACAGGTATTGTTGTTAGAACTATAGCACCGTTAATCAATGATAAAAAAATAGACCCTGCAGTTGTTGTGCTGGATGAAAAGGGCAAATTTGTCGTTAGTCTTTTAAGCGGACATCTTGGGGGGGCAAATGATAAGGCAAGAGAAATTGCACATTTCTTAACAGCAGAAGCTGTAATTACAACTGCATCGGATGTGAACAGTAAAATTTCCATAGATTTATGGGCAAAAGAGAATAATCTTGTCATTGAGGATTGGGATTTACTTCCTCAAAATTCAACAAGGCTTTTAAATAATGATGCAGTGCGGGTTTATCAAGATGTTGAGATAAAGTTGCCTGATGATTTTTTAAAGGTAGGCGACCCGAGGTTTGCTGATGTGATTATTACAAATAAAATAATCCCCCCTCACCCCCCTTTACTAAAGGGGGGAGGGGGGGATTATTGCGGCTGTCACGTGAAGGGGCAGCTTTATCTGAGGCCAAAAAACCTTGTTATCGGAATCGGCTGTAACAGTGGGACACCAGCAGAGGAAATAGAGTTTGTGGTCAAAAAAACATTGGAAGAAAACGACCTCTCCTTTTTATCCATCCACTCCATTGCCACAATCGATAAAAAAGGCAACGAACCAGGATTAATAGCCTTTGCCGGGAAATATGATTTTAAAATCATCACTTTCACTCCCGACGAACTCAATTCGGTAAATGGCAGACCAAAATCAGAAGCTGCATTTAAGGCAACAGGGGCTATAGGTGTAGCAGAACCCGCAGCGCTTCTTTCATCTGGCGCAGACAACCTGCTCGTGCCAAAACAAAAGATGGGAAATATAACGGTAGCGGTGGCAGAGCAGAAGACAGAAGACAGAAGACAGAAAACAAATCCCCCCTTTACTAAAGGGGGGCATGGGGGGATTACTAACTCCGAGATCCAAATTCTGAACTCTGAATTAACACGAAAAGGCAGAAAAGGCAGAATCTACATTGTAGGCACTGGCCCTGGAAGCACTGAATATATTACACCTTATGCCCGGAATGCCATAAGAAAATCGGATGTGGTTGTTGGATACGATGCTTATCTTACCCTGATAAAGGAACTGATTAAGGGCAAAGAGGTCATATCCACCGGGATGACAAAGGAAATAGACAGATGTAAAAAAGCAGTAGAGTTGGCACTATCTGGCAAGACCGTTTCTGTCATAAGCGGCGGCGACCCCGGAATATATGCCATGGCTGGGCTGGTGTTTGAGATAATCAGAGCACAGAGCACAGAGCACAGAGCACAGAGCATAAATGTTGAAGTCATCCCCGGCGTATCTGCCCTGAATGCTTGCGCAGCAAGGCTCGGTGCACCACTCATGCATGATTTTGCAGTAATAAGCCTGTCAGACAGGCTGACTCCCTGGGAATTAATAGAGAAAAGGCTTGAGGCTGCATCAATGTCCGACTTTATTATTGTTCTTTACAATCCCAAAAGTATAGGAAGACAAGAGCATATTAATAAGGCAAGAGATATTATCTTAAAATTCAGAGACCCTGAAACCCCTGTGGGGGTTGTAAAGGCAGCAATGAGGGATAACGAAAAGATAGTCATTACAGATCTTAAAGATATGCTTGATCATGATATCGACATGCAGACAACAGTGATAATAGGCAACTCACAGACCTTTACATGGAATAACTGGATGATTACACCGAGAGGCTATGGAAACAAATTCAAAATCTAATGTTGCTTTTTTGTGGGATGAATCATTTTTGTGGGGATTAATGGCTTATAATGCCCTAAAGTCCAATGGCCTTTCCTTCAAACTTTTACGCTCAAAGGATATAAAAAATGGACAACTTAAAAATTACAAGATGCTTTTTGTGCCCGGGGGATGGGCATCAAACAAATTAAAGGCACTCGGTGGTGACGGCATCAGTAAAATAAAACAATTCGTGAGTAATGGCGGTAATTATCTTGGATTTTGCGGAGGCGCTGGACTTGCAACACTCGAAGGCATAGGATTGCTGAATATCAAAAGAAAGCCGACAAAGGAACGGGTTCCGAGCTTCAGTGGCAGAATATGCCTGGACATAAATGAGCACCCCATTTGGGAAGGCATGCTAAACTCGTCACTCGTTACTCATCAATTATCATTAATATTCAATGCCTGGTGGCCTTCTCAATTCTTAATAGAAGACAAGAGTATAAAAATACTTGCCACTTATGGGGATGCCCTGCCAGATTCCTTCAGTTCGGATTTGAATGTTGGAGATGTAGAAGCCAATGGCGGCTGGTCAGAGCTTGAAGAGATTTATCAGATTAACCTTAATTCCAAAAGGTCACTGAATGAGCCTGCTGTAGTAGAAGGCTCTGTTGGAAAAGGCAAGGTAATATTATCTTTAATCCATTTTGATACTCCTGATGATAAAAATGGAGCAAGGGTTTTGAGGAATCTGTGGGAATACCTTGTTCAGAATGCGGAATGTAAAAAATCCGAAGTCCGAAATCCGAATTTAGCAATTGAATTCGGAATTCGGAACTTGGAACTTATCTCTGAGATTGAATCAACAGTTACCGATTTAATTATCCTCGGTATGAGAAACTTTCTCTGGTTCTGGAGAAATTCCATGCTTTTGCAGTGGCGGCGGGGAATAAGAGGACTTGAATACTGCACACTTTATGTGATGATAAAGGAGATCACGGAAACACTTAAAACACGGAACACAGAACTCGAAATACACGATACAGAAAAGAGCCTCTGTAAGATTAAGGGGTTGCTGATACCCTTTGTTGGTAAAGCAAAACGACTTTTGATCTTGGAAAGATTTGCTATGGATAGAGGGCATATCACATATGAGAGGAGTGGTGACCCTGAAATCCAGAAAATAAGGACAGAACTCTTTTCCAGCTCAAAAAGGCACGGAGGTTTGTTTAAAAAGCTCATCGATGAGATTGATAATCTTTTATACCTGCTAATACAAACGTAGTAAATTAATTGACATAGTTACTCAGTAATCCCCTTTTCTAAAAGGGGATGGAGGGGGATTACTTAAAGATAATAAATTCGTTTGTATTAATAACAAGGCAGGTGAGAAAAGGCGGTTCGGTTTAACCCATAGAATTTCATCAAGCCTTTATGTCTGGATCTTAAGTAATACCATCTACTATTCTTGACAGCAAATCTCTTACACCATTATCAAACAACATCTGTGCATGGTTAAGCCCGAAATTATAGTGTTCATTACACCAGGGAATCTGAGAACTCTCTGCAGATACTAATCCATCACCCTTACCTTTTTTAATCTCTTCGGGATAGAGATTCTGGGGAATAACTTTATTGAAGATGTCAGGGATAGAGAAAAGTTCATCGGCTTTTAGAAACCATCTTTGTAATTCTCCCTCTCTTACAGGATCCCATCTCAACCGGTATAAGGTAAGAAGTGTAGGTTCAGTGCCTCCAACAGAGACATAGTAAACCCAATCTAAAGGTTCATCTTTCAAGGATTTCAGAAAGGGTGAATCAGGGAGAAGCTCTCTCAGTGCTTTGCTTTTAAGGAAATCGAGAATGTGCTTAATTGTGGAAGAGAGTGTCCCTTTCTCTGCGCTACTAAAAAGAGGACTTATAAGAGAGGCGAGGGGAGACAGGTAATTGCTGAGTTTAGCCATTGAACTCCCTCTATGGGGTGTGGAGATTGTTATGAGCCCTCGTATTGATTTACCCCTTCTCATGAGATACCTTCTTCCAATGAGCCCTCCTCTGCTTTGTCCAACGATGATAATGCCAGCCTTCGTTAACTTATTTGCAATCTTTACGACCTCGTCTAACTCAGAGACGGAAACATCTATTGGTCCTGCAGGTCTTTCCTGGCTCCATGTCACCACAGTGTAATCTTTCTGCCAGAGGTCGTTATACAGTGTCTCTATCACATCAGGTTGTTCTCCCGTTGAAAATGTCGGGATCTTCTCAGGAGCTTTTTTGCTGAGACCAAAGTCCTTTACTTTAGGTCTTTGACTCAGGAGGATTTTCAAAGGGAGGCTTCCTCCGAGGATACGAGATTTTGATGGGTTTATCCATATATTTTTATCCATACCGATGCCGTGGATGAGTATAACAGCAGGTTTGTCAGCACTGCCCCTGTTCAGTGCAATATCTAAATCCATAAATCTATTGTATCGACGTCAGCCTGGAAAAGGTAATAAAAAAGGGATTGTAGATACAACCCCCTGGTTTTGCTAGCGTCCCCAACGGGATTTGAACCCGTGTTACCGCCTTGAAAGTTTAAATCATAACTGGGTTATGTTCGTTCTTTACCCTTGATAACTTAAAATGTTTTCACATAGCAGGTTTCTGGAAGCAAATACGAAAGGAGATCCCTGAAAGTTATCATTCCAAGTATTTTATTGCCTTCGACAATTGGCAGATGTCTGATCTTCTTTCTTAATGCTGTGGCTATTACTGCACTTATTTCCGTCGACGGGTCGAATGTTGTAACGTCACGCCTCATCACGCTCTGAATAGTCTCATTCTCAAAAGAAATGTTTCCTGTAACACAACGGACAATGTCTCTCTCAGTGAATATACCCACTAATGCATTTTTTTCATCAACAACGAATACACTGCTCACATTCCTCTCACCCATGGTTCTTATTGCATCTGCGATACTAAAATTCTCATGTACGGTTATTATCTCAAATGGTTTTGTTTTTATAATATCTTTCAATTTCATTCTGCTCCTCCTCTCAATGATTTCTACGCCCTTAGGAGGAATTCTCAATTCCTCTTCGAGCCTAACATATTTTTGTCTTTCTATCTTTATCGCTCCTATGGGGCATGCTTGGTAACAAGCTTTACATTTTGTACAATAAACCTGATCAATGAAGAAACTCCTTCTCATCTCGACTACAGCGTCAAAAGCGCATGCCTGCTTGCAGAGTCCACAGAGGATACACTCTCCTTGCTCGATCCTGAAGAACCCGAGGCCAGTGCAGACTTTTGCCCTACAGTATTTGTCATATATATGCTCTTCGTATTCATCACGGAAGTACCTTATACTCGTCAGTACAGGATTCGGTGCAGTCTTACCAAGCCCACAGAGAGAGCCTGCCTGTACAAGCTTCCCAAGCCTCTCGAGCTTCTCTATATCCCCTTCCTCACCATGGCCAGAGGTTATCTTGTCGAGTATCTGAAGCATCTGGTAGGTGCCAATACGGCAGGGAGGACATTTGCCACAGGACTCTGATTGGGTAAAGGAAAGGAAAAACTTGGCGACATCCACCATACAGTTATCCTCATCCATTACCACCATTCCCCCTGAGCCCATGATAGAACCAACTTTTGTGAGAGAATCAAAATCTACAGGCAGATCAAGATACTGCTCAGGGATACATCCTCCTGATGGGCCTCCTGTTTGAACTGCTTTGAATTCCTTGTTCTGTGTGACTCCTCCACCAATATCGAAAATAATCTCTCTGAGGGTTATCCCCATCGGTACCTCTATAAGCCCTGTATTTTTGACCTTTCCTGCCAAGCTGAATACCTTTGTCCCCGGTGAGTTTTCAGGCCCTATGCTGAGGAACCAGTCAGCACCCTTTTCTATAATATATGGGATGTTTGCAAGGGTTTCGACATTGTTAATGACCGTGGATTTATCCCATAAACCTTTCTCAACAGGGAAGGGGGGTCTCGGTATGCCACGTCTACCTTCAATGGATGTCATGAGTGCTGTCTCCTCACCACAGACAAAGGCACCCGCACCTTCCCTTACATAAACAGTGAAATCAAACCCTGTACCGAGGATATTTTTCCCTAAAAGTCCAAGCGCCTCTGCCTGTTGAATGGCTATCTTTAAATTCTTAACAGCGAGGGGATATTCATGACGAACATAGATAAACCCATATTTTGCACCGATTGTATAGGCACAGATAAGCATCCCTTCAAGAAGGCTATGTGGATCACCTTCCATAATGGATCTATCCATGAAAGCCCCTGGATCTCCCTCGTCTCCATTGGTTATAACTATTTTTGTCACGGATGGAGCCTTTTTAGCGTATCCCCACTTTATGCCCGTTGGGAATCCAGCTCCACCTCTGCCTCTGAGGTTAGACCTTTTTATCTCCTGAAGCACATCTTCAGGACTCATGGAATAAAATATTTTTTCGATGGCACTGTAACCGCCAGCACCGATATAGTGATAGATGTTAAGGGGATCAATGTTGCCGGTATTCCTGAGAGCAACCTTCATTTGTTTCTTATAAAAGGGTATGTTCTCCATCCTCTCTACTGGTTGCTCAAGAAAAGACCCTCTGTAAAGCAGCTCTCTATCAGGAAGACCTGTAATAAATGTAGAGAAGATTGCCTGTGCTTCTTCAGGTCTGACCTTCTGATAAAAATACCCATAAGGTTCAACTTTTACAGCAGGACCCCTCTGGCAGAGACCCTCACATCCTGTTTTGACAATCTCTATATCGAGACCCTTTTGGTACATTTTTTTCTCTAATTCCTCCAAGGCGCCAACAACCTTATCAGAACCTAATACGATGCAGGGAAGTCCGCAGCATACTCTTATACGATTTACATTAGGCATGAAGGCTTCCTCAGCGAGAAATGCCCTGATATTTTTTATTTCTTCTATGCTTTTAAGCCTTTCCATGGTATTCTCCTTACTGGCTAAATTAACCTTCCTGGATAGACATCATTCAGAAATAATGCTTATTAATTTCGTTGACTAATGCTAATTCTTCTTCGAGGGCTATATGGGGTTACTCGAACTCTTAATCAAATTGGTAGTAACCAAGTAACGATCTTTCTA
This sequence comes from uncultured Nitrospiraceae bacterium, assembly GCA_964558725.1. Taxonomy (GTDB): domain Bacteria; phylum Nitrospirota; class Thermodesulfovibrionia; order Thermodesulfovibrionales; family SM23-35; genus DASPRG01. The sequence goes on along the minus strand of CAZLFE010000028.1, from coordinate 4,537 downwards.
ATTTGGGGTTTGGTTGAAATGAAACGGTTTGTAAAATTGCTACAGTATCAGGAAGAGATAGCAGTGAAGGAGTTTTTCAAAAAGCATCTCTTAATCTTATAGTTTTATCTTTTTATTAGATTCAGTATCTTCGCTCAGTGAGTTGATGTACAGATACCCCAGTATTATTCACCCTTTAGGACTAAATAATTCATGGCACATACCTCATTCATCAAAGATTATTATAAATTTATAATAATAATTAATATCTGTCAAATTGAATGTTCTAATCAAATTGATAAGATTAGTTAATTAATTGAAAGAAGAATAAATAAAAGAGTACAAAAATTTCAAAAATAATTTGAAAAGATCTGTTGGAAGATTAAAAACTAAATAAGTACATGTATGCATAAAGGAGGCAATCGTTGAAATAAAAAAGGGGTGTTTCTTCACCCCTTGATTTTTCTGGCGTCCCCAACGGGATTTGAACCCGTGTTACCGCCTTGAAAGGGCGATGTCCTAGGCCGTGCTAGACGATGGGGACGTTTGGTGAGCCGCGTTGGATTCGAACCAACGACACCCGCCTTAAAAGGGCGGTGCTCTACCAACTGAGCTAGCGGCCCAAAGTATTTTTACTTTACCTATAAGATAATTTTCTTGTCAAATACTCGAAGCGCCTTTCTTTGAGTATGACAGAAGGCCACCAGTCAGCAGGATTTCTTTTTCCCTGTCATTGAAATCTGAAAATGCCTCGAAGGCATAATTTTTTGTCAGGTTATGTATCTTGTAAGACTGAGTTCCTTTTAATGATCTTTCTACGTCCTCCAGTATCAGCCTATCACCCCTTTCAATTCTCTCGTAGTCTTCGGATTTTGAGAATTTCAGGGGAAGAATGCCGAAGTTTATCAGATTAGACCTGTGGATTCTTGCATAGGACTTTGCAATTACCGCATGAATTCCGAGGTACATGGGCGCAATTGCAGCATGTTCCCTTGATGAGCCTTGACCATAATTGTCGCCTCCGACAATAATTCCTCCACCTCTTGACTTTGCTTCCTTTGCCCTTTTGCTAAAGGTATTGTCAAGGTTAGTGAAAACGAATTCGGCCATAGCAGGTATATTTGAACGTAAAGGAAGTATAGAAGCGCCTGCCGGCATTATATCATCTGTTGTGATATTGTCTGAGAGTTTAATGAGTACTTCTGCCTCGATCTTTTTTAGAAGTGGTTCTTTAAGGGGCACTTCTTTTATATTTGGCCCTTTAATGATCTTTATCATCTTTGCAGCTTTTTTAGGTGGAATGAGCATATTGTCGTTTATGAGATAGCTTGCGGGTTCTTCAAATTCCTCAACAGGGAGACCAGAGTTACGAGGGTCTATGATTTCTCCTTTTATAGCGAATGCTGCGCAGGAAATGGGACTTGCAAGATAGACAAAGGCCTCTTTATTGCCACTGCGCCCTTTAAAATTTCTGTTATACGATCTGACGGATATCTGCCCGGTACCAGGTGATCCACCCATGCCGATACAAGGACCACATGAAGATTCGAGTATCCTTGCGCCTGCTGCAATCATGTCAACCATAAGTCTCTCAAGTGAAAGCATCTCATAAACCTGCTTTGAACCAGGGTTTATCAGAAGGCTAACTTCCTCTGCAACTGAGTTGCCTCTGAGAATAGAGGCAATTGATCTCATGAGTTGGTAAGATGAGTTAGTGCAACTCCCTATGCAGACCTGATCTACCTTGGTGCCAGATATTTCCCGTATGGGGATAACATTATCAGGGCTATGGGGCTTTGCAATCAGAGGTTCGATAGAATTCAGGTTTATCTCGATAATATCAGCATATTCTGCGTTATCATCAGCAGAGAGCTCTACCCAATCATGCTCTCTACTCTGTGCTTTCAGATACTGTTTTGTTCTTTCATCACTCGGGAAGATAGAAGTTGTTGCGCCGAGTTCTGCACCCATATTTGTAATAGTGGCTCTCTCAGTGACGCTCAAATCCTTTATCCCGTGGCCACCGTATACGAGAATTTTTCCTATTCCTCCTCTGACTGTGAGTCTCCTGAGAATCTCCAATATCACATCCATTGCTGTGACCCAGGGTCTGTTCAGTTTGCCCAAGAGTTTTATGAGTACTACCTGCGGGATGATGAGTTCAAAAGGAGAGCCTGCCATGACAGTTGCTGCATCGAGTCCTCCTACACCTATGGCTATCATGCCCATTCCCCCACCAGTTGGAGTATGGCTGTCTGTGCCGAGAGCAACTTTCCCAGGAGCAGCAAACCTCTCAAGGTGGACCTGATGGCTTATACCATTGCCAGGCCTTGAAAAATATGCCCCATATCTTGCTGCAGCTGTCTGAAGGAAGTTGTGGTCATCGGAGTTCATATTATTTGTCTGAATCATGTTGTGATCAACATATGAAACAACGAGCGGTACCTTTACATCGTCAACTCCTATTGCCTCGAACTGCAGCCACGCCATGGTACCTGTCGCATCCTGAGTGTATACCTGATCTACTTTCAATCCAACAGGGCTTCCTGCTTTTACCTTACCGTATACCTTGTGTGCTTCGAATATTTTTTCTACAATGTTTTTTCCCACAATATAACAATTTAACATATCTTGGACAGCAAATCCAAAGAGGAGGGTAATAACTTGAGATAAAGGAGTAAATATGTAAAAATAGAGAAAAAAATAAACTATAAGAGGACTCATTATGCACCTATTTCAGTACCGTGGACAGGAATTATTTGCCGAAGATATAGCAGTAACGAAACTTGCTGAGAAATATGGCACACCCCTTTATATCTATAGCTACAACACCCTCCTGAGACACTTTCGTGCTTATACAAGTGCATTTCAGGATTATCCCCATATCATCTGTTTCGCCCTTAAGGCGAACTCAAACATTGCAATATTGAGGCTTTTTGCAAAGAACGGGGGAGGTGCTGACATAGTTTCCGGAGGGGAACTGTATAGGGCATTGAAGGCAGGGATATCTCCGAAGAGCATCGTTTATGCAGGTGTTGGTAAGACAGAAGAGGAGATACGGTTTGCCCTGAAGTCAAAAATACTCATGTTCAATGTAGAATCTGCTGATGAACTCAGGGAGATAAACAGGATTGCAGGTACAATGAGACTCCAGGCTCCTATTGCTCTCCGGATTAACCCTGACATTGACCCTGAGACACACCCTTATATAGCAACAGGTCTCAAAAAGCATAAGTTCGGTATCCCGATAGAAGATGCCCTTGAGCATTACAGGGTTGCATCGAGGCTGGAGAATATCAAGGTTATCGGTATCCATAAGCATATAGGCTCACAGATAACAAAGATATCCCCTTTTGTTGATGCCCTGCAGAATATACTCTTCCTTGTGGACAAGCTCGGTAGCGAAGGACTGAATATCCAGTACCTTGATATCGGGGGAGGACTGGGTATCTCTTATAAGGATGAAGAGCCCCCTGTTCCTGAAGACCTTGCAAGGAATCTTATTCCTCTCCTGAGAGGGAGAGGGCTCACTTTGATTATAGAGCCCGGCAGGTCTATAGTAGGGAATGCAGGCATACTTGTTACACGCGTACTTTATCAGAAAAAGGTCGAACAGAAGGAATTTGTCATTGTTGATGCAGGGATGAATGACTTGATCAGACCATCCCTCTATGGCGCATACCACCACCTGCTTCCTGTAATCAGAAGAAAGAGGGATTCTGTCCTGTGCGATGTTGTTGGTCCAATATGCGAATCAGGCGATTTTCTCGCAAAGGAGAGAAAACTTAAAAAGGTAAAAAAGGGAGAATATCTCGCCGTAATGGGTGCTGGTGCATATGGGTTTTCCATGAGTTCGAATTACAACACGCGCCCGAGAGCAGCAGAGGTTATAGTCAGAGGCAGAGAGCATTTTCTAATAAGGTCTCGAGAGACATACGGAGACCTTATTGAAGGCGAGAGGATACCAGCGTTCTTGAAATGAGATGAGGAGTGGTTGAGCACAAAGCGATGCATAGGAGATGAATTTGAGTTGGGAAATGTCATTCCAGCTTGTCTGGAATCTTTCTGAAAAAAAAACGATCAAGAAGGATTCCGAACAAGTCGGAATGACAGACAAGGCATTGGCATATGAAAATTCTATTTACAAAAATGCATGGTTTAGGGAATGATTTTATCCTTATCGATTGCAGGCAACTAAAACTGAATAATCTACCAGAGCTCTCAAAAAACCTCTGCCATAGACGTTTTGGAGTCGGTGCTGACCAGATGCTTCTCCTTTTTGATTCTGCCCGTGCTGACTTTATGATGAGGATCTTTAATGCCGATGGCAGTGAAGTAGAGATGTGTGGCAATGGAATACGTTGTCTCGCAAAATATATATGGGACAGAAACCTTTCTATCAAGGAAATTCTCCAAATAGAGACCCTCGCCGGTATTATCAAGCCGGAGAAGGCAGGTGAGATGGTAAAGGTTGATATGGGAGAGCCTGTCTTTGAGCCTGAGAAGATACCGATAGAAATAAGCCAGCAGTCAAGTTCCCCCTCACCCTATAATCCCC
>CAZLFE010000027.1:9443-22784 GCA_964558725.1 uncultured Nitrospiraceae bacterium | reverse complement strand
TTAAGCTGAAGCCGGGAATGACCGCCAATGTATCCATAATCATATCAATAAAAAAAGATGTGGTAAAGATCCCGAATGCTGCCTTGCGATTCAAGCCCGCGGAAAAAAGTTTGCCAGTATCAGAAAAGAAAGGACCCGTGGTATGGATACTTGAAAAGGATAAACCAAAGCGCATTCCGGTTTCTTTAGGAATAAGTGACGGAAACTATACGGAACTGCTCTCTGAAGGGATAAAGGAGGGACAGGAACTGATCGTGGAATCACTTACGAAGCGCAATAACCAGCCCCAGTCATCAGGGCCACGAATGCGTTTCTGATATGTCCCTTCTGAAAGCACAGGAGATTACAAAGACATACCGCCTCGGCGATATAGCTTTGAACGCCCTTTATAATGTTTCACTCGTTATTGAAAAAGGGGAATTCATAGCCATAATGGGGCCTTCCGGCTCTGGCAAATCTACTTTTATGAACATCCTCGGATGCCTTGACAAGCCTACAAGCGGCAGGTATATGCTCGAAGGGGTTGATGTGGCAAACATGAACAGGGATGAACTGGCAACCATACGGAACAAAAAGATTGGTTTTGTGTTTCAGGGTTTTAATCTTCTGTCGAGGACCTCGGCAATCGAGAATGTTGAGCTTCCCATGCTCTATGCCGGATTTTCTGCAAAGGAGAGAAGGCAGAAGGCGGCGGCAGCACTTAAGACAGTGGGGCTTGAAGGAAGGGAAAACCACCTTCCTAACCAGCTTTCAGGAGGACAGCAGCAGAGGGTTGCCATAGCAAGGGCCCTTGTGAACAATGCGCCGATCATCCTTGCGGATGAGCCAACAGGAAACCTCGACACAAAAACCAGTGCGGAGATCATGGAACTCCTCGCGAGATTGAACGAGGAGTCTAATATCACGGTCATAATAGTGACCCATGAAAAGGACATCGCAGAATACAGCAGGAGACGGATATTCTTCAGGGACGGCGTTATCGTCAGTGATGAATCATCAGGAAGGATATGATTAATATACCCTCGACAGTACGCATATCCTTCAGGGCGCTTCGTGTAAATAAGATGCGCTCGGCTCTTACCATGCTCGGCATAATAATAGGTGTCGGCGCTGTCATTACCATGCTGGCTGTCGGTACTGGAGCTCGCCAGCGGATAGGGGAGCAGATTGCAAGCATTGGGAGCAACCTCATCATGGTAGTACCCGGATCAACCACTGCCGGAGGAGTAAGGATGGGGGCAGGGACCCAGCCCACTCTGACCTTGGGGGATGCGGTGGCGATACAGAAGGAATGTCCTTCAGTATTGTATGTCGCCCCTGTCCATAGTGGTGTTGCACAGGTGGTCTATGGAAACCAGAACTGGTCCACCGGTATTACAGGGACTACAATGGATATGCTTTATGTAAGGGACTGGCCCCTTTCAGACGGAAGGCTGTTCACCGAGGAAGAGGTCAGGAGAGCGGCAAAGGTCTGTTTGCTTGGACAGACTGTTGTTGACAACCTCTTTGGAGGAATAAACCCTGTCGGCCAGATCATAAGGATAAAAAAGATCCCGTTTACGGTCATCGGGATCCTTGAGGCCAAAGGCCAGGATCCTGGCGGACATGACCAGGACGATACTATTTATGTCCCTGTGACAACAGCGCAGAAACAGCTTTTCGGTACGCAGTTCCCGGGAATGATAAGGACGATCATGGTGAAGGCGAAGAGTACCGAAGACCTTGCCGCAGCGGAAAGGCAAATCAATGAACTGCTGAGGCAGAGGCATCATATCGGACAGAAGCAGGACGATGACTTTACTGTACGTAATCTTACCCAGATGATGCAGGCTGCCGAGCAGTCCACAAGGGTCATGACCTTACTGCTCGGCGCAATCGCATCTGTTTCCCTGCTTGTCGGAGGAATCGGTATCATGAACATAATGCTAGTATCCGTCACTGAAAGGACGAGAGAGATCGGCATCAGGATGGCAATCGGAGCAAAGACCTGGGACATCAGGCTCCAGTTTATTATAGAAGCCATCATCCTTTCCATGATCGGCGGAGTTGCAGGGATCGTCATCGGCATATCAGGGTCTAAGATACTATCGATGTTGTTTGGATGGAGCACCATAGTCTCCCCACTTTCGATATTTCTTGCATTTGGTTTTTCAGGATTGGTGGGAATATTCTTTGGATTTTATCCAGCCTACAAGGCATCGCTTCTTGACCCCATTGACGCGTTAAGATATGAATGACCGCACTCTTGAGGTAACAAGAAGTAAACATATTTCAGCGAAAATACAGAGTTGAGGATTGAAATAGATGATAGGGTACAAAGTCTGTGAATGAGCTAACCAACAGTTGTTATAATACGCCTTTATGAAATGAAAGGATTAACCTTATCGAGCATATCTCGACTATTCGGGGGAAGAACTATCCTTGATAAACTATAAGTTGAATACAGTCAAAGAGAAGATAGGAGAATCAAAAGTGATTAAGCTAAACTTGGGATTTGTAAAATCTTTACAAGCAATTGTCTGTTTCATTTTATCTATTGCATTGATAACCTTCCTCCCCGCTTGTTCCAAAAAATCTGGACTGCCTCCAAAGCCTCCGATTCCGGTAATAGCCAGCACGGTTGTACAAAAGACTGTCCCCGTGCAGATCCGCGTTATCGGCAATGTTGAAGCTTATTCTACGGTATCGGTTAAATCCCAGATCGGTGGGATACTTACCAGCGTCCATTTTAAAGAGGGCCAAGACATAAACAAAGGTGACCTTCTTTTTACAATCGATCCTCGTCCCTATGAGGCTGCGCTGAGGCAAGCTGAGGCAAACCTCGCAAAAGATATGGCTCAACTCGAAAATGCACGGGAAGAGGTCCGACGTTATGCCGAACTCGTAAAAAAGGGCTATGTTGCACAGGAGCAATATGATCAGATCCGCACCAACGCTGCTTCCTTTGATGCAATAGTAAACGCTGATAGGGCTGTCGTCGAAAATGCCCGCCTGCAGCTGAAGTACTGCTATATCTATTCCCCTATTACCGGCAGGACAGGGAACCTCATGTCGAACCAGGGCAATCTGATCAAGGCAAATGCAGACAACCCTATGGTAGTTATTAACCAGATTCAGCCCATCTATGTGACCTTTTCCGTACCCGAACAATATCTTTCAGAAATAAAGAAATACATGTCCGTCCGAAAAGTGGGAGTTAAGGCTTTCGTAACAAAAGGCGAAGACAATCCTGAGGAAGGGATACTGACTTTTGTTGATAATACAGTCGACGTTGTTACCGGGACAATCAAGTTGAAAGCAACATTTGCCAATAAGGTAAGGTGGCTTTGGCCCGGTCAATTTGTTGATGTAGTCATGATATTAACCACACAGCCCGATGCTATCGTTGTCCCCTCGCAGTCAATTCAAACAGGCCAGAAGGGGCAGTATGTGTTTATCATAAAGAACGATCTCACTGTTGAAGACCGCCACATTATAGTGGGCAGGACACTCAACAGTGAAACCGTTATTGAAAAGGGGCTTCAGTCCGGTGAGAAAGTCGTTACAGACGGGCAGCTCCGGCTTGTTCCCGGCTCCAAAGTAGAAATTAAAAACAAAGCCGAGGACAAATAAATAATGAATATCCAGGAGCTTTTCATCCGGCGGCCGATCATGACCACACTGGTCATGATGACCATCCTGGTCTTCGGGATAGCCGCGTACAGGCTTCTGCCGGTGAGCGATCTCCCGAATGTGGACTTCCCTACGATCCAGGTGAGTGCCGGCCTGCCCGGCGCCAGTCCGGAGACCATGGCATCGGCCGTGGCAACTCCTTTGGAGCGGCAGTTTTCTACTATTGCAGGGCTCGACTCAATGACCTCCACAAACGCCCTCGGAAATACCCGGATCACGCTGCAGTTCAACCTCAGCAGAAACATCGACGCTGCAGGTCAGGACGTACAGGCAATGATTGCGAAGGCGGCGAAGCAACTCCCGCAGAACATGCCGACCCCACCAACCTATAACAAGGTAAATCCCGCTGACCAGCCCGTTCTCTATCTCGCGTTGAGTTCACCGATACTTCCCATTTCTACAGTTTATGAGTATGCGGACACCTTCATCGCCCAGCGTATTTCCATGATCAGCGGCGTTGCACAGGTACAGGTCTTCGGCTCTCAGAAATTTGCGGTTCGCACCCAGCTCGACCCCAGGGCATTGGCGAATAGAAAGATAGGCATTGATGAAGTAGGAAACGCACTGGCGCTCGGAAATGTGAACCTGCCCTCAGGGACTCTTCAAGGCGAAAAGCAGGCTTTTACCATTCAGGCAACCGGTCAGCTTTACAATGCGTCAGCTTATCGTCCTCTGATTGTGGCCTACCGCAGCGGATCTCCGGTCCGCCTCGAAGAACTGGGCAGGGTTATCGACAGTGTAGAAAACGACAAGGTGGCGAACTGGTACAATAACGAACGCGCCGTTGTTCTGGCGATCCAGCGCCAGCCGGGCACGAACACCGTGGAAGTGGTGGATAGCATCAAGAAGCTCCTGCCGGGCTTCAGGATCCAGATCCCCCCTTCGGTTAAGCTGGATATCCTTTACGACCGCTCGGTATCCATTCGCGAATCTGTCAGGGACGTCAAGTTCACTCTTTTCCTCGCCTTGTGTCTTGTCGTGCTGGTCATTTTTCTTTTCCTACGCAATATTTCCGCCACCGTAATTCCAAGCCTTGCGCTGCCTTTCTCGATCATCGGCACCTTCGCTGCGATGTATCTGATGGGATTCAGCGTGAATAACATCACCCTTATGGCCCTCACCCTTTCGGTCGGATTTGTGGTGGATGATGCTATCGTAATGCTCGAAAATATTGTGCGACATATAGAAAAGGGGGAGGGAGTCTTTCAGGCTGCTCTCACTGGTTCTAAAGAAATCGGTTTTACCATTTTATCCATGACCCTCTCTCTTGTTGCGGTCTTTATCCCGGTACTCTTCATGGGCGGGATTCTCGGACGAATTCTCCATGAATTTGCGGTGACCATAAGCATGGCGATCCTCATATCCGGTTTTGTCTCTCTGACGCTTACTCCCATGCTCTGCAGCCGTTTCATACGTCCACAGGCTACTGCGCGGCACAGCCGCCTTTATCTTTTCATTGAGCGTTTTTTTGAAAGGATGCTGCACACCTATGAAAGGACTCTGAAACTTGTCCTGAATTACCGCCGGACTACCCTTGCGGTCACCATTATTCTCACCCTGGTGACGGCTTTCTTGTTCACAAAAATTCCGATGGGATTTCTCCCGTCTGAAGACACCGGCCAGATCTTTGCCTTTACCGAGGCGGCCCAGGGCATCTCCTTTGAAGATATGGTAAAGCATCAGAAGGAACTGGCTGCCATAGTCGCCAATGACCCGAATATTGCTGCATTTATGTCCGCCGTCGGTGCCAGCAGCGTGGCGAATAATGCAGGCCGGATGTTCATGCGCCTGAAACCGCGCAGCGAACGTACATTGAGCGCAGACGAGATCATCCAGGAATTGCGGCCGAAGGTCTTGCAGGTGCCGGGCATCATGATGTTTATGCAGAATCTTCCCGCTATCCGCATCGGTGGCCAGTTAACGAAGAGTCAGTACCAGTTCACCCTGCAGAGTCCGGACACAGGAGAACTCTATCGGTCGGCCATGGAACTGGAAAGTAAGATGCGGGCGCTGCCCCAACTGCAGGATGTGACCAGTGACCTGCAGATAAATAATCCCCAGGTCAATATCGATATCAACCGCGACAAGGCTTCTGCCCTCGGCATTACAGCCCAGCAGGTGGAGGATGCCCTCTATTATGCCTACGGCTCTCGTCAGGTTTCGACCATTTATGCGCCCAACAACCAGTATCAGGTCATTCTTGAGCTGGAACCTCAGTACCAGACAGATCCATCGGCTCTGTCAATGCTCTATATCCATTCTATCACCGGCCAACTGGTGCCTTTAAACACCCTGGCGACGCTCACACGAAACACCGGCCCACTGACCTTAAATCACCTTGGCCAGCTCCCAGCAGTTACTATCTCCTTCAACCTTAAACCAAGGGTATCACTGGGGGATGCTGTGAATGTAGTGGATAAACTTGCGCGCGCAACCTTGCCGCAAACAGTCAGCACCAGCTTCCAGGGGACTGCCCAAGCGTTTCAGTCGTCAATGAAAGGGCTCTGGCTGCTCTTGATAATGGCTCTCTTAGTCATTTATATCGTGCTTGGAATCCTCTACGAGAGCTTCATCCATCCTCTGACCATCCTTTCAGGACTTCCCGCTGCTGGCTTCGGGGCCCTCATAACCCTTATGCTTTTTCATAAGGAACTTAATATCTATGCTTTTGTGGGTGTCATCATGCTTATGGGGATAGTCAAGAAGAATGCCATCATGATGATCGACTTTGCCCTCGAGGCGCAGAGAAAGGAAGGAAAGGCTCCGATAGACGCGATCTATGAGGGCGCATTAATACGTTTCCGCCCGATCATGATGACCACTATGGCAGCACTCATGGGAACCTTGCCCATCGCTATTGGATTCGGTGCGGGCGCTGAATCCCGTCGCCCGCTGGGTCTGGCTGTTGTTGGAGGATTGGTCGTTTCCCAGCTCCTGACGCTGTATATAACCCCTGTGGTGTTTTATTATATGGACAAGTTCCAGGAAATAATAAACATCCGGCTTCGCAAGCATAAGGGTAAGAAAGAATCTGAGATTGTTAAGGCACATATAGGAGGTTAGAATGAAAGGGTTAATCTTTTTCATAGCATTTTTAATGTTCGTAATACCTTTCAAAGTGAAAGCAGAGGAGATTATTAAAAAGGGAGAATCGCTGAATCTGGAGAGATGTGTTGAAATAGCTCTCAAGATGCATCCGAACATAGCAGCGGCGATACATAACGTCAATGCAAATGCAAGCCGCGTCGGCCAGGCAAAGTCAAATTATTATCCCCAAATAAACTGGACATCAAACTATAACAGAATATCGTTTTCATCAAGGGTGACTTCAAACAATACAACAGGTTCTTCAGCCGGTGGGAGTAATGTCAGTGGAAAGAACGAGGCCTTTGATCAATATTTCACTGGATTCAATCTCAGCCAGATGATCTATGATTTTGGAAAGACCCCGACACAGGTGAAGATCCAGAATTTCAATCTTGATTCAACACGTTCAGATCTCGAAAATGTTTTAGGACAGGTAGTATTTAATGTGAGGCAGGCATATTATGGAGTATTGCAAGCAAAACGGAACATGGATGTTTCCGCAGATACCGTAAAACAGTACCAGCAGCACCTTGAGCAGGCAAGGGGATTTTATGAAGTCGGCACAAAACCGAAATTTGATGTAACAAAGGCAGAGGCGGATCTTAGCAATGTAAAGCTGAATTTGATAAAGGCCGAAAATGCGCTAAAATTATCTGTTGTAAACCTGAATAACGCAATAGGTGTTCCAGACGCGCCGGAATATATTCTCGTGGATATTCTTTCATTCCAGAAATACACTATAACTTTTGAAGATGCCCTCGATAAAGCATATAAAAAGAGGCCAGATTTGCAATCAATCATCGCAAGAAAACAGGCAGCAGAAAGCTCTATTGATTTTGCAAAGACAGGTTACTATCCTGTATTAACAGGAAATGCAGCTTATAGCTGGTCCGGAGAAAAATTTCCCCTTGATCATGGATGGGATGTTGGTGCGGCCCTTACATTTCCTCTCTTCAGCGGATTTTTAACGAAATATCAGGTTGAAGAAGCAAAAGCCAATCTGAATGTCCTGAAGGCAAACGAAGAATTACTGAGGCAAAGCATATTCTCAGATGTACAGCAGGCATACCTGAATCTTAAACAAGCGGAAGAGAGTATCCCTACAGCGGAACTCGGAGTAAAACAGGCGCAGGAGAACTTCGAAATCGCAATTGGAAGATATGCTGCCGGCGTTGGAAATCCCATCGAGGTTACCGATGCAGAGGTATTGCTGGCGAACGCAAAACTGTCTTACATACAGGCCCTCTATAATTATAAAGTCTCACAGGCGAATCTTGAGAAAGCAATGGGGATGAGATGAGGAAGGTACTCGGCAGTGCAGTCATTATCACTCTGCGAGGGTAGTTGAAACAACCTCTTCGAGGGTTGTAATACCTTTTAATGCCTTTTCTATGGCATCCTGTCTTAATGTCCTCATGCCTGTTTCTTTAGCTATTCGCTCTAATTCCTCAGTTGTAGCCCCTTTTATGAAAAGGCTTCTCAACTTCTTATTCATTGAAAAGAGCTCGAATACACCTGTTCGTCCCTTATAACCTATCCCGCCGCACGCATTGCAACCTCGGCCCCTGTAGAGGGTTGTTCCTTGTTTAATGTCACCCTTTGATAACCCCACTTCTTCACCAGTTACTGTATAAGATTCTTTACACTTAGGGCATATCATTCTTACAAGTCTCTGGGCACATACTAAAAGTAAGGAGTCTGCAATAAGGTATGGCTCGATGCCCATCTTCATGAGCCTTGTTACCGTTCCAACAGCATCATTTGTGTGGATGGTAGAAAAAACAAGATGTCCCGTAAGTGAAGCCTCAATCATGGTTTTTGCTGTTTCCAGATCCCTGACCTCTCCTATCAGGATGATATCAGGGTCATGCCTCATAAATGCCCTTATTGCCTTTGCAAAGGTAAATCCTGCAACAGGATTAATATGGCTTTGTATTATCTGACCTCCGAGGGTATATTCCACAGGGTCTTCTGCGGTAACTATCTTGACATCAATGGTGTCAAGGGTTTTGAGGGCAGCATAAAGGGCGGTTGTCTTTCCACTGCCAGTAGGACCAACATGGAGAATAACACCATAGGGTGCACTGATAGCTTCTTTGTACAATCTCATGTTGTGCTCATTAAATCCCAGCATAGCGAGGGAAAGAATATCGCTCTTTTTATCAAGGATTCTCATTACCACATCCTCTCCATAAGGCGTTGGCACAGTTGAAACACGGATGTCTATCGTGGCAACAGGATTATATTTTGTAAAATCTATTTTTCCATCCTGAGGCTGCCGCCTCTCATCCAACCTCATATCACACATGATCTTCAATCTCGTTATGAGGGCGTCCTGCGCATATTTTGGAACTATCATGACCTCTGAAAGCTCTCCGTCTATACGGTATCTTATGCGCAGATGGTCTAAGGCAGGTTCGAGGTGAACGTCACTGGCTCCTTTTTTGAATGCCTTCTCAATGACCATATTGGCAAGCATGACAATTGGCCCGCTATTTTCTGTAGCATCCTCTCGTGCTACCTCTGCAATCTCTACCCTCTGTTTAAAGCTCGCTGCAACCTGGGTCAGGATACTTTTCATCTCCACTTCTTCTCTTGGAACTGCATAGAATTTATCAATGGCTGCAAAGAGTTGTTTTGATGAGGTCATCACTACCCTTACGTCCCTTATCCTGAATTTTGCATCTCTGTAAAGGCGGACTACTTCATCCAGTGTCATACAGTCCCTTGGTTCGACCATAGCAATGGTAAGAGTACCGTCATCATATGTTACAGGCAATACCTTGTAATTCTTTGCATATGCCGGCTTAATATGCTTTAACAATTCTGATGGTGGCACGGGATAAGAGGAGAGATTTACAAATTCGTAGCCGAGGTATCCGGCTTTTACCGCAGCTAACTTCTCCTCAGAGAAACCGGTTTCTAAAAGAATTTGCTCAATACTCTTCTTTTCTTTTATAACCCTTGCAGAAAGCTCCCGCAGTTTTTCTCCTGTCAGAAGCTTACTTTCCATAAGGAGTTCTTCAAAGCTTTTTCCTGATGGTATTCTTGAAGTCATCATATTCTCGTAAACCTCGTTAGAGAGTTCGGGTGGGACTTTCACCCCTATCCTCGCTATAGGAACAGGGCTTTTTTTCTAACGGGGTAAAGATGAGTATCAGTCTTTTCACCTTACTCTTATCATCAAGATAAGGGATGATTTTTACCTCGAGCACCTCTAATAATGCTATCCTTTTAAATCCGCAAAGAAACACTTCATTTATTTTTTCTTCAAGCTGGGTGTTGGTGAAGTTGGGGAAGAGTTCAAAAAAGTATTCTCCAATCATTTCCTGGACAGGATATCTCATTCCACTCATAACCTCTAAGAATTTACTTGCAGAAATAATCCTTTTCTTTGTATCCAAAATACAGACACCCTCTTCAATATCATCAAGGATGTATTCCTTAAGTCTTTTTTCGTCTTCAATGGTCTGGTATAAAAGAGCGTTATGTAAGGCAATACTCAGTAAGTATGAAAACTGCTCCATAGTTGCTACATCAGAGCCTGAGAAACCATCAGGTTTATTCAGTGTCTGGAACACACCGATCACGCTACCGCCTGTCTTTACAGGAATAGGTATGACTAATACGCTTTTTGTCCTGTATCCACTCTCTCTGTCCCATCTCCTGTCAAAGCAAAGCTCCCTGTCGATGACTTTCAATTCCGTATCATCATAAGCATCCTTAACATTTACAATCTTTTTTGTTATAGCCGAATAACCAGCAATGCTGCTTTTCGTTAAGGGCACACGTATCTCTATAAGACCTTCTGCCTGCAGAACCTTGGAATACAATTCATTACTTTCCCTGTCAACCAAGTACAGGGTGCTTCTGTCAGCCTTGAGGATTGACTGTATTTCTTTGACAACTGTAGTAAGTATTTCATCAATATTGAGGGTAGAGAATATAGTATTCAGGGTGGAAATGAATTTATCTGTTTCTAACGGAAGTTGTTCCATGTGAATCTCTTTTTAAATCATGTGATAACGTCGGAGATTTCTATTTACATCTTTTCATCGTAATTGGTTATCAAGACTTCATATCCCTCATCTGATAGGATTTTAGAGAGGTGTAAGGCATCTCCTTTTACGCGGAACGTTCCAATTCTGACTCTGTAAAATCTGCTGCCATTAATATCAGCCTCTGTGATATACACCTTATCATATCTGATCTCGAGTGCCATTTTAAGGCGCGTAGCATTTGAAACTTCTTTAAAAGAACCGATCTGTATGGTGACAAGCCCAGCATTTGAGATGTCTCTTACTTCTCTTATGTACCTGTTGTCCCTGCCTATATATTCAATCCTGACCGTACCGACACCTTCTCCTATCAGACCTAATTCTTTTGCAACAGCATAAGACAAATCCAGATCTCTTCCATCGATGAATGGACCTCTGTCATTCACCAGACAGCTTGTAGTCCTATCGTTTGAGAGGTAAGTAACCTTTAATTTTGAGCCAAAAGGATATTCCCTGTGGGCGCAGGTGAAGGCATTCATGTCAAATATTTCTCCTGAGGCTGTTGGCCTGCCATGAAAATCAGGGCCGTACCATGAAGCAAGGGCGTAACGCGCACTTGCATCTGTTTCATACCGTGCAGAAGCACAAGAGGATAGCATGAAAACGAACACAAGTATGAGTGAAAAAATATAACGGATCATTATTACGTTCCTTCAGGTGTATCATTTATAACAAAATTGTAGTGATAATGGAAGAAAAATTTTTCTTACGTATTGCTCCGAAATACCCCTCACCCTTGCCCTCTCCCACAAGGGGAGAGGGAATGTAACCCCCACCCATCCTCCACTTATCGTCCCCTCCCTTGATGGGAGGGGATTAAGGGAGGGTGTTTCATGTCCCTTTGTGAGCCGAAGGCTCATGTATGGTTAATGGAGAGAGCGGAACTTATTGAAGCTTATCAGGAGAGACGTAAAGCGAGGCGCGTAGAGAAAATGTTTTGCAGTAATTCCTTTTTGAGAGACACTCTGGAATGAAATTCTATCCAATCCCTACAATATATACCTGCTCAAATCTTCGTCTTTAACGATATCACTGAGTTTGCCTTTGACGTAGTCTCTGTTTATAGTTAATCTGCCATTTTTCTTTTCAGGGGCTTCGAATGATATATCTTCGAGGAGTTTCTCCAGGACAGTGTGCAGTCTTCGCGCACCAATATTTTCTGTCTTTTCATTCACATATGCTGCGATGTCTGCAATTTCATCAATTGCATCCTTTGTAAAATTTATTTCGATCAGTTCAGTAAAAAGCAGGGCAGTATATTGTTTGATCAAGGCATTATACGGTTCAGTCAGTATTTTTACAAATTCGTCCTTGCCGAGGGGATCAAGTTCAACTCTGATAGGAAATCTTCCTTGAAGTTCTGGAATAAGGTCAGAGGGTTTCGTCATGTGAAAGGCTCCGGCAGCAATGAAAAGGATATGATCTGTTTTCACAGGCCCGTGCTTTGTTGCTACTGTGCAGCCTTCAACAATTGGTAAAAGGTCTCTCTGGACACCCTCACGTGAGACATCAGGGCCATGTGAATACCCTCTGCTTGCTATCTTGTCTATTTCATCAATAAATACAATTCCTGATTGCTCTACCCGTTCAATCGCCTCTTTTGTCACTTTGTCCATATCAATGAGTTTAGTTGCCTCTTCGTGCGTCAGGATACTCAAGGCTTCAGGAACTTTCACTTTCTTTCTCTTTGGCTTTTCAGGCAAGAAATTACCGAGCATTTCCTTGAGATTTATTTCAAGTTCTTCAAGGCCCACATTTGAAACAACACCAAAGGGGATCACCTTTTCTTTTACCTCTATATCTACATATCTGTTGTCGAGTTTTCCATCCTTGAGGTGTGCCCTGAGCCTTTCCCTTGTCTCCTTATACCTCTCTCTCTCTTCCTCTTCGACCCCTGTTCCCCTTGTTCTTGGCTGTGGGAGGAGCAGATCAAGAATACGTTCTTCTGCAAGAATCTTTGCCTTTTCCTGTACCTTTTCTACGTGTTCTGATTTCACCATGCTGATTGATATCTCTGCCAAGTCTCTGACTATTGACTCAACATCGCGGCCTACATAGCCTACTTCTGTAAACTTTGATGCTTCGACTTTTGAAAATGGAGCATTTGCAAGCCTGGAGAGTCTCCTTGCTATCTCAGTCTTGCCCACACCAGTAGGGCCTATCATAATGATGTTCTTTGGCAAGACCTCATCTTTCAATTCAGGAGAAAGCTTCTGCCTTCTCCACCTGTTCCTCATGGCGATAGCAACTGCCTTCTTCGCATTATGCTGGCCTATGATGTACTTGTCGAGTTCTTCTACGATCTTTCTCGGAGTAAGATTATCCGTCATTTTATGTTAGCTCCTCAATAGTTGTATTTTTGTTTGTATAGATACAGATATCTGAGGTAATACTCATGGATTTCTCCACAATCTCTCTTGCTGAAAGGGATGTGTTTTCATAAAGCGCCTTTGCCGATGCCTGGGCATAGGGACCCCCGGAGCCAATGGCTGCAACTCCACCCTCTGGCTCGATAACATCACCT